>DASVSV010000430.1:0-18689 GCA_036387915.1 Thermoanaerobaculia bacterium
AGTTCGGATCATTCGCGAGCGCATGGCCTGCTACGAAGGCCGCATCTCTGTCCGACGTCAGAACGACGATCCGATGTTCTTCGAGTTCCTTCACGATCTCGTCGTGAAGGGGGTGCCGGTATGCATGCAATGACGCCGACAGCCTCGGCAGACGCTGGAGGAGCTCGCGGACCGGGCGTCTGTGCTTACCTCGAAAATAATTGTTGTTGATCGTGCCGGCGTTCTGCTGATTCCCGACGTCGCCGTTGTTGATGCCGATACGTGCATTCGGCGATTCGCCTCGCGACTCGTCTGGTGTTTCGGCAGCACCGCTCGGCGTGGGAGCCGGTTCTGCGACCGGCCGCTCCTCCGGGATCTGGGTCATGCGTCACCGCGCTGGCGGTCGTAGTAGTGATTCATATAGTTGGTGTGACCGATGATCTGCGTCCCTATCTTTCCGTTCGTCACTGTGATGTGGAAGCCGTCAGTGCGGTCCTCTGCCGGCGGGGCTTCCGCGTCCGGCTGCGGCTGCTGCTCGGCCAACGGAGGCGCGCTTCTGGCGCTGTCGCGCACGAACAGCACCGGCGCCGCCCAGTCGGTGGTTTGTTTCTTCGCGCTCCGTAATGCACGCCGCGCGTCGGCAACCGCCGCCTCGATCGGATCGCCGTCACTGATACGGCTGTACAGACGCTCGGTGAAGCGGACCGCGCTCTCGTCTCCGACTTTGGACTGCATCGCGATCACGGCCGGCAGCCCCGCGGCGACGAGTGAAAAGGCGAGGCCGGCGAACGCCTGTCCGCGTCCCTGCCTCGCTGACAGACAGGAGTTCAGGATCACGAGGCGCGGTGCGTGCCTGCCGGTGAAGAAGCCGGCGAAGAGTGTTCCGGGAAGAGGATCCTCGTCGCCGTTTCTGTCTTCGAGGAGGAGCACGCCGTCGCCGGTCTCGCCGTCGATGTCGGAATGCCCCATGTAGTGCACCACGTGCGGGTTGGTATCGGCGATCGTGTCGAAAAGCGTGTCGCGTGTTGCGTGTACCAGAATTCGCGGGCGGATGCCGGTCCGGGCCAGTGCGTTCTCCACAAAGGCGCATTCGTCGTGCAGGGTCAATGCGCCAGGACCGCTCGGACTCGCGAGTGCCAGCAATACGCGTTGCAGTGGGCCGGCCGAGACGGGGAGCGGCGGCTCGACCGTCTCGATGGTCCGCACGACCGGGCGCCGTGCGTCGCAGGCAGCAGGCACGCTCGCGTCGGCCGAGCCGTCGCGCAGGATCTCCCACGGCACGGCGATGAGACGTCGCACGCGCACGTCGCGCGGGTCGAAGATGAGCCGCAGGCGAAATCCGGTGCGGTCGTTCGTCATCGCGCGGCCGCGGCCCTGTTGATAGAGGTCGCGGACGCTTCCCCGGATCAGTGCCTTGAAGAGGTCGCCGCCCCGGTCGTGAATCATCTGTGCATCGGCACCCTCGATGTGCAGCAACTCCCCGAATATCGCCTGATCGAGGTCGAGGCGCTCGGTTGCCGTCTGCGAGCCGTGCCGTGCGTGAACGACGAACTGGTCGCCGTCCGAGTACAAACGTAAATCGAGATCTTCGTAGAAGAACATCCCTCTCTCCCGCCAATTGCGCTGGTGTGTCTATGTGACGGACGTTCGTCGTTATTTTTTCAATCGTTCGAGCGCGGCGGGTTTCGTAAAAGTCTCCGCCTGAGTCCGTCCCATCAGAAACCCGGATCGGTCGTCGCGCCCGTGGGCGCAGAGAAGGAGGATGCGTGCGGACTGTGCGCCGCGTCGTCGTCGTTGCCCTGCTGCTCGTGCCATTTCTCACGGCGCGAGCCGACGGATGGGAGAGCCTCAGGGACCGCCCCGGCAACGACGATGTTTTTGTGATGATCGACACGTCGCGCGCGATGGTCACCGCCGGCTCACTGGAGACCGTCAAGGCTTTCGCGCAGGATCTTTTCGCGCGTTACCTCAAAGATGGGGACCGTGTCGTCCTTCTGGCCTTCGATGCCGAGGCGCGCGTGCATGGAGTCATGGACATTGCGCACCGCACGCGCGACGTCGAGGTGCTGCGCGAAATGGTCGAGGCGATCGACGTCCGGCGCGTCATCCGCTACCGCGGCTCCTGGCCCGACCTCACCGAAGCCGCGGATGGGCCATGGATCGGTGGCTCCGCATTCAGCGACTATTGCGAGATGTGGCGGCTTTCCGGACGCGTCCTGCAGGCGTACGGCGATCCGTCGCATCGGCAGACGTTTCTGCTGTTCACGACGGGCGCATCGTCCAGCAGTCCGGAATACCGATCGTGCAGCGATCCGCGTCCGCCGGCGGCGCTCATCACGCGATTACGGGAGAATCGACTGCGGCTCGGACTGGTAACGATTCCGCCGGCGAACGGGCTGCCTCCGCCACTGCGCAGCTTCGTCGAACAGATGGCGACACAGAGCCGGACCGGAATCGAGTCATTGAAGGTCATCGAACTGCAGGCCGGCCGAAGCCGCGCCGACCTCGCCCCGAAACTCCTCGAGCTCCTGAACTCGAGAGTCGACCTCATCGGTCCTGAAAAGGGGAGCCTCTCGGTAAACGGCCAGGGTGACGTACGAGTGTGGGTCACGGCCGCGAACCGTTCCGCCGCTCCTCGAACCATCTATGTCCGATCCGCCGCGTTGCACCTGGACGGTACAGCGTCACCGCTGCCGCTGGTGGTGACTCCGTCCGTGATTCGTCTGGACCCCGGGGATTCCGCCGTCGTGACGCTCTCGGGTGCGGCTCTCCTCACCAGGAGCGGACGCTATCGCGGCAGAGTCGTCTTTCAATTCGAAGCGGGGGCTCGCTTCGATCCGGCGATCGTGCCGTTCGATGCGGCAAAGGAGAGCTGGCTCGAGCACCACGGCGTCACCGCGAGGTGGACATTGCTGATTGCCGCCGCTCTGTCGACGTGTGCGATCGCCCGGCTGGTGGTGGATAAGACGCGCACGATCGGGCCGGCCTGCTCCTGGCGGGGAGCGAGACGGGACAGACGGGGGCGTTCATGAGCGTATGCCGCCGCGCCGTACGGCCACCCTTCCGTGCACGCCCTTCGTCCTGCGGGGTGGAATGCTGTAAGCCACTCATGCCTGGTGTATTCTCGCGGCAGCACCCCGAGAGAAAACGAGCTTCAGCCACGCCGAAGGAGATCTGCGGACCGTTCTTCGCGTCTTACCATGCCGAAACCGAGCGATACCTTTCTCGACCAGCTTCCGCTGATCGAGCAGATCATTCGCGCTCTCTGTCGCGGGAGACGGATGAACGCGAGCGAGACGGAAGACTTCGAGGCTTTCGTCAAGCTCCGATTCATCGAGAACGACTACGCCATCATCCGGAAGTTCGAAGGTAGAAGCACCTTCGGCACATTTGTCACCACCGTCATCTCCCGGCTGCTGAAGGATTACAGAGACCTGGAGTGGGGGCGGTGGCGCAATTCGGCGGAGGCCAGACGGATGGGCGCGCTGGCGATGGACCTGGAGCGCCTGCTGGTCAGGGACATGCGATCACTCGATGAGGCGTTTGCCGAGTTGTCGGCGCGGCATCCCGGGACGACGCGGGCGGCGCTCGAGGAGATGTCCGTGCGCTTCCGCGCGCGACACCGTCCGAAGCTGAGCAGTCTCGAAGAATGCGAGCCTGTCGCCGCCGCTCCGGCGCCTGTGGACATCGGGAAGGCGCAGACCGTCTCGACGATCTCGTCCGTCGTTTCCGGCTTCATTCAAGGTCTTCCCAGGGAGGATCAGTTGATCTTCCAATTGCGGTTCGAGGAGGACATGGCTGTTCCTCGGATCGCGCTGGCGCTGCAACTCGACATGCAATCCGTGTATCGGCGTCTGCGGCGGCACTTCGCCGGACTTCGATCCGCGCTGCTGAAAGCTGGCATCAGCGCCGAGGACGTCGACGGCCTCACCGGCCAGGATGGCGCTATGCTCGATTTCCATCTCAAAAAAGAAGACGACTGTCCGTCCAACGACAATGAAGAGGCGGACAGGGCATCGGAGGAGCGCGCGTAGTGGAACGCGAATCGAGCGCCTGTCCCGAGCCCGAACTGCTTGCCGCGTTCGCGGAAGGAAAGTTGTCCGGAGCAGAGCTGGAGATGACGACGGAACATTTGCGCGAATGCCGGGACTGCCGCCGAACGGTGGCCGAGGTGGTGCGGCTCGAGCCGGTATCGCAGGAACTGCGCGCCCCGGCGACGTCACGCCGTCTCCCGGTGTGGCTCGCCGCGGCTGCCGCACTGGCCGGCATCGGGTATCTCTCGCTCTGGAGCGTGCGCTCGTATCGCGAGAGCGGACCGATGCGCGCGCTGGTCACGGCCAGTCCGACGGACGGCCGTTATCTCGAGCCGCGTGTCAGCGGCGGTTTTCCGTGGGCGCCGTTGCGTCCGACCACGCGTGGCGCCGAGACTCCGCCGCCGTCGCAGATGAAGCTCGTCGGCGCCGCGGGCAAGGTCATCGAGCAGACCGAGGGCGACTCGTCCACTCCTGCACGGCACGCCGCCGCGGTGGCCCGGCTGCTGACCGGATCTGCGGGTCAGGCGGCCACCGATCTGGCACTCGTTGCGGCATCGGCCTCGGAAGCGACGGTATGGAGCGATCTCGCTGCCGCTCGTTTCACGGAGGCCGTTCAGCGGGACGACGAGAAAGCGAAGCTCGCCCAGGCACTGGCCGCGGCCGATGCCGCGCTTCGCATCAATCCTGCGCTCCCGGAGGCGCTCTTCAATCGCGCGCTGATTCTCGAGCACCTCGGTCTCCGCGACGCCGCGCGCGCGGCGTGGCAGCGTTACCTCACGGTCGATGCCGACAGCCCGTGGGCACGTGAAGCGGAGCAGCACCGCCGTGCGCTCGGAGGGGCCGCAGACTTTCGGCGCGAGCTCGATCGGATCTACGCCGCGCTGGAGCAGGATCCGGAGAGTGACGGCCGCAGCCTCGTCGGACGATTTCCTCAGGAGTGCCGTCTATGGGGAGAGAGCGAGATCCTCAACCGATGGGCGGCGGCGGAGCTCGCCGGCGACAGCCGCGCCGCCGTTCATCTGCGGCTCGCGCGTGATTTCGGCGAGGAACTGGCGCGTCGAAGCGGGGAGGGACTTCTGCGGGCCGCCGTTGCGGCCATTGACGAGGCCTCGCCCGAGGAGCGCAGGGCTGTCGCCGATGCGCACATCCTGTTCCGGCGGGCGCAGGCTTCGGCGCGTCCCGCCGGTCCGCCGGCCGCGGAGCGTCTTTATCGCCAGGCAGCAGCCAAATTCGAAGAGGGTGGCAGCCCGATGGCGCTTGCGGCGCGCTATTTCGCGGCGAACACGCTTTACGAGCAGGGGCGCATCGACGAAGCGGGCACGCAGCTCGAGGACCTTCTGGGGCGGACCCCTGCCGCCTTCCGCGCCACCGCCGCGGGCATTCATTGGGAGCTCGGCCTCGTGTACGCGAATAAAGCGCGTTGGGGGCGCGCGTTCGAGTCGCTCGACAAGAGCGTGGCCGGCTTTCAGGCGTTGGGTGAATTCAACCACGCCATGAGCGTTCGCGAGATCGTCGCCGAGATCTACGACAGAATCGGTGAGCCGCAGCAGGCGTGGACGCATCGCCTGGCCGCGCTGCAGGAGCTCGGGCGCACGGCGAACATGCGCCTTCAGGTGGCGATGTATTCCGTCGCACGCGGCGCGGCGCTCAGCCGGGACTGGCCCGTCGGAATCTCATTCCTCGATCTGCAGATGGAGATGGAGCGGCAGCCGGGCGACGAGCTGATGCGCGCCCACGCGTTGCTGCTGCGGGCCAGCATTCTCGGCCGGATGGGCGATGAGCGCGGGGCCATGGAAGACCTCAGGCGCGCCAGTGCCATGATTCCATCGATTGGCGACGTCGCTCGGCGCGAGCGCGCCGAATCGGAGCGTCTCGCGGTCGAAGGATTCCTCGCGCGCTCGCCTTCGCAGGCCATCACCGCGCTCTCGCGAGCGATCGGCTACCAGCGGAGCAGTGGTCGGCGGATGTTTCTGCCCGAACTGTTTTTGTACCGCGGTCGTGCACACGTTTCTGCCGGGCAGCGCGATCGTGCGGCCGAAGACTTCGAAGCCGGCATCCGCGAGCTCGAAGAGCAACGGGCGTCGGTTGCGTCGGGCGATCAGCGGTGGGGGATGTTCGCGACGGTCGACGAGCTGTTCGACGAAGCGGTCGTGCTCGCCCTCGACAGCGGCGACACCACGCGCGCCTTCGCGTACTCCGAGCGCGCACGTGCCCGGGAACTACTCGACTCCATGGGCGTCGGCGTTCCGACCGCGCGTCCTTCCGTTCCGGACGCGGTGGTGCTCGAGTACGTGCAACTCGCCGACCGGATGGTCATCTTCATCGTCGAAGATGATCGCGTTCGCGCCGTGACGCAGCAGGTGTCGCGCTCCGTCGTCACACACGACGTCGAACGTCTCGTCGACAGCGCGAGCCGGCGTGACACTGAGAGCTTCCGGCGCGTCGCGACGGCGCTGTACGACCGGCTGCTCGCACCCGTCGCCGCCGATATCGCATTCACGAAGACGCTTGTCGTCGTGCCGGATGGCACGTTGGCGCTCGTGCCCTTCGCCGCCCTGATCGATCCGGCCGGGCGGTACGTGATCGAGCGGCACAAGGTCATCGTCACCCCGAGTGTGGCCGTGTTTTCGCGGGGCCTGCATCGCAAGGAGCGATTCGGCCGCTCGTCACGGCTGCTCATGATCGCCGGGCCTTCGGCAAGGGAAGGGGATCTCGGCCGCCTGACCGCGCAGCAGCGCGAGATTGCCTCCATCGCCGCGGAGTACGGCAGCAACGTCACGTATGCGCCGGCAGCGCCGCTCGGCGATTTTCTGCGGCAGCGCACCGCCCTCGCCGACGTACTTCATTTCGTTGGGCATGCAGTCGTTCCGGACGAAAGCGGCGGCGGCGCGCTCGTGACCTCGCGCGACGATTCTCTCGACGTTCGCGAGATCGCGGCGACTCCGTTCGACGGAGCTCGCCTGGTCGTCCTCGCCGCATGCGGCACCGCCCGTGGCCACGGCCGTGCCGGCGTACCGAGCATCAGCGTCGCACGAGCCTTTCTCGCCGCCGGCATTCCCAACGTCGTGGCGACGCTCTGGTCGATCGAAGACGCTCCGGCGGCCGAATTCTTCCCGCGATTCCACCAGTACCTCTTGCGAGGTCTGCCCCCGGCTGACGCACTGCGCGCGGTGCAATTGGAATGGATTCACCGGCCCGACGAATCCCCCGCTGTCTGGGCCGCCGTCCAGATCATCGGAACTTGAACGACAGGAGGAACTGATGCCCTACAAAGTGCAGTTCGCGGGACTCGTGTGTTTTTATCGCGAATCAGGAGCGCGTCTCGCGCTTCTCCCCGACGGCCGGAACCCCGGCGCCGGCATCGACCCACACTACGGAACGATCGTCGTACACGAAGACTGGATCGAGGACGCCAGCGGCTGGAGCAGCTCGGAGCTCGAAGAGCCCGGCGTCTTTCCACTGGACTCGTGTGATGTGACGCTGGAAGGCACCAGCGTCAGTGGAACGCTCGACGTCAGCGAGCACGAAGGAAAGCTGCCGCAGTTGCGCCAGATCGATCCGAATTTCGTGATCGATCCCGACGCCGCGCCGACGGTCGCGCGCATCCCGATCCGGCACGGTACGCTCGCGGCGTATCGGATTCCGCAGGGAGATGCACTGATTTCACAACTCGAGGTGCCGCACGACGGCAGCATCACCATCACCGTGACGCCGCGCAACGGCGGGCCGTCGCGTACGATCCGGGCGAAAGCAGGTGCCGAGATCGCCATCGGCAACATGGCCAAAGGCGTCTACCGCGACGGAGAGACCCAGCACGCGCCGCACTTCAAGATCTACGAGGTCCTCAGTTCGAACCCGGTGTCGCTCACGAACCTGCCCGCGCCGTCGCACCAACTGACGGAGCTGCAGTCGCAAAACCCGATGTTCACCGGCCGCGGCCCGATCGGGCTCTACGTGGAGTGCTCGAACACCGGCTGTTGCTGAGCTATAGCGGCCGCACCGCGCCGATGACGGAGACGACCACTGGAACGCCGTCGACGTCATCCGGCACGGTGCCGGCCGCGACCTCAACACTCAGATTCACCTTCACACCGAAGCCGTCGTCGAGCAGCGCGATGCCGATCCCCCGCAACTCCGGCAGCTCTGCCAGCGCGGCCGCGAGTACGTCTTTGGCGGCCTCCGCGGCGGCCAGCGTGCCAGGCTTCATGTCAGCAAACGCACGTCCAGTTCGCGCAGGACGTCGTCGATCGGGTTGGCGTAGGCAAAACTGCCGTCTCGGTTGGCCGCGAAGAGGAGGCCGATCGGATGTCCGTTCGGATTGACCACCAGCGAGCCGCTGTCGCCGGGCTCGCAGAAGCGCTCCCCCTCGACCGCCGGCACGATTTCGATTTGCCGGTCGAAGGCAATCCTCGTTTGTAGCTTCGGGTACTCCACGTCGACATTTTGCAGGGCGAAGGCGCTGATCCTTCCGCGCGTGAGTTGCGTCGAGCGGCCGAGCTTGAGCACTTCGCGTTGTTTGAACAGCGGGACGAGCAGTGGCTTCAGCTTCAGCGAGGCGCCGATACTCGAGGCGTCGTATTCGATGCCGTCGCGCAGACGCGCGAATGCGGCGTCGACGACGGCGCCGTTTTTCTGCAGCCGTGGATATCCGCTGACCAGTTCGGCGACCACGTCCCTGGAGCGGTCGCCGTGGTCAAACGGGCCCGGATGGAGGACGTCGTCGCCGTCTTTGCCGTAGTCGCAGTCGGCGATCACGTGATTGTTCGACACGAAACCGACCGTACTCTCGGAGAGGCTTTGCGCGAAGAAACCGACCGAGCCCGCGGTGCAGTTGTAGTGGCCGACCGACGCGCCGATCGCCAGAGTCGACGTCCCCCGCATAGGTTGCGGCGGGGCGACGGAAATTTCGCCGGTGATGCGTACGTCGACCTCGAAGAGCCCTGCCATCGTGCGTACCTCATCGAGGATTCCCGCACCCAGCGCGCGCTCGAGCTCTTTTTCCGACGGCGCCCGGACCGTCAGCTTCAATCCATTCGTTTCACTGGGGCCGATGCCGATCGACACGCGCGGCGCCCTGCGCGTTCTCCGGCTGACCGGATCGACACCGAGAAACGCCGCGATCCGGTCCCGTGCTTCGAGTGCTTTTTCGAGGTCCATACTTTCTCCTGTGGTCCAGTAGACGGACCAGCACGGCGGACTTGCACATGAGGCGACGAATTCTGGTCATCGAATACTACTGGACGTCCAAGAAGTTGTTTGCGTTCGGCATCCGCTCGACCTGCAGCACCCGCTCGTGCGCGCAATCCCGTGTCGTACGCGCCAAGTGCCTCCGCGTTGCGATACTGCCTGCGTGCCTAGCCTGAACGCACACCTGTCTACGAACCACGGATTTACGCGACGACATGACCTCACCAAGCGCCGCCGGTCGCACCGGCCCGCCGGAGGCCCCCGGTCGTCTTTCGTTGCGCGGGCAGTGAGAGCTCTACAGCGCACAACGCAAAAAGCGGCGGGCGTTTCCGCCCGCCGCTTTTTCTGAAACCAATACGTACCGTTAATCCAGCTTGAAGTTGATCGTCAGGTTGAAAATCGTCGCTACCGGCTGGCCGTTCATCGTTCCCGGTTTGAACTTCCAGCGGCGGACGGCTTTCTCGGCTTCCTCGGACAGGCCCATGGGGAGGCCTTTGATGACCTTCACCTCGTCGACGTTGCCCTGTTTATCGATGATGGCTTCCACGACCACTACGCCGGCCACGCGCGCTTTGCGGGCGGTGTCGGTGTAGTTCGGTTCGGCGCGGTCGATCGTGATCGGCGCCTTGACGTTGCCGCCCACGCGGACCGGACCGGTCGGAACCGGCGGCGGCGGGGGAGGCGGGGGCGGTTCGGCGACGACCGGCGCTTCGACGCCGCCCGTGCCTTCGCCTTCGGTGCCCGTGCCGGTGCCGCCGACCTTGCCGCCGAGGACGCCGCCGATTTCGCCGCCGACCACTCCGCCGACCTGGCCACCATGGACGCCGCCGACTTCGCCGCCGACCACACCACCGGCCACACCGCCGGTGACGCCGCCTTCGACGCCGGCCAGCGCATCACCCGGTCCGTCGGTCGTACCGCCCGCCGGCTCTTCCACCGCGGGACCCGGATCGGGCAGCGCGATCGTCTGGGGCATGATCGGCGTCTCCACCTTCGGGATCTCCTTGGGGATCTCGACAGGAGGAGTGAGCGCCGACGAGGTCATCGGTTTCGGGATCTCCACCGGCTTCGGCGTGGACTGCCTCGGCGCGCCGCTGCTCTTCGCGGGCGGCGGCGGGGGTGGAGGAGGAGGGGGCGGCGGGGCCGCGCCCTGGGAGACGAATGCGTTGATCGGTTTCTCCGCGTCGACCTTGTGCGTGGTCGTCTGCGTACCGGCGTAGACGATGCCGCCGACGAGCATGGCGTGCAGGGCGATGGACGCCACGGAGGCACGCAGGCTCTTGGGGTTCGCCTTGTTCTTTCGGGACTCGAGCAGCTCTTTTTGCAGGTCCATGATGCTGTTGTTATTTGCATGGCGTCTGCCAGCTTTTACATTTTTGTTTTCAAATACTTACAGGGTGATTTAGGATGTCTGGCGCATGCGTCTTCCGCTCCTCCTGACCTCGCTTCTCGCCACCGCCTGCGCGACCACGTCCAGCATCCCTCCGGCGTGGACGAGCCTGCCGGAAGCGACGAGGATCCGCACGCTCAGCCTGGGGAGCGACGGCAGAGTCACGATCATGGCGCCGCCGCCCGTCGACTCGCCGATCCGCGTCGAGGGCAATCGCCTCTATCGCGGCGAGAAAGCGATCACCGAGGCCTTTGCGGCCATCGACTCGTTCGACTATTCGACGTCGCGCGACGAGGTGATCTTCTCCGCGAAGAAAGAGGGCGGCTACGACATCGGCCTCGCCGCGGGCGACGGCACGCAGACGAACTGGATCCCGCCCGATCCCGCGGACGAGCAGCGCGTGCAGTGGGCGCCGCGCGGCAACAAGATCAGCTACATCGTGCGCGCGCCCCTCGGCGACGTCGTGCGCACGCTGCACGTCCCGACCTCGTTCCAGTTCAGCATCGACTTCGGCGCGGCGCGTGTCCACGCGCTGGCGTGGGAAGCGGCGGCGGAAAAGTACGCGGTCTCGTATTCGACCCTCGAGGCCTCCGATCGTGTGGACGTGCTGCACTATGACGGCTCGCAGCGCAGCGTGGCCGTGCCGCCGTCCGCGCGCATTCCGGCGGACGTGATCTCGTTCGCGCCGAACGCATTCGTCTTCCGTCCGCAGGATCTCCGCTACGGAGAGAAGTTGCCGGTGGTGGTCTGGGTGACGGACCGCTTCGAATGGAGCGACGCCCGCGCGGCGCTGATGAAGAACGCGCGCACCGCGATCGTGGTGGTGAAAGGGGAGCCGGACGCGAAACTGTGGCAGTCGGTCGCCGAGACGGCATGGCTGGACCCGTCGCGGACTTATGTCGTCGGCGCACGGAACGAGTCGGCGGTGAGCATCGTCGCCGAGCCAGCCTTACCGGCGGGCCGTTACCGGAGCACGGGCAACGTCGTAGCGGTCTCGCCCGCTGCTATACAATCCTTCGCCGCGGGCTTCATCGCAGAACAGTTGAAGAGGACCGGCCCCACGAATGGCAGCAGCCGATGAGAGCGAGAAGAAGAAGTCGACGATCCGCGAGTACTACGAAGCGCTGCTGATCGCGATCGTCTTCGTCAACTTCGCCCGGATCTTCGCCTTTCAGGCGTTCAAGATCCCCAGCCCGTCGATGGAGGACAACCTCCTGGTCGGCGATCACATCATCGTCAACAAATTCATCTACGGACCGAAGGCGCCGCTCCTCAATAGCCTGCTCCCGCTGCGCGACGTCGAGCGCGGCGACGTGGTGGTGTTCCGCTTTCCGGAGCAGCCGGAGATCGACTTCGTGAAGCGCGTGGTGGCGTTGCCCGGCGAGACGGTGGCCATCCGCGACAAGAAGATCCTGATCGACGGACGTCCGCTCGACGAGCCGTACGTGGTCCACGACGACGCCACGACGTATCCCCAGGGACCGTATCTGCCGGAGCCGTATCGCTCGCGCGATCAGTTCGGGCCGTACCGCGTCCCGCCCGGGAAGTACTTCGCCATGGGCGACAACCGCGACCACTCGCACGACTCCCGTTACTGGGGTCCGGTGCCACGCGAGCTGATCAAAGGGCGCGCGTTCATGGTCTACTGGTCCTTCGCCGTGCCGCCGCCAACCGGTACCTCGGCGCGCGAGCGCGCCTCGGAACTGGCCCGGGTGGTCCGCTTCTTCTTCTCGAAAACGCGATGGGAGCGGACGCTCTTCATCGTCGACAGCAAGCATCACTACACGCGCGGTCTCAGCTCAAATGGAAACCACTGACTACGAGGATGACGGCGAAGAGAGCACGGGCGTGCAGCCCGTGACGGAAGTCGCGGACGGTACGGTCATCGACCGCAGCGCGCATCCGATCTCCCGCCGCAGCATCCCCGAGAACGTCCTCAAAGTCCTCTACCGCCTGCACCGCAGCGGATACCGCGCGTATCTGTGCGGCGGCAGCGTGCGCGACCTGCTGATGAACAGGACGCCGAAGGACTTCGACGTCGCCACCGACGCGCATCCGGCCGAGGTGCGGAGACTGTTCCGCAACAGCCGGATCATCGGGCGGCGCGTCCGGCTGGTGCACATCATCTTTCAGGACCAGGTCGTGGAAGTGGCCACCTTCCGGCGCGAGCCGGATCGCGGCGTGGCCGTGCCGGTCGTGTCCGACGACCCGGCCGTGCTGCCCGAGAGCGAAGATTTCCTGATCACGGACGACAACACCTTCGGCTCGCCGCTGCAGGATGCGAAGCGCCGCGACTTCACCATCAACGCGCTCTTCTACAACATCTCCGACTTCTCGGTGATCGACTACGTCGGCGGACTGGAAGACCTGCGCGAAGGACGCGTGCGCGTGATCGGCGATCCGGATCTGCGCTTCCGCGAAGACCCGGTGCGGATGATGCGCGCCATCGAGTTCGCCTCCCGCCTCGGCTTCGAGATCGAGGAGGCCACGTACCAGGGCATCCTCCGCCACCGCGCCGACATCCTCAAGGCGTCGCCGCCGCGCGTATCCGAGGAGATCCTGGAACTGCTGCGCCGCGGCTGGTCGCGCGGCGCGATCCGCTTGATGGTCGACACGGCCCTGCTCGAGCCACTGCTGCCCGAGATCTACACCGCCATTCGCGGAGACCGCGCGCCGTACTTCTGGAAAATGCTGGAAGTGCTCGACCGCACCGTGCAGGCCGGACGCAAAGTCTCCGACGCGGTGCTGCTGTCGGTGCTGATGCTGCCGTGGGTGCTGGACGAGTTGGAGAACGAAGAAAAGGGCAGAGAGCAGCGGATGCGCATCGGCGAGGTGATCATCTTCATCCGCGATCTCACCCAGCCGCTCTGCATCCGCATGTCCCTGGCCGCCGGCACGCGCCACCAGATCGAGCAGGCGCTCGAAACGCTCTGGCGTCTGCTCGAGCCGCCGACCGAGCGCCGCGCGCAGTTCCGCGCCGTCTATCGCGAGCCGTTCAACGACGCACTGGCGCTGCTCGAGCTCTTCGCCTTGTCCTCGGGCCGCTACGTCGACGTCTTCCGCCAATGGCAAACCTTCGCCCAGCGCGTGCGCCGCGCACAGGAGGAAGGGGAGGCGGCCCGGCCCGTGCGCCGGCGGCGCCGGAAGCGGCACTGAACGAGGATTGAGGATTGAGGATTGAGGATTGAGGATGAAAAGCCAGCGAGCACCCTGTGAGGGTTGAGAATGGAAAAGCCCGCAAACACGAATCCTCAATCCTCAATCCTCAATCCTCAATCCGGTCAATCCTCAATCCTCAATCCTCAATCCGCGATCTACCTCGATCACCACGCCACCACTCCCACCGATCCGCGGGTTGTCGCGAAGATGCTGCCGTACTTTACGGAGCACTTTGGCAATCCGGCGTCGATCGTTCATGCGCACGGACGGAAGGCGTCGTCGGCAGTCGAGGATGCGCGCATCGCCATCGCGCGGTTCTTGCGCGTGCTGCCGCCGGAGATTTACTTCACGGCCGGTGCGACCGAGTCGAACAACATCGTCCTCAATCTCCTGAAGCCGGACGAGCACTTCATCACCTCGGCCATGGAGCACAAGTCCATCCTCGCGCCGGCGGAGAAGCACGGGAACGTCACGTATCTGCAGCCGGACCGCGAGGGCTTCATCCATCCCGACGCGCTGCGTGACGCCTTGTGTCCGGAGACGCGACTCGTTTCCATCGAAGCCGCGAACGGGGAGATCGGCACGATCCAGCCGATCGGCAAGCTGGCCGCGATCTGCCGCGAGCGCAAGGTGCTCTTTCACACCGACGCCACGCAAGCCGCGGGGAAGATCCCGCTCGACCTGACCAACGTCGACTTTGCGTCGTTCTCCGCGCACAAGCTGTACGGACCGAAAGGCATCGGCGCGCTGTTCGTCCGCCGCGGAACGCGGGCCGTGCCGCTGGTCGTCGGCGGGGGACAGGAGCGCAACGTGCGCTCCGGCACGGTCAACGTCCCGGGCGTGATCGGTTTCGCCGCGGCGCTGCAGTTCCGCGCGGAAGAGATGGCCGACGAGGCTTTGCGTCTCGCGCAATTGCGGGAACGCCTACGGGAGGGCCTCACCGAATCCATCCCGAACATTTCGGTGAACGGTCCGCGGGAGTTAAGATTGCCCGGGAACCTCAACGTCAGCTTCGATCGCATCGAGGCCGAATCGCTGATCCTGGCGATGAAACGCTTCTCACTTTCCTCCGGTTCGGCGTGCAGCTCGGGGGAGAAGGGGCCGTCGCGGGTGCTGAAGGCGATCGGATTGAGCGACGGTGCGGCGATGGGGTCCATCCGGTTCGGCCTGGGCAAATCAAACGACGCGGAACAGATGACGATGCTGATCGACGACCTTCAGCGCACCGTGCGCCGTCTGCGGGAGATCACTCCCGCATGAGCGCCACGGCTCCGGGCCGGATCCTGCTCGTCGACCATTCGCGCGGCGCGCTGCTCTTCCAGGAGACGATCCTCCGCCGCCGCGACATGATGATCGTGACGGCGCTGGCCGGCTCCGAGGGACTGGCCAAGGCGAAGCTCGAAAAGCCGAACCTGATCGTGTTCGCCTACGACCTCTTCGACATGGACGCGCCGGCGTTCTGCCGCGAGATCCGCGCGGCCGAGGAGACGCGGGCCATCTCGCTGCTGCTGGTGTGCGACCGCGACACGCCGGACCACGGCGACCTCACTCTTTCCGCGGGATGCAACGACATCATCTTCCGGCCGCTGCACAAGCCGGAGCTGGACGAGAAGGTCGAGCGGCTGACGCACATCCCGGTGCGCCGCCAGCTCCGCACCATCACCAAGATCGAGATCTCGCTCGAGCGCGGCGGCCGCTTCGTCCTCGGGCGCAGCGTGAACATCTCCTCGAACGGCATGCTCGTCGAGGTGCAGCGCATGCTGCCGCAGGACGGACCGATGCGGCTGCACTTCTATCTCCCCGGCGACCCCAGGCCGCTGCAGCTCGCGGCCGAGGTGTTGCGGGCGGAGTTCACCGGCGCGATGGCCAAGTACGGCGTGCGCTTTCTCAATCCCACTGCAGAAGACCGCGAAAGGATCTCCCGCTTCGTGCACCGCCTTCGGTCGCGGGAAGCCATCTGATGCCCACCCCACTCGAAAATGCGCTCCAGGCCGCACGCGAGGAGGATTACCTCCGCGCCCTCACTCTCTTCCTCGACATCTACGGCAGCGACGAGGCGGCGCCGTCGATGCGCACGGCCAAGGACGCCATGGGCCTGTCGTACTTTGGCCTGACGCTGGCGCTGATGCAGAAGAAGATCAAGACCGCGATCGACCTTTGCCGCCGGGCCATCGAGCTCGAGTTCTACAACGGCGATCACTATGCGAACCTGGCGCGCGTCTACGTCGCCGCCGGCAATCGCAAGAAGGCGCTGGAGGCGGTCGAGCAGGGATTCAAGGTCGCCCCCGAACACGATTACCTGCTCCGCGTCCGCAGGGACCTCGGCGTCCGCGCCCGCCCGCCTCTCCCATTCCTCGACCGCTCCCACCCCATCAACGTGACCCTCGGCCAGGCCCGCCACGCCAAGAAGGTGACGGAGACGGAGCGGAAGAAGCGGTAAGTCCGTCCGCGCCGAGGAGACATCATGACCGTCAAGCGGATGGACAACGTCGGCATCGTCGTCGACGACATCGACGCCGCCATTGAGTTCTTCACGGAACTTGGCCTCGAGCTCGAGGGGCGCGCACCGATCGAAGGGGACTGGGCAGATGGCGTCACCGGGCTGCCCGGTATGCGCGTCGAGATCGCAATGATGCGTACGCCGGACGGTCATAGCCGGCTGGAGATGTCCCGATTCCTTGCGCCGCCCGTGGCCGCCGATCACCGCCGCGCGCCGGTGAACGCTCTCGGTTACCTGCGCGTCATGTTCACAGTGGAGGATATCGACGATACGCTGGCCCGGCTCCGCAAACGCGGCGCGGAGCTCGTCGGCGAAGTGGTCCAGTACCAGGACACGTATCGGCTCTGCTACATCCGCGGCCCTGAAGGGATCCTCATCGGGCTCGCCCAGGAGCTCGCGCGGCCGGCTGCCCGATGAGCACATGTATGGAGTGCGGCGGCCTGGACGCCGCTTTCGTATTCGGGTGCGGCATGGCAGTCCCGGTGCCGAATACGAAAGCGGCGGCGAACGAAGGCCGCCGCACTCCATAAGGCGCTGGGCTACTTTTTCCGCTCGTACTTCCAGTTGCGCGACTTGCCCTCGGCCATCCATTCGATGGCCTGGGTCAGGCGCTTCTGGCGGGTCGCGTCCTGCTTGGCTTCGGTGATCCACTCGATGTATTCGCGGCGGTGGCTGGGGGAGAACGCGGCGAAGGCCTTCTTTGCGGCGGGGGTCTTCTTCAGTGCCGCCGCGAGGTCGTCCGGTACGTCGGCCTCGCCGCGTTCGACGCGCGGGGCGCGCTCGACCTTGACCCCTTCGTCGTTGAGGCGGATGGCCTGGCGGACGTACTCGACGATGATCTTTTCCGAGGGGAGGTCTTTGACGCTGGCGTAACGGGCGCCGCCCATCGACGTGTCGCCTTCGGCGGGGAGAATGCCGTGCGGATCGGACATCAGCTTGCGCTTCCAGAAGCCCCAGCTCACGTGCTGCTTGAAGGCGGCCATGTTGCCGAGGACGCCCTTGTATTCGAAGTGGGGGACGCTCCACTTCATGGTCTCGGTCACGTCGGGATGGGCCTTGTGAAACGCGGCCCGGACGCGCTCCAGAATCGGCTGCGCGAAGGGGGCGGCGTTGGCGATGTAGCGGTCGACGTCGGGCGACGTGTTCTTCATGCCGAAAGTCTACAATGCGCGCCGATGACCGAACATGCACAGACCCAGACCGCGGCGCAGTTCTGGGACCGTCAGGCGCAGAAGGCCGCGCCGCCGTACTGGGCCGCGTATCCGCTCGTGCGCCGCTACGTGAACGAGCTGATCACCGACGCCTGGTGGGCGTACCCGACCCACGCCTTCAAGGCGGCGTGGGGCTACAAGCCGCTCGCGCGCGGGCTCTCCATCGGCTGCGGCACCGGCAACCTCGAGAAAGACCTCCGCTGGATGCGCATCTGCGAGCATGTCGACGCGTACGACATCTCCTCCGAGTCGATCCGCCTGGCCAAAGAGCGCGCGCTGAAAGAGCCGTTCGACAACGTCAACTTCCAGGTCGCCGACGCGGAACAGATGGAGTACCCGAAGGAGCATTACGACGCCGTCTTCTTCCACGGCTCGATGCACCACATCAGCAATCCGGACGCGCTGCTGGAGCGGCTCATGCCCGCCCTCAAGATCGGCGCGCTGATCTTTCTCGACGACTACGTCGGTCCGTCGCGCGACGAATGGAACGCGTCTCATCTGGTCTACGCCGACGAGGCCTATCAGGCCCTGCCGCCGTGGTGGCGCCTGCACGAGCGCATCATGGCGCCCTACGACGCCTCCGATCCCTCGGAGATGATCGCCTCGAGCTCGATCCTCCCCGCGGTGCGCAAGCGCTTCGTCATCGCGTGGGAGCGGCCGTACTGGGGCAACCTGCTCTATCCCGTGCTCTCGCAGGTCGACACCACCGCGTCGTCGGACGAGGAGCGCGATCGCATCCTGCGCGCGCTGATCGAGCGCGAGAAGCAGCTCGTGCGCGAGTGCAAGTATCAGAGCCCGCTCTACACCTGGCTGGTGGGCGCGAAGGTCGGCTGATGCACGTCGTCATTCCGGACGACTACCAGGACGCGGTTCGCACGCTCGACTGCTTCGCGAAGCTGGCGAATCACGAGGTGACGATTTACAACGACACCGTCACGTACGTCGACGCACTGGTCGCGCGATTCAAAGACGCCGACGCACTGGTGCTGATCCGCGAGCGCACCTCGATCGACGACGCCCTGCTCGCGCGACTGCCGCGACTGAAGCTCATCGCGCAGACCGGGCGCGGCACCGCGCACATCGACGTTGAATCGTGCAAGCGCCGCGGCATTCACGTCGCCACGGG
Source organism: Thermoanaerobaculia bacterium (assembly GCA_036387915.1). Lineage (GTDB taxonomy): Bacteria > Acidobacteriota > Thermoanaerobaculia > Gp7-AA8 > Gp7-AA8 > QHVT01. The sequence continues at coordinate 18,587 of DASVSV010000430.1, forward strand.
CACCGGCTCGCCGTACGCGCCGGCGGAGCTGACGTGGGCGCTCGTGCTCGCGTCGATGCGCCGCATCCCGCCGGAAGCGGCCGCCCTTCGCGCCGGCCGCTGG
>DASVSV010000431.1:0-3307 GCA_036387915.1 Thermoanaerobaculia bacterium
TAGGCTCACAGTCTCATAGACCGCGTTTGCACCCTATGAGCCTCTGAGACTATGAGCCTGTGAGACTCCTCCCCCCGTAGAGTTCCGCCCGAAAACACGAGCTTCCGCCGACAATAACCGCCGTGCCATTGACGCCCGACACCGAGATCCAGTTCATCAAAGGCGTCGGCACCGGGCGCGCGGAGTTGCTGCGCAACGCGGGCGTGAACACGGTCCGCGATCTCCTCTACTTTTTCCCCTATCGCTACGAAGACCGTCGCCACCCGGCCCGCATCGCGGACCTCGGACGCTCGCTCGACGCGCCGGTGCTGCTGCGCGGCCGCATCACCTCCGCCCAGGCGCGCGTCTCGCCGCGCAAGCGGATGAAGCTCTTCGAGGCGGTGCTCGAAGACGGCACCGGCTCGGTGAAGCTGATCTGGTTCAACCAGGGCTACCTCGCCGATCAGATCGCGCGCGGGGACCGGCTGGCGGTCTTCGGCGCGCCGCGGAAATCGGGATACGGGCCGCTCTCCATCGAGAGTCCGGACTGGGAAAAGTTCGAAGGAGACGAGGAGGAAGAGGGGGCCATCGTCCCCATCTACTCCAAGGTCGGCAACATCCCTCCGAAGGCGCTGCGGAAGATCGTCGAGACCGCGTTGGAAACGCTGCCGCAGCTCGACGATCCACTCCCTGAAGACCTCCGCAAGCGCCTCGGCGTCATCGATCTGCCGTCCGCCGTCCGCGCGCTGCACCAGCCGCCCCAGCTCACGCCCGAGTTCCTCGGCTACCGCTCGCCGGCGCACGTGCGGGTCATCCTCCAGGAGTTCTTCATGCTCCAGCTCGCGCTGCGCGTACGCCGCGCATCCGAGGAGACGAAGACCAAATCGCGGCGGATCGAGATCGACGACTCCCTGCGCGAAGAGGTCAAGCGCATCCTCCCGTTCAAGCTGACGGCTGCACAGAAACGTGTGCTACGCGAGATCGCCGCCGACCTGCAGGCGGAGCGGCCGATGTACCGCCTGCTGCAGGGGGACGTCGGCAGCGGCAAGACCATCGTCGCGCTGATCGCGGCCATCCTGATGATCCGCAACGGGCACCAGGTGGCGCTGCTCGCGCCGACCGAGATCCTGGTCGAGCAGCACTATCAGCGAATTCGTCAACTAGTTGACCATTCGCTGGTCGTGGCCCGCGCCACCGGCTCGATGGGAGCAGGGGAGCGGCGCACTCTCAGCGCCGGCCTGCGCGACGGCTACATCCAGCTCGTGGTCGGCACGCACGCCATCCTCGAGGAGCGCATTCAGTTCAAGTCCCTCGGCCTGGCCATCGTCGACGAGCAGCATCGCTTCGGGGTCGAGCAGCGCCAGAAGCTCTTCTCCAAAGGGGAGATGCCCGACATCCTGGTCATGACCGCCACGCCCATCCCGCGGTCGCTGGCCCTGGCCATCTACGGCGATCTCGAGCTCTCCGTCATAGACGAGCTCCCGCCGGGACGCCAGCGCATCAAGACCGTCGTCCGCGAGGCGCACGAGGTCGACCGGGTCTATGACTTCATCGACACCGAGATCGACGGCGGCGCGCAGATCTACATCGTCTACCCGATCATCGAGGAGTCGGAGAAGCTGAACCTCAAGCCGCTCACGCACGGCTTCGAGCAGGTCAAAGAGCGCTATCCCAATCGCCGCGTGGCCATGCTGCACGGGCGGATGAAGTCGGACGAGAAAGAGGAGACGATGCAGCGCTTCAAGCGCGGCGAGGTCGACATCCTGGTCTCGACCACGGTCATCGAGGTCGGCATCGACGTCGCCAACGCGTCGATGATGCTCATCGTCGACGCGGACCGCTTCGGCCTCTCCCAGCTCCACCAGCTCCGCGGCCGCGTCGGCCGCGGCGAGCGCAAGTCGTACTGCGTACTTTTGCACGAGACGAAAGTTGCACCAGACGCAAAAGATCGCCTGCACGCCTTCGAGCGTGCCAAGGACGGGTTCGAGGTCGCCGAGCACGATCTGCAGACCCGCGGCCCCGGCGAGTTCCTCGGCACCCGCCAGTCCGGCGCCATGAAGTTCCGCCTCGGCCACATCCTCCGCGACTACGACCTCATGGAGAAAGCCCGCGACCTCGCCACCGAAGTCGTGAACGCGGACCTCGTCCGCGCCGAACAGGTCGCCCGCGCTCTCCTGGGACTGCCGGTCCCCGCCGTCACGGAACGGGACTGATCCGGGGCGCGGCGCATTTCGCCAGCGTTTGCTACACTGCGCCGTCATTTCAGGCGCCTCGTGAGCTCTCAGTGAATCCACAACCTCAGTACGTTCTCAGCGGTCTCCGTCCGACGGGCCGCGTCCATCTCGGCAATTACTTCGGTGCGATTCGCAACTGGGTCGAGTTGCAGGACCGTTATCCGTCGTTCGTCTTCATTGCCGACTGGCACGCGCTGACGTCCGACTATGCCGACCCGTCGAAAGTGCATCAGGCCACGTTCGAGGCCACGGCGGACATGCTGGCCGCGGGCATCGACCCTCGGAAGAGCGTGCTCTTCCTGCAGTCCGAGGTGAAAGAGCACGCGGAGCTGCACCTGCTGCTGTCGATGATCACGCCGCTGCCGTGGCTCGAGCGCGTGCCGACCTTCAAAGACCAGCAGCAGCAGCTCGAAGAGAAAGACCTCAACACGTACGGCTTCTTCGGCTATCCATTGCTGCAGACCGCGGACATCATCATCTACCGCGCCGCGTGGGTGCCGGTGGGTGAGGACCAGGCCTCGCATCTCGAGCTGTCGCGCGAGATCGTGCGCCGCTTCAACAACTTCTACGGCGACGTTTTTCCCGAGCCGCAGCCGCTGTTCACCCCCACGCCCAAAGTGCCGGGCCTGGACGGACGGAAGATGTCGAAGTCGTACGGCAACACCATTCCGTTGACGGCCACCGCCGACGAGATCCGCACGCTCGTCTCCACGATGTTCACCGATCCCAATCGCGTGCGCCGCACCGATCCGGGCAATCCCGACATCTGCAACCTCTTCCATTTCCACAAACTCTTCTCCGACGAGGCCACCATCGCCCGCGTCGACCACGACTGCCGCACCGCGCAGATCGGCTGCGTGCAGGACAAGAAGCTACTGGCCGAGATCATGATCGAGTCGCTGGCGCCGGTCCGCGCCCGTCACGAAGAGATCAAGCGCGATCCGTCCATCGTCTGGGACACGTTGCGCGCCGGGAACGTGAAGGCCCGCGAGCGCGCGGCGGAGACGCTGGAGCTCGTGCGCAGCGCGATGAAGATCCACTATCCCGAGCTGCGCCGATGAGTGAGGAAGAGCTGAAGAGTGGAGCGGCCGGGG
>DASVSV010000432.1:0-2717 GCA_036387915.1 Thermoanaerobaculia bacterium
CGCGTACGCATCGTTTGCGTCACGAATCGCCATGCGAGCCTGCACCTTCGAACAACCGACGAGAGACAACAGGGAAAGAGAAAGTGCCGCGAGAAGGCACAACTTCTTTTTCATTTGATTCCGAACTCCCAGATGAGTGATCGCAGAACAGTGCAGGGGGCGCTTACGCTATCAGGCTGCTTCCCGGGCCGCGTCAGGCAATGGCCAGCGAATATACAGATGGGGTGCATCACCGTCAACCTTCTAGTTACTAGCTGATACCGAAAGTTTTAGCTGCAAAACTCCGCTCAGAAATCCGTCGAATTCCAGCCCCTGCCGATGCTGGTCCACGCTCTCCTCGCCTGATGCAATTCGACACGCGCGCCAACTCGAAAGAAACCACCACCGCACAAAAAAATCTGACGCTTCAGTACGTCGGCTTCCATTCCGCGGTCAGATCGCTGATCACGGACCACAGCTCGGGGAACAACGGCTCTCTCGTACCGGCCTCGAGCTGCGCCGCCGGCACACCCTTCAGCGACATGACCCGGTCACCGATGATCCGGTAGGCCAGGCGCATGTGTGTGAATCGCCACTTCAAGAACGCTTCGTCGTAGTCCATCATTGCCTGCACCAGTCGGAAAAGGACGTGGTGCCCGCGCGGATTGCGCTCGATTTCCAGCACCGTGACCGACCGTTTCCCGAGCAGAGACTGAAAGTGCGGCCAGACACGCTTGCCGACGTCGAGCAGTCGATGGAAGCCGGGCGACTCCTGCCCGCTCCCCCGCCCCAGCGAAGTCGTCCGCAGCACGTGGTAGTCCACCGGCGCCATCGTCTCCAGGATGATGATCTGCTCGCGCAGCAGGTCGATGATCAGCCGGCAGCGGTGCATGAGATCCGCGGCGAGCTCGGGCTTCTCTTCCTGCAGATGCACGACCGCACGGTCGATCTCGTAGTCGATGTGGTGCAGCCAGAGCTCGGCGGTCTGATGCGTGACCTGGAACAGACGCTCTTCCGGATTGGAAAGCTGGTCGACGGTTTTCTGCAGCTCGAGCAGCTCCGGCACGCGCACGTAGCGCTCGTAGTCGGTGTTGCCTTTGCCTTCTAAGATTGGGCCCGTGTGTGGCATGGGCGCGGATGATACCCCGCGCGCCGAGCAATGGAAGGGGCGTTCCGCGACACGAGCTCGAACTACACCAGTTCGAGCTACGCCATTCGAGCTACACCAGTTCGAGAATGTGTCCGAGCTTCGTCTTCTTCGCCTCGAGATACTTGCGCGTCGTCAGCGACGGCGCGATCTCGAGGGGGACCCGCTCGACGATCTGCAGGCCGAAGCCTTCGATCGCGACGTACTTGGCCGGGTTGTTCGTCAGCAGGCGGATCTTGCGCACGCCGAGGTCGCGCAGGATCTGGGAGCCGGTGCCGTACTCGCGGATGTCGGGCGCGAACCCGAGCTTCGCGTTCGCCTCGATGGTGTCGGCGCCCTGGTCCTGCAGCTCGTACGCGCGCAGCTTGTTGACCAGGCCGATGCCGCGCCCTTCCTGCAGCAGATAGAGGATGACGCCCTTCCCCTCGTGCTCGATCAGCTCGAACGCGCGCTCGAGCTGGTCGCCGCAGTCGCAGCGATGCGAACCGAAAACGTCGCCGGTGAGACACGACGAGTGCACGCGCACGAGCACGTCGTCCTCTTCCCTGATCTCACCCTTGACCAGCGCCACGTGCTCTTCGCCCGTGATGTCGCTCTGGTAGGCATAGACGCGGAACTCGCCGTACGCGGTCGGGAGCACGGGCGCGGCGAGGCAGTGCACGTGCTTCTCGTTCTGCATCCTGTACTTGATGATGTCCGCGACCGAGGTGATCTTCAGGCCGTGCTTGACGGCGAACTCGCGGAGGTCCGGGAGGCGGGCCATGGTCCCGTCCTCGTTCATGATCTCGCAGATGACCGCGGCCGGCGTCATGCCCGCGATCGACGCCAGGTCGATCGACGCCTCGGTCTGCCCGGCGCGCTTGAGCACTCCGCCCTTCTTGGCGCGCAGCGGGAACACATGCCCCGGCCGCGCGAGATCGTGCGGGCGCGTCTTCGGGTCGATGGCCACGCGCACCGTCTCCGCGCGATCCGCGGCGGAGATGCCGGTGGTCACGCGTCCGCGCGCTTCGATCGAGACCGTGAACGCGGTGCCGAAGTTGGTCGTGTTGTGCTCGACCATCAGCGGCAGGTCGAGCTCCTTGCAGCGCTCCTCGGTCAGGGCCAGGCAGATCAGTCCGCGGCCGAACCTGGCCATGAAGTTGATCGTCTCCGGCGTGACCCGCTCGGCGGCGATGCAGAGGTCTCCCTCGTTCTCGCGATCGGCGTCATCGACGATGATGACGAGCTCGCCGCGGCGATAGAGCTCGGCTGCTTCTTCGACGGTGGCAAACGGCATTCGGACCTACTCGACGACCTTGAACTTCTCGGAGAGGGTATAGGAAGTCTTCTTGACCGTGTCGATGACCTTCACGGTGAAGGTGTAGTCGCCCGGCTTGAAGGTGTTCGGCGGCATGGCGTTGCCGATGCCGTAGTGACCCGGAACGCCGCGCAGCTCGATGGCGTCCGTCTCACGCGGCGCGGCGGCCATCTTGACCGGCTTGCCGTCGCTGGTCGTGCCGGCGACGTCTAGCTTGAGCTGAATTTTCGGCGCGCGCACCACGTCAGCCGTATTCACCGGCACCGTCCCCGCGGGCAGCGTCGGCTCGACCAG
>DASVSV010000433.1:0-5900 GCA_036387915.1 Thermoanaerobaculia bacterium
ACCGCAATCTGCAGCCGAATTGGAAAGCGGCGGCCAGACCGCCGCACTCCATAGCCGCCCGGCGCGGCGCACCGGGTGAGCGGTGGTGCGCCGCGCCTTCGCGCTGAGTAAGGAGAATCGCGCCCTCGAGGCGACGCGCCACAGGGTGCCTGGGGAACGCTAACGTCGTGCGGAGAGAACCATCATCAGCGCGCGCTGACTCTGTGCGTCGCGCGTCACTGCCATGATCACGGTCTGTCCGAGCTTCAGGTTCAGAGTGGTCTTCATCATCGGCGCGAGCTGATCGCCGTCCAGGCGGCTCAGCTTGAAGTCGGTGATCTTGATCGAGTCGCTGGCCGGGTCGTATTCGCCGAACTGGAAATCCGCGCGGTACGCCGCCAGCTCCACCAGTCCCGGTCCACCTTCGCGTCCGGAGACGTCGGCCGAGCCGATGCTCTCGATGCTGTTGTAGCGGAGCAGCGCCAGCTTCGATTCCACGTCGCGCAGCTCCTCGGGGACTTTCGCCGCACGATCGCCCGCAACGCGGCCGGCCGACACGAGACGCACGGTCAGGTGGAAAGGCTGCGGCGCCACGTCGAACTCGCCGAGCAGCGCGGCGATCTTCTTCAGATTCTCCGGGCTGTCGGTGACGACGAGCGAGTTCGTCTTCGGCTGGATCGAGATCGTCCCGTCCGCGCTCACGAGCGACTTGATCGTCGCCGCGGCGGTCTCCGCCTGTTTGTGCTTGAACTGGAACGTCCGCACCGAGAGGCTCTTCGCCTTCGCCGCGTCCGCCGCATCGGCATCGGCGAACGCCGCCGGGCCGAGGAGCAGGGCCATCATCATTACGACTGCAATTCGCTTCATAAGTCCGCCGGGAAATTCTCGTCGAAGATCATCACGATCTTCACGTCGTCGCCGGTTGCCTCGGTCGGCACTTCGACGATCGTTGCATTCTGGGAGTCATACGTTTCGACGATGGGCTTCGTCGTAAGAATTCTGTTCTTCGGGACCGTGACCGCGGCCGCGACACGCGCCGCCGGTGAGCTCGCCTGCGGGGCGTCGACACGGTAAGCCAGCGTCGCGCCGAACACCGCCACGCCGATCGCGGCTGCCAGCGCCATGCGGCGCGGCCAGCTCACGACCTTCGCCGCGGCGACGGCCGTCTCCGCGTCGCGGACGCGCACCTGCTGCATCACGCCGTCGACGAAGGCGTCGATGCCGCCGGGCGGAATCATCTCGCTGCCTCCAAGTGCGCGAAACATCACGTCCGGATCGGCGTGCGCCGCCACGTCGAGGCAGCGGTCGCACGAGCGGAGATGCTCGAGCAACGCGGCGTCTTCGGTGCCGCCCTCGAAACGGGCGCGGAAGGAGTCACACGAGATCATTTCTCCCTCCAGAGCTGCGCGTATTCGGGATATCGCTTCGAGAGCTGCACCTGCATCAGCTTGCGCGCGTTGAAGAGGTGATTGCGCACCGTCGACTCGCGGCAGCCGAGGACCTTGGCGATCTCGGACGAGGGAAGGTCTTCCATCTGATTCATGACGAAGATCGTCTTCTGCTTCGGCGAGAGGACGGAGGAGACTTCGTCGAAGACGTGCTCCACTTCCTTCCGCGCCACGATCACGCTCTGCTCCGCGTCCGCGGCCGTCTTGACCAGGCGCAGGTTCGAGTTCACGGCATTGTCGCGCGACTGCTTGTTGCGCATGAAGTCGATGGCCACGTTCGTGACCATGCGGTACAGCCACGTGTCGAACGCGTAGTGGGCATCGTACTTTTCCAGGTTCTCCCAGAGCTTGATGAAAACGAGCTGGGAGATGTCTTTCGCGTCTTCCGCGTTGCCGATGATCCGGTAGCAGAGCGCATACACCTTCGTCGTCTTGCGCCGGACGAGCGTCTCGAACGCGTCGGTGTCGCCACGACGAATCGTCTCGACGAGCTGACGGTCATCGGGCTCGACGGTGGGCGTGGTCGGAATCATCAGTCGGAGTCCAGGGGCCATGATCGCCCTAAGTACGGGCGCTACCGTGGAAACGTCTAGTGACCCCTTTGTCATCCCGAGCGTGAGTCGAGGGACCCGGGGGCCGGGTGGCGCGCTGCACATGCCCTACGCCACGCCCGGCCACCCACGGGAGGGGCGGGCTGAAGCCACGCCCTACGTTTCCACGCTTTCCGCGAGAAGCGCGCCCCTGCGCCTGTCGGCTCCGCTCCACCGCACCTTCTTCGCAGCCCCGCCCGCCCAGGTCCCTCGACTCACGCTCGGGATGACAGCGAGGATGTCAGCTCCACCCTGTACAATCCTCGGAACATGCGAGTTCTCGTCGTCGGGCAGGGTGCGCGCGAACACGCTCTCTGCTGGAAGCTCAAACAATCGCCGCTGGTTCGTGAGCTTTACGCGGCCCCGGGCAACGCCGGTATCGCTCAGGTCGCCGACTGCGTTCCCATCGGCGTCGCGGACATCATCGAGCTGGCTGACTTCGCCGAGAAGCTGAAAATCGACCTCACCGTCATCGGCCCCGAGCTCCCCCTGACCCTCGGCATCGTCGACGAGTTCCAGAAACGCGGCCTGGCCATCTTCGGCCCGACCCGCCTCGCCGCCGAGCTCGAAGGCTCGAAAGTCTTCTCGAAAGAGTTCATGCGCAAGTACGCCATCCCGACGGCGGACGCGGCCGCGTGCAACTCCCTCGACGAGGCCAGGAAGGCCGTCAAGCAGATGGGCTATCCGTGCGTGCTGAAAGTGGACGGACTCGCGGCCGGCAAAGGCGTGGTCATCGTCAATTCGGCGTCCGAGGCGGACGAGTACCTGCGCATGGTGTTCGAGGAGAAGAAGTTCGGCACCGCCGCGACGCGCATCCTGGTCGAAGAGTTCCTCACCGGCGAAGAAGTCTCGTTCCTGGTCATCACCGACGCGAATCGCGCGCTCCCGCTGGCGGCGGCGAAGGATTACAAGAAAGCGTTCGACAACGACGAGGGGCCGAACACCGGCGGCATGGGCGCGCACTCGCCGGCCGTCGTGCTGAGCGGCGAGACCGCGGCGGAGATCATGCGCACGATCGTCGTGCCGACCGTGCAGGGCATGGCCTCCGAGGGGCGGCCGTACACGGGCGTGCTGTACGTCGGCGTGATGCTCACCGCGAACGGGCCGAAAGTGCTCGAGTACAACTGCCGCTTCGGCGATCCCGAGACCCAGGTGCAGATGCTGCGCATGGAAGACGACCTCGCCGACGTCTGTCTCCGCGTGGCCCGCGGCAACCTCGGCGACCTCAAACAACTGAACTGGATCAAGGAAGCGGCGGCGTGCGTCGTCGTGGCGGTGGACGGCTATCCGGACGACTTCACGAAGGGTCAGGAAGTCGCCTTCGACCCCATCGACGATCCCGCGGTGGTGGTCTTCCACGCCGGCGTGGTGAAGCGCGACGGGAAGCTGATCAATCAGGCCGGACGAGTCGTGAGCGTCTGCGCGCGCGCGGCGAGCTTGTCCGAGGCGCTGGCCAAGGCTTATGAGGCCGCGCCGAAAGTCCGCTTCGAAGGGGCGCGCTACCGCCGCGACATCGGCTATCGCGCGCTCGAAGCGCGAGCGGCCGGCGTCGAGCGATGAACGTGTTTGCGCGACGACTGGGCTCACTGCGCGCTGCCGGTCGTACCGACCCGCCGGAGGCCTCCCGGTTTTTTTCGTTGGCGGACGGACAGCGTTCTGCTTAGCATTGCGCCGCATGCCGAAACCGTGGGTCCTCATCATCATGGGCAGCGACTCCGACGCCGAAGTCATGTCGCAGGCCGCCGCCGCGCTCGACGAGCTTGGAGTCGGATACGAGTTCACCGTCGCCTCCGCGCATCGCAGTCCTGACCGCGCCAGGCAGATCGTCACAGATGCCGAAGCCAACGGCGCGGCGGTGATGATCGCCGGCGCGGGGATGGCCGCGCACCTGCCGGGCGTCGTCGCGTCGCTGACGACGCGGCCGGTGATCGGCGTCCCGCTCGCGAGCGGCGCGCTGAACGGCGTCGACGCGCTCTACGCCATCGTGCAGATGCCTCCGGGAATTCCGGTGGCCAGCGTCGCCATCGGCGGCGCGCGCAACGCGGGCATCCTGGCGGCGCAGATCATCGCCACGGGAGACGCGGAGCTCGCGGCACGAATGAAGCAGCAGCGCGTGTCGATGGCGGACGCGGTCACGGCAAAGTCGAAGAAGGTGGAAAAATCGACGCGGTGATGCGATGGCGCACGCCCACCATCATCATCACCACCACCTCTCCGTCTCCCGAAAACTGACCATCGCCACGGCGGTGAACCTGCTCGTGGTCGTGGCCGAGCTCACCGTCGGCGCGTGGTCGGGATCGCTGGCGCTGATCGGCGACGCGCTGCACAACCTCACCGACGCGGTCGCGCTGCTGATCGCCCTCGTCGCCGTGCGTCTGGAAAAGCGCGCGCCGACGTCGATCAAATCGTTCGGCTACCAGCGTGCCGGCATCCTCGCGGCGTTCATCAACGCGGCCATGCTGGTCACGTTCACGCTGTTCGTGTTCCGCGAGGCGTACGAGCGCTTCCGCTCACCGCACGAGGTGTCGACGACGGCCATGCTGATCACCGCGGCGATCGCGATGCTGGTCAACGGCGCCACCGCGCTCTCGCTGCGCCACGAGGCCAGCGAGGACGTGAACATCCGCGGCGCGTTCGTGCACATGGTCGGCGACGCGGTCTCGTCGTTCGGCATCATCGTCGCCGCGCTGCTGATCCGCGCGACGGGCTCGCCGGTCTGGGACGCGGGCGTGTCGGTGCTGATCGGCGTGTTGATTCTCTGGAGCAGCTACGGCGTGCTGCGCGAGTCGGTGAACCTGCTCCTCGAAGGTACGCCCTCCGCCATCGATCCCGAAGCGGTCACGCAATCCCTCGGCGGCATCGAGGGAATCTACGGCGTGCACCACCTGCACATCTGGGCCCTCGGCCCCTCCAGCCCCGCGCTCTCGTGTCACCTCATGGTCGGCGACGTCCCCCTCAGCAGCACCTCCCGCATCCTCGCCGAGATCAATGCCATGCTCGCCCGCGACTACCGCATCGCCCACACCACCATCCAATTCGAATACGCGATGTGCTCCGCGGACGACCCGTTCTGCGTGCCGTTCAAGCACGGCGGAGCCGGCGCTCGATAGCGGTTTCGATCCACCGCGTCACCGTCACACCTTCCAGTTCCGCGCGGCGATGCGCCGCGGCGATGAGGTGAATTGGCAATCGCAGCGTGACCGCGCGGCGCGGAGTCGCCGCGGTAGACGGTCTACCGGCGCCCTCGCGCTTTCCGCCCCGAGGCATCTTTCACCCTCCCCTGACGAACGCCGAGCTCGAGCCACATGTCCTTCAACGCGACATAGAGTGGATGCGCGAGGACATCCTTCTGCGAGCGCGTCTTCGAGTAGAGCGGCGATCGGCTGCCGAAGGCGAAATCCTCGAACTCGAACCAGTCGGCGTTGTCCGCGAACTTTCGTTGTGCGCGGTGGAGGAAGGATTCCTCCTCGACGGTCAGTTCATCTTTCAACAGAGTTCGTGTGGCCATGGGATCTCACTGCACTTCTTCGAAGAACACCCGGTGGTATTCGAGGTACATCGCTTCCTGACGGAACCGCACACGCGTTTCACGCAGAAGGCGTCGGATCGCGCCTACTTCCCGCAGCGTTTTTACGATGATGACGAGGCTGCGATTCTGATCCGAGTAGCCGCGCCACCAGCCAGTCACCACACCAACATCAGTGAAACCGCTCACCAGCTCCGTGAGTCGGTCATTCCACCAACTCCACGTAATGAGATCGAATGGCTCACCATCGTTGTCCTTGAGCGGAATGAGCACTGTGACTTTGAAACTGGTCGACGACTTCGCCATACAAATCTCCTCGAATCGTTAGTCGTCGTTTCCATGATCACAATGTGGGGC
>DASVSV010000434.1:0-12594 GCA_036387915.1 Thermoanaerobaculia bacterium
CAGCGCGTCCCCGCCCGCCCAGGTCCCTCGACTCGACGCTCGGGATGACAGATGTTTACCCCAGCACCTTCCGCAAATCCCGCAGCAGCTTCTCCGCCTCTTCCACCTGCTCCAGCAAACGCGCATCGCCCCGTTTTTCGAGGAGGGTGGTCCAGGAGTGGCGTTTGAGGGCGGCGGTGAGCTCTTCGATCTCGCCGGCCAGGCCGACCGCGGCTTTGGCTTCCTCGCGGGGGGCGAGCGCGTCCATCACCGTCTCGAGACTCTGGCCCTCGACGAACTTCTGCTTCGCGACCGGGTCGCGCAGGACGAGGCGCAGCTTGCGGATGTCCTTGGAGTTGGTGATCTCGTTGTCGTTGACCTTGCGCACGATCGTGTCGAGCACCGAGGGCGTGAGCAGGGTCTTGTTGATGTTCTTGATCTCGCGGGCCCAGGTGATCGACGCGCCGGGCTCGGGGAGGTTGGTCAGTTTCTCGGAGAGCTGGTAGACGTCCACGAGCTTGTCCAGCTCGCGCACCGTGACGCCGAGGATGTTCGCGGCGGAGGCGCGGCCGACGATGTTCACCAGGCCGAAGGCCACCATCTCCTTTTCCTTGGCATCCCATTCTTTTCGCTGACGGTGGATGTAGATCCAGACGCGCAGGCGCTCGTCGTCGGTGAGGGTGCGGTCGGTGATCTCGAGCGGGATGCGGCGGTACTCGTCGCGGTGCATGACCTCGACGAGCACTTTCGAGTTCGTCCAGCGGCGGTCGCCGTCGATGATGCGCAGCTTGCCGGCCACGTCGGGATGCGGCTCGACGAGCAGCGGCTCGAAGATGCCCTCATTCGCCTCGATCTGCCGCTGCAGCTCGGGATCGACTTTCGGGCCGAGGCGCGGCTGGCGCTCGTTCGGGACGACGTCGTAGAGGTCGCGCGTGTCGCGATACGTGCGCAGGATGGTGCGGCCGAGGCGGCGCTCCTGCCACTGCTGTTCTCGTACGGCTTCCATCAGTGCACTCGATACGCGGCGGGCCGCATCGGAATGGCCGGCGGTTCGTCGTCGCGCGACTCCACGATCGCGACGTCGGTGTCGATCTCGCGCAGCACGTGCTTGATGCGGGTCAGCACCGAGCCGCGCTTTTTCCAGACGTTGTCGTGGGCCCGTTTCTCCTGCACGTCGATCTCCAGCGCCTCGGTTGCCAGATCCGAAGCCTCGGCCAGCTTGCGTTTGAACGGCGCCGAGGTGATGAACTTGAACAGGCGGTTCAGCTTGTCCGCGCGCTCCTCGTCGGTGAGCTTGGCGACGTGCATCCCGATGAGCGCCTTGCGCAGCACTTCGACCATGGCCCGCACGCGTGCCGGCGCGACGACGATCACCCCCGCGTCGACGAACAGCTCGCGCCGTCCCGCGGGAAAGACCGGCGTGGAGAGGATGGCGTGGTCGGCGCCGATCTCCGACTGGTCCTGCCGCAGCTTGGTCACGAACGCATGCTGCCACGCCGCGCGCGGCCGCGTGTCGATGAGGATCTTGCCCGCCGACTTGCCCTTGTAGCGGACGTCGTACAGCAGCGTGCCGCCGGCCTTCCCTTTGCCGACCCGCGTGATGGAGTCCTCGGGGAACGCGCCGCGCAGCTCTTCGAAGAGATCGAGCTCCGCGCCTTCGCCGACTTCGCCGCCCGATTTCTTCATCCGCCGGTCCATCTCGGAGATCCGCTTCTGCATGGCCTCGCGCTCGCGGGCGAACTCGGCTTCCTTCTTCAGCAACGCGGCCTCGCGGTCCTTCTGCAGGATCTGGCGGATCTCGGCGATCTCTTTCTTGCGCTGCTTCTCGGCCTGCTGCTTCGCGAGCTCGTTCTGCTTGAGCAGCTTCGCGCGCTCGGCATCGAGGGCCTGGCGCTCCTTGACGAACTTCGCCTGCTGGGCGGCGATCTCTTTCGTCAGCTGGGCGCGGAGGTTCTTCTCCGCGTCGGCCAGTTTCTTCCGCTCGTCCTCGCGGATGGACGCCTGGATCTGGATGAATTTCGCGTGAGTGATGAGGTTCCCGCACCACGGGCAGCGTTCTGTAGCGGTCGTCGCAGCCATTCCATCTCCTCAGCGCCTAGCGCGTTTCGCTGTCCTTGTAAGTCCTTTTTTGTACTTGTACGTCCTTCTGGTACTCTGCGTCAACCGGCCGGCACGGCCGGCCGCACCCATGAACCAGACCGAAATCGCCGCCGCGGAACGGGAGCTCGAGCTCGTTTTCGCCCTCGCCGGGCCGGCCGGGTCCGACCTGCAGGAAGTCAGCCGGACGCTGGCCGACGCGCTGAAAAAGAGCGAGTACCTCCACGTGGAGGAGATCAGCGTGACCTCGCTGATCCGCCAGATCGCGGCGCGGCAGGAGCTGACGAACGCCGACGGGACGCCGATCGAGCTCTGTTCGTCGCCGGAGGAGAAGCGCATCGCCACCTACATGGACGGCGGCAACGCGCTGCGCCGCCTGACGTCGAATCCGGGCGCGGTCGCGGCGGCGGCCATCGCCGAGATCCGCGGCCGTCGCAGATTGGCCGGTGGCGTGCCGGCGCGGCGCGCGTACATCCTCCGCTCGCTCAAGCGCCCCGAAGAGGCGCATCTGCTGCGGCGCGTCTACGGTGCGGGTTTCTTTCTCATCGGCGCGAATGTGTCCCGTCCCGCGCGAGTGGAGTCGCTGGCAAAGCGCATCGCGCGCTCGCACAACGAGACGCCCGCGTCACCCAACTTTGTGCAGCATAGTGCACAGGCCGAAGCGCTGGCCAGACGCGACGAAGACGAGGCCGCCGACGAATACGGGCAGCGTCTCCGCGACGTGTTTCAGCTCTGCGATCTGTTCGTCTCGCCCGGGAGTGGTTCGATGTTCCAACAGATCGACCGCTTCGTCCGTTTGATCCTCGGCGATCTCGGCGAGACGCCGTACGCCGAGGAACAGTTCATGTTCCACGCGTACGCGGCTTCGCTGGCCTCGGGTGCCCTCGGCCGCCAGGTCGGCGCCGTGCTCGTCGCGCGCACAGGCGAGGTCCTCGGCCTCGGCTGGAACGACGTGCCGAAAGGCGGCGGCGGGCTCTATCGCGCGGGCGAGCAGTACGACCGCCGCGACATCCACGAGGACCGCGACTCGGTCAACGTGCACGCCGACCAGATCATCAACGAGATGCTGCAGATGGCGCGCGAGGCCGGCTGGCCGCAGGTCGAGAACGCGCGCGAGGTCTTCCGCAAGTCGCGCGTGATGAGCCTCCTCGAGTTCGGCCGCACCACGCACGCCGAGGTCGAGGCCATCCTCGCGGCGGCACGGATCGGGGTCACGCCGCGCGACGCCACGCTCTACACGACCACGTTTCCGTGTCATCAGTGCGCGCGCGTGGTCGTCACCGCGGGTGTCGAGCGCGTGGTCTACATCGAGCCGTATCCGAAGAGCCGCGCCCTCGAGCTCCATCGCGACGCGATCTTCGGCTACGACGACGCGGCGGCGCCGCATCCAGAGGCGGTGCGCTTCGAGCCGTTCGTCGGCATCGGGCCGCACCGCTACGTCGAGCTCTTCTCCATGACCACCAGCGCCGGCGTGCCGCGCGACCGCAAGACGAAGGTCACGGGCGAGCGCATTCGGTGGGACGCGAAAACGTCCGCGCCGAAGGTGGCAATGCTGCCGCTGTCGTATCTCGACCTCGAAGCCAAAGCACTCTACCAATTGAAGAAGTTCCTCGGCGCCCGGAGGAATCGGCGATAATTCGGCCCATGGCCGAGGAAGCTTCGAAGGCGGGTGTGGTGGATTTCTGGGGAGAGCTCGAAGAGGCGGAGCAGACGGTCGACGACTGGCCGGCCTGGCAGCAGCGGTACGACGCCGATCCGAATTACGAAGACACTTCTAAGTAACCGGCGGCTCCTCGCCGTGCAGGATCGCGGACCCGTACTGCACCTTCTTTCCGGCGTGCAGGCGCACCTTCTTCACGTCGACGCGGCCGGGCTCCACGAGCACGACCACGCTCGACCCCATGTGGAACGTCCCTAAGCGGTCGGCGACTTTGATGTCGATGCCGGGGTCGTAGTTCCGCGTGACGGTCTTGTCGATGCCCGCGGCGTTAGAGATGAACGAGTCGTAGACCACGGAGATCTTGCCGACGTTCGTGGCGCCGATCATCACCACCGCCACCAGGCCCAGGTTGCACTCGACGTAGGTCACGACGCGCTCGTTGATCGAGAAGAGCTCCTCGACGTTGTTCAGCGACCAGTCGTTGACCGGCCAGAGCTTGCCGGGGATGTGCACGCTACGCACGATCTTCCCGCCCACCGGCGTGTGCACGTGGTGGTAATCCTGCGGGGAGAGATAGAGGTTAAAGTACGCGCCGTTCTCGTAGCGCTTCGCGTACTCCGCGTCGCCGAGGAAGCCGGCCACGGTGTACGTCTTCCCTTTGACCTGCTCGATGCGGCCGTTCTCGACGTTGCCGAAGTTGCGCAGCACGCCGTCGACCGGACTGACGAAATCCCCTTCGACGGGACGCAGTCCCTCGCGCAGGTCGCGGATGAAGAAGTGGCCGATGGAGGGGTACTCGTGCATCCCCCGCCCGGCCGCGTCGACGTCGATCCTGTACGTCTTCGCGAACCAGTGCACCAGCCGCCGCGCCAGCGGCCGCGGCAGCCGCGCATGCACCAGCCGCCCCATGAAACGGCTCAGATGATTCTTCGGAACGTAGCGGAGATAGCGGTACACGCGGGACATCTTTGCAAATTGGGTACTTGAATCGCTACCGGAGTGCGGTTGCGTTCCGCAGTCGCTTCTCCCGGCGCATCGGGGACAAGGGGCGGGCTGCGGGGCGGGTGCGGGGCTCCCTCTTCGTTCGCGTGCGTAGCACGCCGAAAGAAAATAGCCCCCGGCTTCAGCCGGGGGACAAGCGTGCCCCTGGTTCCAGCCCGCGTAGCGGGCGACAGTAACTCTGGACGTGGTCTGTCGCCCGCTACGCGGGCTGGAGATCTGGGCGTTGCGTTCCCCCGGCTGAAAGCCGGGGGCTATTGCCTTTCGGCGTGCTACGCACGCGTTGATCCGCCTCAGCCGGAGACGTTTGCGTTCAGGAGTGCGGCTGCGAACGACCCGCCGCCTGTTATGGACGCGGCAGCTCGTTCGCCGCCGCGGTCCTTAAATTCAGACGAGCACTTCGTCGATGCGGATCTCGGCCTGCAGCGTTTTGGCGACCGGGCAGCGTCCGGCGATCACGAGGAGCTTCTGCCGCTGCTCTTCCGTCAACTGGTCGCCGATCAGTTTGATCTCGACGCGGAACCGGTGGATGTACCCCTCGGGCGAGGTGCAGTCGAGGCAGTCCTTCACGTGCTGGCGGTCGTGCGTGACGCGGACGTCGACGCCTTCCAGCGGCAGGTTCGTGCGCTTGGCGTAAAAGTGCAGGGTCATGGCCGTGCAGCCGCCGAGGGCCGCGGCCAGCGCGTCGTACGGAGTGGCCCCTTCGCCGCCGCCGCCGACCTCGGCCGGCTCGTCGAGCACGAAGCGGTGCGGCCCGGCCTCGACTTCGGTGCGAAACGAGCCGCGGGAACGGAGGAGCACCGGCGCAGTCATCATGATGCGGGCATTGTCGCGCAGGTCAGAGAGTTGCAATGAACCCGCGACTCTTCCTCCCCTTCCTTCTCCTCTCCGTGCTTGCCGTGCCCGCGTTCGCGCAGCAGCCGCCGCGGAACGCCGCATACGTCGAGATCGGCGGCAACGGCATCATCCCGACCATCAACTACGAGCGCCGCTTCAGCGATCGTTTCGCCGGCCGCATCGGCTTCAGCATCGTCACCAGCGAGGAGAGCGGCGGGGAGGAGGACGTCACGTTCGCCATCCCGGTCATGGCCAACTTCATCTCCCATCCGCGGCTGAACCACCACTTCGAAGCAGGCGGCGGCGTGCTCTTCGTGGTCGGCGACGAACAGGACTTTTCGATCGGCAATGACGGCGAAGAGATCGCGAACGTGGCCCTGACCGGTCTGGCCGGCTACCGCTTCCAGCGTCCCGGACGCGGCTTCGTCTTCCGCGCCGGGATCACGCCGTTTTACTTCGACGGCGATTTCGCACCGTGGGCGGGAGTGTCGTTCGGATACGGCTGGTAAGGACGCGTCATGCGTGGCTCGTTACTCGTCCGGGGTGCTGCTCGCCGAGAGGCGCCCCAGACGCGCAACGAGCAACGCCCAACGCGTCACAACTGTCCTTCCACGATCGGCAGCAGCAGCCGTGCGGCCCAGGCGCGGATCTTCTTCGCGCGTGAGACCAGCGGATAGCGTCCTTTGGCAGGGCGGCCGTTTTTGCGGATGGTCCACGCGTTCTGCAGGTGGAGGTCGATCGAGTCGAGGAGCTCCTCGGCCAGGCGTTCGTCCTCGACGAGGCACATCACTTCCGTGTTCAGGTTCTGCGAGCGCGGGTCGAGGTTGTACGAGCCGATCAGTACGATCCTGCCGTCGATCACGGCGCTCTTCGCGTGCAGCGGGTCGGGGCCTTTGTACTCGCGCACGTCGATGCCCATGCGCACCAGGCGGCGCTTGTATTTGAGGTAGCCGGCCTGCGGCAGCACGCCGTCCGTCGACCGCAGCGAGTTCGTGACGATCTGCACGTACACGCCTTCTTTGAGCTTCTTCTCCAGCAGCGCGAGCAGCGGCTTCGGCGGAACGAGGTACGGAGACTCGATGACGATCGTCTCCTTCGCGCCGTCGATGATCTCCGCGAGCTGCGCCGCGACGCGCGGTCCCTCACCCACGGGATCGTGAAGGAAGCTCACCGGCCCGGCCTCCGGCTGCCCCTCGGACCAGTTGAATCCCGTGTCCAGCGAGATGGCCTCGTCGCACAGGGCCGCGTCGAGCCGCGCCTCGGCCACGCGCTTCGCCGCGTCCGACACGCGTACTTTCAATTCGGCGACGTGGTCGCTCGACCAGACGTGCGCGAAGTGCCCGTCCGCCTCCGCCGCCGACCGGCCTTCCACATAGACGTCCCGATCGACGTAGTTCCGCTTCCGCGCCATTCCGTAATACGCCTCGGCGAGATTGCGTCCTCCGGTGATGTACCGCTGTCCGTCGACGATGACGACTTTCTCGTGCATGCGCCGGAACAGCCAGCTCGGATGGCGCAGCGTCAGCGGGTGGTAAACGCGCACTTCGACGCCCTCGTCGCGCAGGTGCGCGAGCACTTCTTTCGGGATGCGGTGAAAGTTCGCGTCGACCACGAGCTTCACGCTGCCGACGCCGCGGCGGCTGGCCTCGCGCAGTAAAGCCAGTGCGGTCATGGTGATGCGGTCGTTGCGGGCCAGGAAGTAGAGCGCGTGGATCTCCCGATCCGCCTGCTGGATCAGGTCGACGCGCGCCTGCGCGGCTTCGCGCGGGTCGTCGAGGATCCGGAAGACGTCCGCGCCCGCCGCCGTGGTGAATGTGCAGGCGAGCACGAGGAACAGCGTCTGGATGCGGCGGGACACGAGTGGCTCCAGGCGGTCTCGTCTGCACGATCGAAACCACTCCTATACTTTCCCGCCATGAGAAGACTCCTGATCCTGTTGCTGGTCTGCCTTCCCGTTGCTCTCCCCACCTTCGCCGAGACCCTGCAGTTCGCCGATCGCGCGCGCATCGTGAGCGTCAGCGATCCGCAGATCGCGCCGGACGGACGGCAGATCGCCGTCGTCGTGTCGCGCGCGAACCTGAAAGACAACCGCTTCGACACCGAGGTCGCGCTGGTCGACGTCGCGAGCGGAGCGCAGCGCACCGTGACCGTGGATCGCCGCGGCGTCGCGCAGCCGCGCTGGTCGCCCGACGGCACGCGCCTCTCCTTTCTGGCCATGCACGAGGGCAAGCGGCAGATCTGGATCGCGCCGCTGGCCGGCGGCGACGCGCGCAAGCTCACCGACAACGCCAGCGGCGTGCAGCAGTACGCGTGGGACCCGAGCGGCACGCGCATCGCCTTCGTGGCCGCCGACGAGCCGCCGAAGAAGAGCGAAGAAGAGAAGCACGTGAAGGCGTTCGAGGTCGGCGACGACGATTTCCTGATCACGAGCGCGGCGCTGCCGTCGCACCTCTGGCTGATCGGCGTCGACGGCGGCGCGGCGAAGCGGCTCACCTCCGGCGAATGGTCGCTCCCCGTGGCCCGTCCGCCCGGCCCGCTCCCCTCGCCCATCAACTGGTCGCCGGACGGCAAGAGCATCGCCTTCGCGCGCATGGACACGCCGCACTCCGGCAACACGGACACGACCCGCATCGCGCTGATCGACGTGGAGAGCGGCAGCGTACGCCGGCTCACCGGCGCCGCCGTGCAGGAAGGGCAGCCGATCCTCTCGCCCGACGGGAAAACGGTGGCCTTCATCCATCCGCGCGGCGGCGAGCGCCAGAGCGAGAACCGGATCTGGATCGTGCCGGCCGGCGGCGGCACGGGCACGGAGCTGACGAAGGACCTCGACCGCAATCAGCATCGCGCGTTCTGGATGCCGGACGGGAAGTCGCTCCTCGTCGGCGCGCACACCGAGGCCACGACCGGGTTGTGGATCCAGCCGCTGGCGGGAGGCGCGCCGAAGCGGCTCGAGCTCGGCGAGATCGAGCCGGTCTCCGGCTTCTCCATCGACGCGAACGTGCACCGCAGCGGCGCGATCGCGTTCACCGGCACCACGCCGCGGCGGCCGCGCGAGCTGTACTACCTCGAGAACGCGAACGCGAAACCGCGCCGCCTGACGAACTTCAACGAGGCCATCGAGCGCCTCGAGCTGGGACGGGCCGAGCGCATCACCTTCAGCAACGAAGGCTATGACCTCGACGGCATCGTGGTCACGCCGCCGCGCTACGACCCGGCGAAGAAATATCCGCTCGTGCTCTACATCCACGGCGGCCCGCGCGCGTCGTCCACGCTGGCGTTCTCGTTCCTTCCACAGATCCTGGCCGCGCAGGACTGGATCGTCTTCCAGCCCAATTACCGCGGCAGCGACAACCTCGGCGACCGCGTCACGCGCGCCATCATCATGGACGCCGGCGCCGGTCCGGGACGCGACGTCATGGCCGGCATGGAGGTCGTGAAGAAGCGCTTCAACGTCGACGAGAGCCGCATCGGCGTCGGCGGCTGGTCCTACGGCGGCTACATGACCTCGTGGATGATCGGCAACTATCCGACCACGTTCAAAGCGGCTGTGTCGGGCGCCGCGGTCAACAACATGCTCGACCAGTACACCCTCGGCGACTACAACGTGCAGCGCGGCGCGTTGTGGGGCTCGCCATATAAAGACGACAACATGAAGCGCTACATCGAGCAGTCGCCGATCACGTACGCGCACAAGGTCCGCACGCCGACGCTGATCCTCTCGAACACCGGCGACGCCCGCGTACCGGTCACGCAGTCGTTCCAGATGTACCGCGCCCTGAAGGACAACGGCGTCCCGGTGAAGTTCATCCTCTACCCGCTCAGCGGCCACAACGCCGACGACCCCGCGCATCAGTCGGATGTGGACCGCCGCTACGTGGAGTGGTTCAAGAAGTACCTCTAGGACTGCGGCGGCGAACGAGCTGCCGCTTTGGTGTTCGCGTGATCCCAAAGCGGCGGCTCGTCTCGAGATGAGTTGCCGCGTCTGTATGCGCGGGCGGCGGCCTCGCCCTAGCCGCAATGGCCTGCAGTTAAGGGGGGATCGTGCGTGCGTAGCACGCCAAAGAAAATAGCCCCCGGCTTCCAGCCGGGGGTACGCGACGCCTAACGTCTCCAGCCCGTGTAGCGGGCGACAGATCACCGCTGGACGCGATCTGTCGCCCGCCACGCGGGCTGGTACGAAGGGCACTCTTGTTCCCCCGGCTGGAAGCAGGGGACTATTTTCTTTGAGCGTGCTACGCACGCGATCGAGCTCACCCGACCGTTCCGTAACTGGAGGCCATTGCTCCTAAACGCGCCGTAAAATGCCCGACCATGAGCGAAGTGGCCGCGGAACCGTGCGTCGCACTGCGTGGAGAAAAAACCCTCGAGGCGCACCCGGGGCGCACCACGCACCTCGGGCCGCTGCAGATCTGGCGCGCGTTGCCGGTGCGCGACCGGCGGCTGATCGGGCCGTGGTGTTTCCTCGACCGTTACGGGCCGATCTCGTTCACCGGCGACAAGCCGATGGACGTCGCGCCGCATCCGCACATCGGCATCCAGACCGTGTCGTGGCTGCTGGAGGGGGAAGTGCTGCATCGCGACAGCATCGGCTGCGAGGCGATGGCGCGGCCGGGTGCGGTGAACGTGATGACGTCCGGCCGCGGCATCTCGCACGCCGAGGAGACGCCGGTCTCGAATGAAGGGCGGTTGAATGGCGTGCAGTTGTGGGTCGCGCTGCCCGACGCGCATCGCCACGTCGAGCCGCAGTTCCATCACGTGCCGCGAGTGCCGCGCGAGGAGCTGCGCGGCGGATTCGTGGAAACGTTCAGCGCGCACAGTTACTCGCCGATGACCGGCGCGGACGGGCGCGTGCACGCGCAGTCATCGCTCGAATATCCGCTCGATCCCGCGTGGGAGCACGGCCTGTTCATCCTCGACGGCGACGTCACGCTGGAAGGGCAGCGGCTCGACGTGAACACGCTCTACTACCTTGGCACCGGGCGCGCGAGCTTCGACGTCCGCAGCGACGCCGGCGGACGCTTCCTCCTCCTCGGCGGGCCGCCGTTTCCAGAGACGGTCCTGATGTGGTGGAACTTCGCCGCGCGGACGCCGGAGGAGATCGCGGCCGCGCGCGCGGAGTGGGAGGAAGGGACGCTGTTCGGCGAAGTGCGCGGCTATGACGGCCCGCGATTACACGCGCCGGAGCTGCGTCGCATCGCCCGGCCCAATCCGGCCAGCTGACCGGCGATCGCGCCGGTGATCACTTCTCGCTGATGTAAGCGTCGTCGAACCATACGTCGAACGGCGGGACGTCCGCGGCGCTGCCGAGGAGGAGAATGGCGGAGCCGGCGGCACCGACGTTTTGCGAGTAGTCGAACGCCTGCCACACCCCGGGGTCGGGGCGCGCGATCTGGACGTTGCGGATGACGTAGTTGCCTGAACAGTCATTTGACGCGTAGGTCAGGAAGGCGACGAGTGCTTCGCCCTGATCCCCTCCCGTTCGCACTTTCACGCCGAAGTCGTAGCGGCGCTTTCCCGCGATGCGCACGCACTGGAGTTGCTGGAAGGACTGCGTGAAGCTCTGGTCGGCGTCGCGCAGCAGCATCGAGCCGGAGGCGGGGCTGCCGTTGGCGTCGAACTGCGACCACTGCGGCACGCCCGGACCATTCGGGTACCGCGCAAACCATCCCCATCCCGAGACGTCTTTGTCGAACGTCCCATTCACGATCAGGGTGGCGATGCGCGGCGGCGCGATGATGCCCGTCGCACCTTCCTGCGTGACCTGCAGACGCACGCCCGCCACGATGAGCGTCGTGGTGCGCGGCGTGGTCTGCTCGTTCGCGCCGATGGTGACGTACGCGGCCGGCTGCGCGTCGAGCGGTGCGGCCTCGACGGTGGCCCAGCTCTCGGACGAATACGCCGCCCACGACGCGCAAGCCTGCGACTGACCGAACACGAGCACGACCGCACGCGTGACGCCGGCAGCCGGAACGTTGCCGTTCCACGCCGGCGCGAGCGAGAACGTGCACTGATGCGGCGAGGGACGATGCACCGCGCGCATGCGCGCCGAGGCGGCGGGCGCGAGCGCAAGGAGGGCGATGAGGGCCGGCACGAGCTGTTTCATGGACAGCGTGTGAAACAGAACGGCGCGTGGAAAATGCCGGTCAACGCGACGTGCCGATTCGATCAACCGGTGGCGCGGGCGGTGAACGGCACGAGGCGCGGCGCGGGACGCGGCGCCTCCATGCAGCCGGTGCACGCGACCAGCGCGTCCTGCAGGTCGGCGATGTCGAATGGTTTGCGCAGCAGCACCATCGTGCCGCCGCCGTCGAAGTCGCGCAGCGTGGCGTTGCTGACCGCGGTGATGATGATGGTGCGCGCCAGCAGCGACGGCGCGGAGGCGCGCACTTCGCGCAGGACTTCGAACCCGTTGACCTTCGGCAGCATGAGGTCCAGCAGGAGGGCGTCGTAGTGGCGCTGGCGGAGCATGGCCACGCCCGCGGCACCGTCCGCGGCGACCTCGACGGCGAGACCGAGGCGCCTGCAGAGCGCGGAGATGAGCACGCGTATCGCGTCGTCGTCTTCAATGATCAGGACAGTAGACATAGGAGGATGACGGCAGGATCGTACATTTTTGACGGCACGTCAGTACGGGACCGTACGATCTGGCACGCCCGGTGATGCACAGTCAGGAATGAACGGATTCTTCATCGGCCTAATCGTCGTCTTCTTCGGATTCGTCATCCTGCTGGCCGTCTGGAGCCGCTGGCGCCGCCAGATGGGCGGCGGCTGGGGCCCCACCGAACTGAGCGACGGCAGCATGACCACGACGCCCACCGGCTACCCCGAGGAGATGAAGGGGGACGCGAAGACGATCAGCCCGGTGGACAACAAGGCCGCGAAGATGTGAGGGGTCGCGGTGCCCTCACGGAGCGCCGGATTGTCGGGTGAACCGATCGCGTGCGTACGCACGCTCGATCCGCGCTTCACTGCAGGCAGCACACATGCGACGCTACTGCTGCCGAACGTAGGGCGTGGCTTCA
>DASVSV010000435.1:0-1983 GCA_036387915.1 Thermoanaerobaculia bacterium
AACACGTGTTTGCGCGACGACTGGGCTCACTAAGCGCCGCCGGTCGCACCGGCCCGCCGGAGGCCTCCCGTCGTTCCCCCGCGCCGCCGCTACCGCGGGTTCGACGTAGCGGCCATGGTGCGGATGCGCCAGGTGTCGCCGGCGGGGACGAACATCACCGACATCTTGTGGCGCAGCTCGTAGGGACGCCCGTTCGGCGCGCGCACGCCTTCCAGCAGCCCGTCGATCTCCGCGAGCACGTTCTGCTCCTCGGCCCGCGACGTGACGCCGGCGATGCGCAGCACGCTCTCGCTCATCGACGCGGCGTGCTCCTCGGCGAGCAGCTTGCGCACCGCGTCGCGGCCGACCGCGTGGAAGCCCCATGGGTGATCGAGCTCGCCGTCCTCCGTCCAGAGTGCCGCCAGCGCGTCGGCGTCGTGCTGATTCCACGCCGCGGCGAACTGCACGATCGTGTTCTCCACGCTCACTTGTAGATCTCCACGTGCGGAGTGCCGTCCGCGCCGATCCAGCCGCGGTACATCCCCTCCGAGTTGAACGGCATCGCGAAGTTCCCCTGCCGGTCGAGGATGATCACGCCGCCTTCGCCTTTCACCGGCGCCAGTTTCTTGTGGATCACCTCGTCGCCGGCCTGCTGCACGGTCATGCCGCGATACTTCACCAGCGCGGCGATGTCGTAGGCCACCGTCCAGCGGATGAAGAACTCGCCGTGGCCCGTGGCCGACACCGCGCAGGATTCATTCTCCGCATACGTGCCGGCGCCGATGATCGGCGCGTCGCCGACGCGGCCATAGCGCTTGTTGGTCATGCCGCCGGTGGACGTGGCCGCGGCCAGATTGCCATTCTTGTCGACGGCCACGGCGCCGACGGTGCCGAACTTTTTGTCGTCCGGAACGTCGACGGCGGCCTGCGGCTTCGACTCCTTCCGCAACTCGTTCTGCAGCGACTTCCAGCGCCGCTCGGTCCAAAAGTACGAGGGGTCGACGACCTCCAGGCCCATCTTCGTCGCGAACAACTCCGCGCCGCGGCCGACCATCATCACGTGCTCCGACTTTTCCATCACCGCGCGAGCGGCGGTGATCGGATTGCGGATGATCGTCACGCCGGCGACCGAGCCTGCGCCCTTGGTGCGGCCGTCCATGATCGACGCGTCCAGCTCGTTGCGTCCCTCGTTCGTGAACACCGCGCCCTTGCCCGCGTTGAAGAGCGGATTGTCCTCGAGCACGCGCACCGAAGCCTCGACCGCGTCCAGACTGGAGCCGCCTTTGGCCAGCACCGCGTGACCGGTGCGCAGGGCCTGTTCCAGCGCCGCGCGATACTGCTGCTCCAGCTCCGGACTCATGCTGGCGCGCGTGATCGTCCCGGCGCCGCCGTGGATGACCAGCATCGCTTTTCCGCGAGTATTTTGAGCGCCGAGAATGAGCGTGAACACGATTGTTGCAGTGAGCACCGCGAGTCTGATCGCCATGATTCGTACACTACCATTGCTCGCCCTCCTCCTCGCGCAGATGCTCGCTGCGCCGATGGTCGTTGCACAACATCCCGCTAACGACTGGCGCACCATCGAGCTCCCGCATTTCCGCGTTCACTATCCCGTCGAATACGAGGCCTGGGCCACGCGCGCGGCGGAGCGGCTCGAGTCGACGCGCGAGCTGGTCTCGAAAGAGATCGGCTTCACGCCGCCGCAGACCATCGACGTGATCGTGATCAACCCGGTCGCGGAGCCGAACGGCAGCGCGTGGCCGCTGCTCGACACGCCGCGGATGATCTTCTACGCCGAGCCTCCCGGCCCGGACGAGCAGCTCGGCGCGTTCGGCCATTGGATCGACCTGCTGTCCGTGCACGAGACCGCGCACCTCGTGCACATGCTCCGGCCGTCGCGCAATCCGCTGCAGCACGCGCTCGAGAAGTTCGTGCTGCCGTTCAACCCGATCACGCTGCGCGCGCCGCGCTGGGTGCTCGAAGGCTACGCCACCGTCGTCGAAG
>DASVSV010000436.1:0-1514 GCA_036387915.1 Thermoanaerobaculia bacterium
CGGGCAACGTGCGCGAACTGAAGAACGTCGCGGAGCGGCTGTCGGTGTTCGGCACGGATCCGCTGACGGTCGATCAGTTGCCGACGTCCATCGTCAGCCGCCGCGGTCTCGCGGAGAACGGCATCGTGCGCATGGGCGACACGGCGCCGGTCATGCCGCTGCGCGCCTTCAAGGCGCAATGCGAGAAGGAGTACCTCGAAGCGGTACTCCGCCGCACCAGCTGGAACGTCACCAGAGCGGCCGAACTGCTGGAGATCCAGCGTACGCACCTGCACGAAAAGATGACCTCGCTCGGTATAGTCCGGCCCGAATGACCGTACGGTAGCGTACGAATAAACGTCCTCTTTCCAATACGTTCCATCCGGAATTGTGGACGCTCGGATTTGTTATTTATAGCGTCCAATGAGAAATCAAAACATCATCCTCGTCGAGGACGACGCCAACGTCTCGTTCATGCTGTCGCGACAGTTGGAGCGGGCCGGATATGCAGTCCGGACCGCTGCAACGATCGCAACAGCACGCGAGCTCGTCCAGAAGCCGTGGGACCTCGTGATCCTCGACCGGACGCTGCCGGACGGGGATGGCGTCGACCTCTGCCGCGAGCTGCGCGTGGCCGAACCGCACGCGTACATCATCATGCTGACGTCGCACGATACCAACGAGGCGAAGCTGGAAGGCTTCGCGTGCGGCGCCGATGACTACATCACCAAGCCGGCGCAGTTCGAGGAGCTGCTCGCACGGATCCGGGCCGGACTGCGCATCGTCGAGCTGCAGAAGCAGCTCGTCGAGCTCTCGCAAACCGATCCGCTGACGTCGCTGCGCAATCGCCGCGCGTTCGACGAACGGCTGAAGGACGCGTTCGAGCACGCGCGGCGGTACGAACGGCCGCTCTCGCTGGCGATCGTGGACGTCGATCACTTCAAGTCGATCAACGACTCGTACGGCCATGACGCGGGAGACGCGGTCCTGCGCCGCGTCGCGGACCTGATCGCCGCCGGCACGCGGCAGGTGGATTTCGCCGCGCGAGTGGGAGGCGAAGAGTTCGCCATCCTGCTGCCGGAGACGGCCCTGTTCGAGGCCCTGCAATTCGGCGAGAAGGTTCGCTCGAGCATCGCCTGCTCGCCGATCGAAGGACACCAGGTCACGGTCAGCATCGGCGTCGCGAATTTTCCGCACTCCCTCGTCCCCGGCACGAACGAGCTCTTCCGCGCCGCCGACCAAGCCCTCTACCGAGCAAAAATCAACGGCCGCAACCGCGTCGAGATCGAGCGCCGCCGCCAGTGCCGCGAAGAAGACATGCGCCGCCCGATCGCGCCGTCGCAGCGCGGACAGCAAGCGACGGGGTAACCATATGGAGTGCGGCGGCCCAGCCGCCGCTTTCGTATTCGGGTGCCACCTGCCGAGATGGTGCGTCTCGGCAGTATCGCTCCCGAATATCAAAGCGGCGGCCTTAAGGCCGCCGCACTCCATATCGCTCCGCGGAACGGCGGATGTGAAAACGTAGGGCGTGGCTT
>DASVSV010000437.1:0-5560 GCA_036387915.1 Thermoanaerobaculia bacterium
GCCGGTCGCACCGGCCCGCCGGAGGCCCTTCGTCGCTCCCTTGTGCAAATGACGGGAAGGGTGCCTGGCTTACGCTCGGTAGGCTTCGAGCAGCGGGCCGGGGCCGTTGCGCTCGAGCAGGGACAAAGCGGCTTCGATCACGTGACGCTGCCCTTCCGGGTCGTGCGGCGTTCCGAGTGGATAGCCGAGCGGGAACGGGACGAACAGCGCGCGAGGGGGGCGGACCTTTTCCGCGATCTCGCGCAGCAGAATGATGCATGTCGTGGCGATGCCGCGTCGTTCGAGCTCCGCGGCGATCAGGCTCACGGCCTGATTGCACATCGGTCATATCGGGACCAGCAGCACCGCGTCCACGCCGTCCGCGACCAGCTTCTCCGCCGCTTCCGGTGCGCTCTCTTTCTGCAGCCGTCCCGGCGCCGTGATCGACCCCATGAACGAGAAGTGGCGATGATTCGTGTGCAGCCCCAGCTCGTGCAGCCGGTCCAGCGGGAAGGCGAGGTTGGGATCGGAGCGGACGCCGGCGTGGTCGTAGCTCTCGCTCCGATGCGCGTCGACGAGCGCCGTGACGTCGATCGCGTCCGGCACCTCGCGATACGACCAGTCGCCGCCGCGAACGGCGTCGTCGAACGGCTCCTGATCCGGCGGCACGAGTCCGGCCGACGAGACCAGGGCGATCTTCGCCTCCCGCACCGGCCGCCGCAACGTCGCCCACGGCACCGGCTCGATCCGCCGCCACGGATACGACTTCAGGAAGATCCGCGAAGTGAGCGGGAGATCGGAGATCAGGGCCACGCGTGCATGATAGGGGGCAGTGAGCAGGGCGCGGGGCGCAGGAGCGGGGGCAAACGGAGCGCCAGCGGGCGGCGCTCCGTTCTGCGCTTCAACTCCTGCCCTCTGCGCCCTGCTCACTGCGCCCTGAAACCGGAGTAACCGAAGCGTAATCTGACGTCCTTATCTTGTCTGGTGGGAGGAGCCAGACCGTTGAACGCCATCATCCAGCTCAGGACTTCGATCGAGAATCTCAACTGCGACCACATCCAGCCTCAGAAGAACGCATTGCTGTCCCTCGTCGACTCGCTGCTCGTGCTTTATCCGAACGGCAACGGACCCGGCGAAGGGCATCACCAGCGCCTTTCGCCGCGCGAGAATGAAGTGATGACCATGATCCTCTCCGGGCAGCGCCTCAAGGAGATTGCGGCCCGTCTCGACATCAGCGTCAAGACCGTGACCACGCACCGGTCGCGCCTGCTGCGCAAGCTCGGCGTCGAAGACAACCTCGGCCTTTACCGCTACGGCGTCCGGAACGGCCTCATCGGCGTGTAGGGACAGGAACGTGGTGTGGAAGGGCTGCCTCCGTCGCGCCCTGCGTTGACGGAGAGCCCGTCCCCGCGTACATTTCCGCGCCGTGGGGATCTTCCGGAGCGCCCTCGTCTTCACGATGCTGACCCTGCTCAAGTACGTGAGCAGGATCTTCTACCGTCACGATTTCTCCTTCATCGGGCCGACGCCGGCCGATCCGTGGGCGAACCTGCGCGTGGTGGTGTTCCTCAATCACACCAGCCTTTTCGAGCCGGTCTTTCTGGGCGCTGTGCCGAACCGTTTCATCTGGCGCCTGGCCGCGCACGGCGTCGTGCCCGCGGCTGACAAGACCACCGACCGCCCGCTGGTCGGCATCGTCTTCCGCTTCGTCGCCCATCACGTCATCGCCATCTCCCGCCAGCGGGACGACACGTGGTTCCAGGTGCTGAACAAGATCGACCCCGACTCGATGGTCGTCATTGCCCCCGAGGGGCGGATGAAACGCGAGAACGGCCTGGACCTGCATGGGAAGCCGATGACCGTCCGCGGCGGCATCGCCGACATCCTGCACGCGGTGAAAGAGGGACGGATGCTGATCGCGTACAGCGGCGGCCTCCATCACGTCCAGATCCCCGGCCGCTTCCCCCGCATTTTCAAGACCGTGCGCCTGCGCGTCGAGAACCTCGACATCACCGACTACATCGCCGAGATGAAACGCAACGGCGGCGAGGAATCCTTCAAGCGCAACGTCATGAAAGACCTCGACCAGCGCCGCGACGCCTACGCCCCGGAGGACGGGAAGCCGACGGCGACGAAGGTGGCGTGAGCGGACGTCTTCACGTGCGTGCTTCGAAACGTGGGAACCCGAATCGAGGCGCGGGCGTTAGAATCCCGGTATGGGGAAAGTACTCCAGCAGGCGCTGAGCGAACCGACCAAGCTGCCGGAAACCGAGCGGATGCCGTCGGAGCCTGGATCCTCGCCGAGCTCGAATCCGAACGGCTTTGGGACGATCTGTTCGCCCAGTCTCCGGACTTTCTCGCCGAAATGGCGGATGAGGCGATCCGGGAGGATGAGGCCGGCCTCACCGAGCCACTCGAGCCGGAAAAACTGCTTTGAAGTCGAGAACGAATTCATCGTTCCGAAAGCTTCTGGCCGGTCTCCCGCGGAACGTGCGCGAGCAGGCGGTTGACTTACCTTTACCCTTCGCCCTTGGCCTGACCCAACAATCGCTCGAACTCCTCGGCCGGCATCGGCTTGCTGAAGAGGAATCCCTGGATGTATTCGCAGCCGAGGTCCAGCAGGAAGTCGAGCTGCTCCTGGCGCTCCACTTCCTCCGCGACGACCGCCATCCCGAGATCGTGCGCCAGCGAAATGAGGGCGCGGGTGATGGCGGCGCAGCGCCGGTCGTCGGGCAGTGGACTGATGAACGCGCCGGCGATCTTGATGCCGTCGACGGGGAAATGCTGCAGGTGGGTGAGCGAGGAGTGCCCGGTCCCGAAGTCGTCCAGCCAGAGGCTGACGCCGAGCTTCCGCAGCGCCAGCAGCACCTCCATCGTCTCCTCGGGGGACTCGATGTAGCTCGTCTCGGTGATCTCGAGATTCACCTTCTTCGTGTCGATGCCGCACGACGTCACGAGCTCCGAGAGCCGGTCCAGCACATTACCTTCCTGGAATTCACGCGGCGAGAGATTCACGTTCAGGCGCACCGGCCAGCGCGCGGCTTCGGCGTAAGCGCGGCGGACCAGCATCGAGTCGAGCGCGAACAGCTCCGGCCCGCAACTCTCCTCCGCGGTCTCGGTGATGATCGAGGCCTCGCGGATCTCGCCCGTGCTGCGCCGCTGCCGCAGCAGCGCTTCGGCGGACCAGATCTCGCGAGTGCGAGCGTCGTGAATCGGTTGATAGACGAGCAGCAGCTGACCGCTGTCGTCGAACGCACGATCGAGGGCGGACTGCGCGGTGGAATCGCTCACCAGCGTTTATAGAGCTGCCACGAGGCGAGGATCGCGCCGAGGAGCGCCAGTGCGACCCAGCCGGCATTGCGCTGAAGCACGCTGCTGATCGACGCTTCTTTCTTCTGCTTCTCGATCATCTCCATCCGCATCACCTCGCGGCGGCGGACGGTGTCGCGGACCGCGCCTTCGAAGGCACGCAGGCTGAGCGGCGCCTCGGGGGTCACGGCAGTGCCGCGTCCCGTGTCGACGAGCACCGCGGACGACACGGCCGGGACGGCCATGCGCTCGCCGTTCGCATTGGCGACGACTTTGTAGTTCCCCTGCTCGAGGAACGCCACCGTCTTGCCGGCCTCGGTGTCGCGCACGAAGACGACGTTCTCTTCGCCCTCGTGGAACTGCGGCACGCCGATCACTTCCTGCACGATCGTGCCGACCTTGCCGCCGGGCGTGACGATCGTGAGCTCCTGCTCCGGCGCGCCCTTGAGGGTTTTGTCGACGCGAATCGTGGAGTAGGTGAGGATCCACTTGTGCTGGTCGTCCCAGCGCGATTGCTGGTCGACGACGGTGCCGACGACGATCGACGCCGCTGTGTCGACTTTCTCGTCGAACTTGACGGCGCGGGCGATAGTTGCTTCCGCGGCGACGGGAGCAAGGATGAGTAACGCAGCGATTGAGTACGGGAGCCGGGCCATGCTCCTCTTCGAAGCAAGCGACAGGCCATTTAGAATGGCCGCTCATGCGCAAAGCCATCCTGCTGATTTCCCTCATGTTGCTTGCGAGCTCCGCCGTTGCGGACGAAGCGCGGAAGCCGCACGAGCTTTTCGACGACGGATGGGAGTGGCTGCTGCGCGACGCCCCCGAGGCGGCCGCGAGCATCGGCGACCGCCGCGATGACGACCGTCTCAGCGACCGCTACATTACGTGGCCCGGCCAGGCTCTCGGATATAAGATCGGCGAACTGAAGATCAAGGAGCCGCGCGCGAAGGCGCAGCGCGAGCTCGGTCCGAAATTCGACGTCCGCGCGTTCCACGACACG
The DNA here is from genome assembly GCA_036387915.1 of Thermoanaerobaculia bacterium. Taxonomy (GTDB): domain Bacteria; phylum Acidobacteriota; class Thermoanaerobaculia; order Gp7-AA8; family Gp7-AA8; genus QHVT01. Next base: position 4,289 of record DASVSV010000437.1, read on the forward strand.
GTCCTCGGCGCGGGACCGCTGCCGCTCTCGCTGCCGGAGACACGCGTGAACGCCTGGATCGGGGCGCAGGGAGGTGCACGATGAAGAAGTGGGGAGTCATCCCGGCGGTTGCATTGATCGTCGCGGGCGTCGTCGCGATCGCAGGCGTATACGCTGCGAACGCGGCCGCGTCGGGAAAAGGGAAGTGGGTGCAGACGCTGGCCACGATCGAGCGCGTCGAGCCGCAGTCCGTCGCGTATCGCTACAACTCCGGCGGCCGCGTGCACACGTCGACCGCACCACTCCTGCCGAACGACCGTTTCGCGCCGGGCGGCAAGGTCCTGATCTACGTGAACCCCGCCGATCGGGCGCAGTCGCTCCTGCGTCTCCCGGCGCGCCCGCCGCAATGGCCGATGGTCGCCGGCCTGGTGGCGGTGATCGTCGGCGTGTCGCTGGCGCTTTACTTCTGGCGCGCAACGAAGACGCCGCCGGCCGCGGCGCAGAGCGCGAAATCGTTCGACAGCACGCAGAAGGGGAAGACGCCGCAGCGCATACCGAGCCCGCCGATGTCCCGTCTCCGTCCGCCGCCCCAGGTGATTCGCAAGCCGGCCGAAGACACCACAGAAGAAGCGTAGCGACGCTCATGGATGGAGTGTTGCACCCGAGCGGTAGCGATTCCATCACCGAGTCGTGACCGGGAGCGCGCATTTCGAGCGCAGCATGGATGGCGAAGAAGGAGGCCGCCATGCGTTGGATTGCCTGTGTCTCGCTCGTCCTCTTCGCCACAACCGGGTTCGCCGCCGTCCCGACGCTGGTCGTCGAGGGCGACGACGGCAACGTCGCGCTCGAGCTGAGCGCGGTCGCGATTCAGGTCACCGTCCGCGGCCATCTCGCGCGCACCGAATACGAGCTGACGTACCGCAACTCGCTCGATCGTGTGACCGGCGGCGACTTCACCTTCCCGCTGCCGCCGGACGCGGAAGTGAGCGGCCTCGGTCTCTATTTCGACGGACGTCTGCGGCACGGCGTCGCTGTCGAGCGCGTACTCGCGCGCACGGCGTACGAGGAGATCGTGCATCGCGGCGTCGATCCGGCCATCGCGGAATGGAGCAACGGCCGCGGCTTCAAACTCGACATTTTTCCGATCCCCGCGAACGGGGAGAAGAAGGTCTTCATCGCGTATGACCAGGAGCTGACCGGCGACGACTACACGCTCGACGTCAGCTATCGCGACAGCGTCAAACAGTTCGACGTGAAGATCGACTCCGGCGGCGCCGCGGTCTCCGAGGACCG
>DASVSV010000438.1:0-4607 GCA_036387915.1 Thermoanaerobaculia bacterium
CTCCTGCAGCGACGAGACGCGCTCGAGGTACTCGCAGCGCTCCCGCTCCTGCGCGCGCCGATAGCGCAGCCAGAGCGACACCGCGCCGAGGGTCGCGGCCACCGCGAACATGATCACCAGCGCCAGCTCGAAGCGCTGCAGCATGTTCTCGCGGTTCATGCGCAGCACTTCGATGCGGTTCACCAGCGTGCGCGTTTCGTCGAAGCGCTTCCGATAGAGCTCGCGCTGCGCCGGATCGAGCCGGCGCAGCTGTTTCTGGTCCTCGAGCGCCTGCTCCAGCGCCTGCCGCACCTCGGGGCGCAGCGCGACGTCGAGCCAGACGCTCGAGATCTGATGCAGCACCGCCCAGAACAGCACCGTGGCCGCGGCGACGGCCAGGAGCATCGAGGCGAGCGAGCGTGTGCGGGTCATCGCAATGTGAGGTCGACGTTCCAGCGGTACGACGTGATCGGCTTGGCGCTGATGGTCGTGCCGATCAGCGCGTCGACGATCCCTCCCCCGCCGGTGGCGGTGCCGACGCCGCCCGACTTCGAAATCCACTGCCGCGCGTCCTCCTCCTCGGCCGCGGAGAAAGGCAGGACGCTGAGGTCGACCTGCAACGCGACGCGCGCGGCGTCGGTCGCGAGCAGCCGCACCGGCGTGCGCCACCACTTCTCCAGTGCGTCCGCCGAGGTCAGGCGCTGCCGGTCGGTCCTGCCGTCGAACTCCACACGTCTCACGATCCAGACCTCATCCCAGAGATCGTAGCGGACCTCGATGCGCGCGCCGGTGACGCGATTGAGCTCGCGCTGCCGGGCGATGACGAGGAACGTCGTGGTGAGCCCGCTGCTCAGTTGCTTCTTCACGTTCCGGTTCTGCAGCACGGCGGCGGGCAGCGTCGCGCCGACGACGCCGCCCTGCACGGTGAACGAAGGGCGCGGCGGCTGCTGCGCGTCGGACGGGAAGGCGACGAGCAGCAGCAGCGCAATGGCGGCCGCGGCTCGTATCACCACGCGTACCCCGCTCCGAGGCGAAGCGTGCCCCACGACGAGCGGCGCAGCCAGGCGGCGCTGACCTGGCTGACGTCGGTGTCGCGCGTGAAGAACGCCGGCGGGTTGTTCTCGACGTCGCGATTCGAATAGCGCGCGGTGAGCTCGAAACGCGAGTCGCCGTTGACGCGCTCCTCGGGGGACCAGAGGCTGTGCGAGTAGCCGATGCCGATGCTGCCGATGCGCGCCGTGCGATCCTTCTCCGTCACGGTGAACTGATCGTTGTATGACTCGCGCGCCCACTCGCCGCGGACGTTGCCCCACACCGAATCGCGATCGGTCATTTCCCAGTACCGCGTCGCGCCGGCCTCGGCGCCGAAGAAATGCGTGTGATACGCGCTGTGCTGCACGATCGTTTCAGTGGGGCTGACGACGGTGGTCGACAAGACGCGCGCGCCGTCGGTCCAGCCGTACATCGGCGTGACCTGCAGCAGCGTCCCACGCGTCGGAAAGAAAGGCTCGTTGGTGGTGTTGTAGGCCATCTTCGCGGAGACGACTTTCTGGCCGTAGCGGACCGGATAGTCGACGCCGAGGATCGTGCGCTTTTCTTCGCCGAAACGGGTCTCGTCGTACTGCAGGGTGATGGTCTGGTTTGCGGAGACCGGCACGCCGACCACGAGCTGCGGCGAGATCAGTCCCTCACCGAATCCTTCGATCGGACGTTTGAGGTTGATCGTGGCGAAGGCGCGGCTGCCGAAGATGTCGTACTGCGTGTAGCCGACGGCGAACGACGCGTAGTCGCGCGCGAACTCGCGGTCGTGTCCGACGCCGGAGAAGCCGAGGTGAAAGGCGCCCCGGCGCCCGACGAACCAGCGCGCGCCGAGGGCCAGGTTCTCGCCGGAGCCGCCACGGTCGTTGCTGTAATCGACGTCGAGGAAGGGGTCGTCCTCGAAGATCGGCACGAGGTCGAGCAGGAAGAAGAACGGCTTGGTCTCGTTGATGGTCAGGACGAGCACATGCCGCCCGCGCTCGGAGCCGCGCTCGAGCGCAAAGTCGACGCTGAGCAGGAACGGCAACCGCGCCAGCCGCGTCGCCGCGTCGCGCAGCTCGGTCTCGGCGTACTCGCGTCCCTCGCGCAGCCGCGACTCGGCGATGACGACTTCGGGCGAGACGCGGTTGGCGTTGCGCACTTCGATGCGCTCGATGAACAGACGGGGCGATGCCGCGTCCTGCGCGGCCAGGGGCGCCGCGAGCGCGGCGAGAAGAAGAATGACGTTCAGATTTCGGATCACGTTGATGGGCCTCCTGCCGGCTCCATAGGGCGAGCGGAGTGCCACGAAAACCGCCCCCGCGGCGACGGCGCCGATTCACATCTAAACGCTTTGGCTGTCGCGAGTTGAGACGCAAACCGGTGCATCGGGGTCACGGGGCGAGTGTATGGGAGATCCGACAGTGGGTGTATGAACACTCTTACGACGATGCGCCGCGAGCCGATGTAAACACGCGGCGGGTGACGGCGTCGGATGGTGCATAGGAGATGAGCACCATGAAACGCATCGCAATCCCGATCCTGATTCTGACCATCGTCGCAATGACCGCCTTCGCCGCACCGCGTCCGGGCGGAGGTCCTCCGGGTCCGCCGCCGCAGCAGCAGGGCCCCGGCGCCGGCGGCGACATCCTGCCGCCGCAACTGCTCGCCGAGTTCCTCGGCCTGACGGAAGCGCAGACCGCAGCGATCGCGACGCTGCGCGAGTCACTGCGCGCCACCGTCGAGCCGCTGCACGAGCAGCAGCGCGCGAACGCCGACGCGATCCGCGACGCCGTCGAAGCCGGCAACGCCGCGACGGCCGGCTCGCTGCTGGTCGCGAACCACGCCATCGCGCAGCAGATCAAGGCCGCGCATGACTCGTTCAAGACCGCGTCCGACGCGCTGCTCACGGCCGAGCAGAAGGCGAAGCTGGCGGTGTATGAGGAGATCGTCGAGTTGCGCCGCGGCCCGCGCGACTGACCTGGTGACGCGGAGCGCCGGCCAGAGCCGGCGCTCCGATGCGCTATGCTCGCGTCCGTGTCGAAGCGCGCGCTGATCACCGGCATCACGGGTCAGGACGGAAGTTACCTCGCCGAGCACCTCCTCTCCCTCGGCTACGAAGTGCACGGCCTGGTGCGCCGCGTGGCGATGGAGATCCCCGAGCACCGCTTCCGCCGCCTCGCGCACGTCCTCGACCGCGTGCACCTGCACGCCGGCCATCTCGAGAGCTACCCGACCATCTTCGACGTCATCAGCCGCCACCAGTTCGACGAGTGCTATCACCTGGCCGCGCAGAGCTTCGTCGCGGAGAGCTTCGCCGACGGCTTCTCGACGATGGACATGAATGTGAACGGCGCGCATTACGTGCTGGCCGCGCTGGCGCAACTCCAGCCGAAGTGCCGTTTCTACTTCGCCGGCTCGAGCGAGATGTTCGGCCGCGTGCGCGAGTCACCGCAGAACGAGATGACGCCGTTCAACCCGCGCAGCCCGTACGGCATCAGCAAAGTGGCCGGCTATTACCTGACGCTGAATTACCGCGAGACCTACGGCCTCTTCACCAGCAGCGGCATCCTCTTCAATCACGAGAGCCCTCGCCGCGGCCACGAGTTCGTGACCCGCAAGGTCTGCACGAGCGCCGCGAAGATCAAGCTCGGCCTGGCCACGGACGTCCGCCTCGGCAACCTCGACGCCGTCCGCGACTGGGGCCACGCCCGCGACTACGTCCAGGCCATGCACCTCATGCTGCAGCACGACCAGCCCGACGACTTCGTCGTCGCCACCGGCCGCCCCCACACCGTCCGCGACCTCTGCTCCATCGCCTTCGCGACCGTGGACCTCGACTACCGCGACCACGTCCTCATCGACGAACGCTTCGTCCGCCCCGTCGAGGCCCTGCCTTTAGTCGGGGATGCGTCGAAGGCGAAACGGGTGCTGGGGTGGGAGCCGACGATGGGGTTCGAGGAGATGGTCAAGGAGATGGTGGAGTGCGAGGTGGAGGGGTTGGGGGGCGGGAGGTGATGAGGGCTGAGCTAATCGGCAATTCCAGCGGAGACGACCATCTGCCGTGCAAGCGCCCGCGCATTCCCTTCGTTGCCGGCGAGCCAAGCGTCCCGAATCGCCACCGCCGACTCGAAATGCGCAATCACTGAGGGGAAGATGCGCAGGTACTCGGCAAACACGGTTCGGAGGCGCTGTTCGAATTCGTTCTCATCGCCATAGACGAGCTCGAGCTGGGTGAAGAAGAACGGGTGCCCCACATCCTGGTGCACGAGCAGTTCAGGCGCGTCGAGGTACGCCTGCGCCTTCCAACTGCCTTTGTCCACATAAAGCGTCAGCGGCGTCCCAAGAATCATCGAGGTGCATCGCCATTCCGACTTTCTGCGTTTGCGTTTCTTCAGATCGAACCCGTATTGCTGGAGCGGTCGCCCAACCGCATCATCGAAAAGGTCATCGAGTGCGCCTGGTTTCGCCGCCTCCGTCACACGTTGAGAATCGCGCCATGGATAGTACGCATGCTCAAACGCGTCGATCTCGGCTCCATGATCGTCGATGTATTGCCTGAGCCGGTTCACATCTTCTGGTGGAACACCTCCCGTGAGAATCGCAGGCAG
>DASVSV010000439.1:0-8148 GCA_036387915.1 Thermoanaerobaculia bacterium
GGACGATGATGTCGGTGATGAGCTGCTGCCCCGCGCCGAGGTTAACGGCCGGGGTGATGACGTCGATGGTCGTCTCGGTGGCCGAGACCACGAATCCTTCGACGGGCGTGACCAGTCCGGCGTAGCGGAAGAGCACGCGCACCGGCGGACGGAAGTTCGTGCCGATGATGCGGATGGTCTGACCGCCGGTGGGGCGTCCGGTGTTCGGGGTGACCGAGGTGATGGTCGGCGTCGTGCTCGGCGGCGTCGGCGTAGTCGGCCGGGCCTGGAACGCCACCGCCGTCTCGCGGACGACATTGTTGACCGTGGCCGTCACGCGCACCGTGCCGGAGGTACCGGAGGTGAGCGTCACCGTGGCGATGCCGTTGGTGGTCGTCTTGATGGTCGACGTGCCGCCGCCGTTGAGGACACCGCCGTTGGAGACGAACTCCACGGCCGTGCCGTTCGGCACCGGCTGCCCGTCCTGGGTCACGGTCGCGGTGATCGTGACCGTGCCGTCGACGGCGGGCGTCGTGTTCGACACCGACAGCACCACGCTCACACCCGTGGGGGGCGTGCCGCCTCCGGGGGGAGTGGTGCCCACGGGAGGTGCAGTCGGCGTCTCGCCCTTACAGGCGGCGAAGAGAAGAAGGATCGCAACGAGAACGACCCACGATTTCCGGTTTCTGACTTTCATGACCCAACCCCCATCCAACCCCGCGCGCGCATGGCCCGCGGTCCGCGAATCAGTCGCATCCCCCGCAGCCATAACAGAAGTCGAGCGGGAAGCGCGTGGCGTCGTAAACGTTGTCGCCGCCGAGCGTTTCGCCGAAGAACTCGACGATCACATCCAGTTTCACGAAGGGGCGTCCGGTGTCCGGATCGCGTCCGCCATTCTGCGGCCGGAGGGCCACGAAGGGCGCCTGCGACAGGGCATCGGGCTGCACGATCAGGAAGTCACTGATGTCGGTCGAACCGCCGACGCTGATCAGCGCGTCCATCGAACGGACGAACGGCGCCGGCACCAGCCGCCCGCCGTCGGTGCGCTGATAGGAGACCCGGTAGCGCGTGACCCGCACCTGCGAGGCCAGGGTGTCGACGTCGGGCCGCTTCGGAATCACCTGCAAACTGATCGTGCCGACGTTCTCATCGCACTCCGGATCGTCGGCCGCGATGACCGGATTCAGCTCGATGATGTTCAGGTTCTGCGCGTTCGTGGCCACCAGCTCCACGGGAGCAGCGCTATCGGTCAGCTCCCCGCTGCAGCCGGCCACGGCCGCGCTCAGTGCGAGCGCCGCCGCAAGGTTGATTGTCTTTCTCAGGCTTTTCATACGCCCCTCCCCTCTGCTCACACTCTCACGATTCGCGGCGTGATGAAGATGAGCAGCTCATCATGGTCCGTGGCCGTGTTGTGCGTTTTGAAAATGTTCCCGATGATCGGGATTTGGTGCAGCACCGGGACCCGGCTCTGAGTCCTGTTGTCGCGCGTCTGGAAGATGCCGGCGATGACCGCCGTGCCTCCGTCGCGCACCATCAGGCGCGTGCGCGCCTGACGCGTGGTGAGCGGCGTTCCGGCCGCGCCTTCGATGGCCAGACCGGTGGCCGGCTCGTTCTTCTGCACCGCGATCTCCATGATCACCGTACCGGCCTCCGTGATCTGCGGCGTGACCGAAAGCCGCAGCGTGGCGTCGAGGTAGGTGACGGTGGTCGTGAAGTTGACGCGGGTCTGATACGGGATCTGGAAACCGCTCTGGATTTCCGCCGGGGTGTTGTCCTGCGTCGTCACGCGGGGTGCCGAGATGACCTTGATGTAGCCGGCCGATTCCGCGGCCCGCAGCGTCACGTCGAGGTCGAACACGCCGAGGACGTCGAGGAAGCTGAGCGTCAGGATCGGTGCGGCCGAGCCGCCGAAATTGAACGGGCCGCCGGTGAAGCCGACCCGGTTCGGGAACACCAGGCCCGTGCCCGTGCCGAGGGCCGGGTCGAGCGTGCCGCCGAAGTTGAAGTCGATGCCCCAGGAGTTGCGGAAGATCTGCGAGCTCTCCACGATGCGCGCTTCGATCATCACTTGGCGGTTCGGGATGTCCACCGTGGAGATGAGGTTCTGCATCGTCGAGAGGTACTGCGGCACCTCGCTGATCACCAGCTGGTTCGTGCGCGGGTCGACGATGATGCGCGCCCGCGGCGAAGCGATGTCGCGCAGCAGGCCGGCCACTTCATTGGCCCGGGCGTACGAGAGCTTGAAGCTGAGCGTCGTCAGCGGCACGTTCAGCCGCTCCTCTTCCGCCAGCCGGCGCGTGGCCGCCGTCTCCGCCGCCAGGCGGTCGATCGTGCCGATGCGCATCACGTTGCCTTCCAGGATGTACGTGAGGCCGTTCTGCCGCAGGATCAGGTCGAGGGCCTGGTCCCACGGGACGTCGACGAAGTCCACCGTGACCGAGCCGGTCACGCCCGGGTCGACGGCGATGTTCAGGCCCGTCAGCTCGGCGAACGTGCGGACCACGTCCTTGATGTCTGCTTCCTTGAGCGAGAGCGAGAGCGGCTCCCCGTTGAACTGGCGCGGGCCGCCGCTGAGCGTGCGTCCCGAGAGGTTCTGCGGCTGCGTGGTATTGACCGGCTGCGGCGCGTTGCCGAAGACGTCTTCGTTGCGCGGCTGGATCGGCGGCTCCTGGTCGGCCGGCGCGTTGATCACCTTGCGCGCGCCCTGCGAGGCAGGCGGCGCGGGACGCGGCGACTCGGGCATCGTCCACGAGGAGTTGTCGGCGATGGTCGGGATGCTGGCCGGGATGTCCTGCGGGACGACCGGCGTCGAGACCTTCTGCGCGACGGGCTGCGGTGCCGTCCGCGATGCGACGGGCGCCGACCACGTCGGCTCCGGTTCCGGCTTGCGGGCCGGAGGAGGCGGCGCGACGTAGACCGGCGCGGGCGCCCGCGTCTCGACGACGCGCGACGCTACCGCAGTGCTGGACGGGAACACGACGCGCAGCGCGTCGCCGTCCGAGAGAATGTCGTACTGGGTCTTCTGCGCGAGGTCCACGACCACGCGGGCCACGTTCGGATTGAACTGCGCCACGCGAACGCGCTTTACGACCGCGTCGTTCACCGTCACGTTGTTCCGGGCCACGGCGTTCTTCACGCCCTCGATGTCGATGACCAGCCGCGACGGGGCTTCCAGACGGAACGCTTTGTACTTCAGCGTGCCGTCGCCGGCGATGCGCACTTCCACGTTGCCGTCGTTCGTGCTCGCGCCGATGAACTTCACGGCACGGGCGCGCGGCAGCGGCCCCGAGTCGGCGCGCCTGTCGCCGAGGGAGTCGGCGCGGATCGCGGCCGGTTCGGGCAGCGGCTGTTCCACGATGACCGGCGCGGCGGGACGTTCCTCGACCACTTCGTCTTCCACCACTTCCGGTTCCGGAACGGCGAGCGGTTCCGGCTCGGCGGACTGCGCGACCTGGGTCACGGCCGGCAGCACCTCGACCGCGGGGGCGGTCTGGATGGCGATGGCCGTGGCCGGGATCGTGACGACGACCGATTTCTCGGCCGCCTCGATGTTCGGCATGAACGAATCGGCGAAACGGAAGGTGACGCGCGTCAGCCGGGTGCCCATCTCCACCACCTCGTCGGCCGAGATGGAAAGGACGGCGGGTGGAAGCACCGAGGGAACGGCGACGGCGGCGTCGCGGCTCGTCCCGGTCAGGTCGATCACGAACACGCCGGGAGAAGGACTGTAAGAGGTGTACGCGGGTGCACCGGTCGTGCGCAGGACCACGCGCGAGCCGTCGACTTCGACGGCGCTGAGGACGGTGGCCGCGGGTATTGCCGCGGCGGCAGCCGGCTTGTCGCCTGCCTTCTTCGCCCCCCACAACCGCGCCTCGGCCGCGCTGACGCTCAGCATCAGCACTCCGCCCATCAGCAGGATTCGCCTGGCTCTACTCATACTTCCCACCTTCACCATCTCGCCCTCCACTCGCAGCCCAAATGAGACCTGCACCGCGCGCCTCTTACCTCTTCGCGGCCGTCGGCGACAAATCCTTCACGACTTCGCGGTACCGTTCGATGCGAGTCGGATCGTTGACTTCCTGCCGGAACACCACCGTATTCGGCGTGATGCGGAGCACCTCGCCGTCCAGCACCTTGTCGCCGGCCTTGATCGTATAGCCTTTGTTGTCCGGCCCGGCGATCATGGCCGTCAGGCCGGCGCGGGTCCGGAAAATCCCCTGCAGTTTCAGCTCGTCGATGAGGAAGCCCGGCACACCCTGCGGACGCTGCCCCGGCTCCAGCTTCGGTGAGGGACCGATCAGGGAACGGAACGGATCGCGGCGCCCCTGCGGGTCGTAGCGGTACGTGTCCGTCGTTGTCGGCTCCTCGAGGATCTCCTCGAGCGTTTTCTGGACGTCGGTGCCGGTCGTCGGCGTGGCCGGCGCGGTGCCGGTCGCGGGCGTCTGTGCGACGACGCCGGCCACGGCCGCCAGGACCAGGACGAGCGAGACTGCGAGACTTTGTCTGTTCACCATCGCTCCTCCCCTACGCCCCGCCGCCAGGTTTCGCTTCGCCTTCCGCCGCCGCCGTTTCGCTCGGCTCGACGTAGACGAAGGTCTTGGCCGTGAACTCCGCCGTGATGGTCTTCGTTTCCTGGTCGCCGCGTGCGGTGATGCGGATGTTCTCCAGGTTCATGATGCGCGAGAAATTACCGAGTTTGTTGAAGAGGATCGCCAGGTCATGGTACCGCCCGTCGACGGCGACCGCGATCGGCCACTCCACGTACGGGTCGGTCGACGGCGCGCCGAGCGGCGGGAAGGAGAGGCGGTTCAGCGCGAACTCCCCTTCGTCGACCAGCGACTTGATCTTCTTGATGATCTCTTCCGTGTTGCGCGTCGACGGCAGGATCCGGCGCAGCTTCTCGAGCTCCAGCTCCAGGCGTTTCACTTCCGCGCGGAACTGCGGGAGCTTCCGCTCCGCGGCCTGCCCCTGCTGGATTTTCTGGTCGAGCTCCCCGATGCGTGCGTCGGCCGCGGCGATGTCCTTCTTGATGTCCTGCACCAGGAAGCTCTCGATGCCATAGACGACGCCTCCGGCCAGGAGGAGCCCCACGAGCAGTCCCATCCACCACGGTTTGTCGTCCAGAGTCAAAGCCATCGAGCGTCTCCTGCTGCTGTTACTGCGTGGCCGCCGGCGCGGTCGCCGTCGTGGTCGGGTCTGGGGCCGGAGTGCTGCCGGCCGCCGTCTTCGGCGCGTACGAGAAGGCGAAAGTCATGTCGAAGGAGTAGACCACCGGTGCGTTCGAGACCTGCTGCATGGTCCCGAGCTGCGGCTCTTCGAAGAAGGGATCGTTCTTGACGTTCTCCACGAAGAGGGCGATGGCGTTGGGATTGAGGCCGCGGCCGGAGAGCGAGATCGTCCCGGCCGCAATCTCCATCCGGTCCAGCCAGACCAGGTCGGGGAGATCGCGGCTGATCTGGTCCATGATCCGGACCGGCCCCTTCTGGTTCTGCTTCAGTTGTTCGATGAGGTCGATGCGCTGCTGCAGGGAGTCCTTGCGCTTCTGGTACTCCTCCACCTCTTTGATGATCTGCTCGAGCTTCTGGGCCTGGACTTCGCGCTCGGCAATGACGTCCTGGCGGTCGGCGAGCTCGTTCTTCATGAAGAACCAGTAGCCGAGGCCCGCCAGCAGGCCGAGGACGAGCATGCTCAGGACCAGGATGTTGTTGATGTTGGACGCACCTGGTCCCGCCGTGGCTGCCGCCACCGCCGATGGAGCAGCTCCTGCTCCCCGGACCGCCCGCCCTTCCCGCACCAGATTGATCTTGATCAAGCGTCCCCCAACTTCCTCATCGCCAGACCGACGGCGATGGCCATGCTCGGCGCGAGCTCGGCCAGCTCCTCGGGATTGAATTGGCTCTCGTCCACCGTGATCTTCCGGAAGGGGTCCATGATCGACACCGGAATGCCGAACTTGTCGCGGAGGATCGCGTCGAGATTGAGCACACCCGAGCCGCCGCCGGCGAGAACGATCTCGTCGACGCGCTCGGCACCCGAAGTCGCGGTGAAGAAGTCGAGGGTCTTGCGCAGCTCGCCCGCGAAATCCTCCGACACCGAGTTGAGGATCGGGATGACCTGCTGGATCGTATAGTCGGCGACCGCCTTGCCGCGCTTGAGCTCTTCGGCCTGTTCGAACGAGAGGCTGAGCTCGCGCTGGATCGCGTCCGTGTACTGGTTACCGCCGAAAGTGATGTCGCGCCAGAACATCGACGTCGAGCCGGAGAGCACGTTCACGTTCGTGACCGAGGCTCCGACGTTGACCAGCGCCAGCACCCTGCCGTCCTCGACCTCGTAGTTCACCTCGTAGGCGTTCTGGAGGGCGAAGGCGTCGACGTCCACGAGGACGGGGAGCTTGCCGGTCTGGCTGATCACCGACGTATAGTCGTTGATCTTTTCCTTCTTCACCGCGACCAGGATCACATCGATGTTGTCGCCCGAGCCGGGAGCGGTCAGGGGGACGTAGTCGAGGTTCACGTCGTTGATGTCAAAGGGGATGTACTGCTCGGCTTCCCACTGGATCGACTCGGCCAGTTCCTCGGGGGACATGGCCGGCAGAGTGATCTTTTTGATGATCACCGAGTGGCCGGAGAGGGACGTGGCGTAATTGGAATTCTTGACGCTCTGGTCCGTGTTCAGCCGCTGGATCGTCTCCACCACCATGGAGCTGTCCATGATGGATCCGTCGACGATGGCCTCAGGAGAGAGGCGCTCGGTGCCGAGTTTGACGAGCGAATAGTTTCCGCCCTTCTTCTCCTTCAGCTCGACCAGCTTGATCGCCGAAGAGCCGATATCGAGACCGACGACATTTTTGCTCTTTGAGAAGAACACCGCTCACCCCATCCATCTCACGCTCACTTCTCACAGGCACCGGGATGTAAGAAAGGTGACGCGAAATTACAACGTTTAATTTTTGGTGTCAACTCTACAGGATTTAGATAAGTGGTTCGCCTGCCCGCGTTTGCAGCTCATGAGCTTGCGCGGCGGCGAGCCGGAAGTTACAATCCACGCCTTTCAGCTTCGAGGGAGTCAAGATGGCCAAGATGTGTGAAGTGTGCGGCAAGGCCCCTGTTTTCGGTAACAAGGTGAGCCATGCCCACAACGTTTCCAGCCGGCGCTGGCTGCCGAACCTGCAGAACGTGCGCGTTCTGGTGGGGTCGGCCGTGAAGCGGATGCAGGTCTGCACCCGCTGCATCCGTTCCGGCGCAGTGAAGAAAGCGGCGCGCTAGCTCCGATGGGAAGGACGGGCGATCCCGTCGGTCCTTCCCGCCCCGGCCCCTCCCAGCACGCCGCGCGGCTGATCTCGATCGCCGCCCACCCGCTGATCCTCTCCCCGATTACCGTCGCCCTCGTCTCGGGCGACTGGCGCCTGACGCTGCTCGTCATCGCCGGGACGATGCTCCCGATGACGGCCGTCATCCTCTGGAAAGTGCACCGCGGAGTCTGGAGCGACTTCGACGTCTCCCGCCGCGACCAGCGCTCCGGCCTCTACCGCGTGGCCATCCCCCTCTTCGCCCTGACCGCGCTGCTGGCCCCACTCCCGCCACCCTTCCGCCGCTCGATGCTCGCTCTCGTGGCGGTCCTGCTCGTCGGCTTCGCCACCGGCCGCTACCTGAAGACGTCCCTGCACATGCTCTTCTGCGCCTTCTGCGCGGTCATCCTGGCCCGCGCCTTCCCCTGGTCCCCCACCCTCCTGCTCCCCCTCGCCGCCACCCTCGCCTGGTCCCGCTGGCACCTCGGCCACCACACCCCCGCCGAGCTGCTGGCCGGCACGGTGCTCGGCACCGCCGCCGGCCTCTTCACGATCCTCTAATCGCAGCCGTTCAGCAGTAATACGTGCCCGGAGGCGGCGGGGTGGGAGGCGCGGACATCAGGGTGCAGGTGCCGCTCGAGCAGTCATACCAGCGCACCGTGGAGCCGGAGCCGTCGCAACGGATGCGCTCGACGCTCTTGTATGAGCCGCCCTGTGTCCCGCCGGAACTGCTGGTGGCGTCGCACTCGATCAGGTGCCACCCGATGAACGACACATTGCAGTCGAAGTATTCGGTGTAGATCTCATTCGGCAGCGCCTGCGCGGGCGGAGCAAACGTGGCACTCAACAGCACGAGCAGCGCGAAGAACACACGTGTCAGT
>DASVSV010000440.1:0-4306 GCA_036387915.1 Thermoanaerobaculia bacterium
GCGAGGACAACACCGGCCAATCGGAAACTCCGGACGATCATGCGTACAGTGTGCATCGAGTACTCCCTTGCCGTGCATTCTGCACTACTTGCCACGCCACGGCGCGCGAATCTTCCGTGCGTTCACGAATCGCCGGCGGGAAATCCACTGAATTGACCGGCCCATAAGTAAGGGATGGCGCTTCTGGCGCGGCCGCAGAAGAAGATGATAGGAAAAGCGACCGATGCATATCACGTCACGTCCTGATTCAAAGTGGTCCGTGAACTCCATGATGACCAGGACGCCAGTGCGCCGCGGGAGATTTCTGACGTTTCAGCCCGTCCGCGTTGAATTAGCACGCTAGTGTCGTGTCCAGCCTGAAAATGTGGGGGATTGCGAGCGCCGGCGGGTTCAATGTCTAGGAAATGACTGCGAAGCACAAAGCCAACGTGGCCGCGCTTATTCAACCGTTGCGTACCGAAAGGCTGGCGGCGTCTGGCGCAAGAGCGCTCTGCCGACTGCGGTGATGATTGCCATCAGGACGATTCCTCGGAACCTTGGGCATACTGCGAGTTTAGAGCGACGAGCCTTTGCTTTGTCGCCGCGTTTGTCATCTACACCGCGAAACTCAGGCTCATGGACAACAGGAGCCGAAAGATGCTTGCCGACGGCTTCTGCGCCCGGATTCCGGATAAGTCGGACAGCGCTCCCGGGTACGCCGAACTGATGGCCGATCAGGCGGTGCGCCTCAAACAGGAGCTGACCGCCGGTGCCGACCACTGCATCGCCGCGTTGCGCTCGAAGGTTCTCCGGTCCTCCAGCGTGAACGCAGCGTCAGCTCGCTGATGGCTAAATCATGGCCCAGTCGAGGCGGGTTCATCGTCGCCTCCGCGTCACCGGTTGGCCGCACGTTCATTCGCGCGACGGTTCAAGCGGCCGGTGTGCCGCCAACACCCCCGCGATGAACAGCAGCAGCGGCGTCATTAGGGTGCGGCCGGCGGACCACTCCAAGTGCGGCTCCGCGCGGGTGTAGACGGAGAGGAGGAAGAGGAGGAAGAGGAGGGTGGCGAGGAGGTAGGGGAGGGCGTTCTTTGCGCGGCCGCAGAGGAGGATGACGATCAGGGCGAGCCAGGGGGTGTACCAGAGGTGGAGGGAGAGCTCGCGCACGAGCTCCAGGAAGGTGGGCCAGATGTAGTGGATGGAGAGGTCATCGCGGGGGACGTAGGTGTCGGTGAGGCCTCTCGTGGCGCCGAAGAGGAGCCAGGTGGCGAGGGTGGTGACGGGGAGGAGGGCCATCTTGATCCCGGCGGTGAGGCGCTGGCGCAGCGTTCCTTCGCGGGCGAGCCAGGTGAGGCCGCAGACGAGGAGGACGAAGATGCCGCCTTCGACTTTGGTCAGGGCTACGCCGCTAAGGGCGATCGCGGCGATGGCGTCGTGCTCGTTGCTGCGCTTGTGCCAGCAGGTGAGGGCGGCCAGGGCGATGGCTTCGAACATGTGCAGCGGCGGCTCGGCGTTGCCGGCCACCTGGTTGCGCACGTAGAAGATGGCGTAGAGGGCGACGAAGAGGGCCACGATGCCGTCGATGGCGTGGATGCGGGCGTAGCGGCCGAAGGCCCAGATGGACGTCGCGCCGGCGGCGAGGAAGAGCGGCGTGGCGAGGATGGCGCCCCACCAGTCGAGGGCTCCGTCGCCGCCGAGGAGCGTCCAGGCGTAGTAGAGGGGGAGGAGCGGCGGGTAGTCGGGGTGCATGTAGTGTCCCGGCTCCTGCGTGAACGCGGTGTCGAGCAAGTGCACGGCGCCCCAGCGCTGGCCTTTGACGCCCCAGAAGTAGACGAAGTCGCCGGAGGTGCACATGCCGGCCAGGACGGCGGAGATGAGGATGGCGAGGGCGAGGAAGGCGATGAGGAGCGGGGGAGTCGGCCGGCTGGAAGCCAGCGGACCGGCCGGCTCGAAGTCGGCGCCCCTTTCGCGGGCACTCCGATCGGCGGCATTTCGGGATGCGGCGGCGTTTGGAGACGCGGCAGAGCGATACGCGCCGAAGGCGCTCAGGAGCAACGGCAGCGGCACGAGCAGCCACGCGTTCCAATGCACACCCATCCAGGAGAGGACGAACATCTCCGCGACGATGGTCAGCAGGCCGGTGGCGAATGAGAGCGCGAGCTGGCCGGGCCAGGGGAGCAGGCGCACGGCGCCGAACATGCGCACGTAGGCGCCGAGGAATGGCAGTGCGAGCGTCAGGAGGACGAAGCGCGCCGTCACCATCGCGTCCTCTTCCAGATGTCGCCCGCGGCGTCGCGATGGATCAGTTCATAGCGGTCGTCCTGCAGCGGGGAGCCCAGGGTGATGATGAAGTCGGGGGACTCGGTTTGCGGGACGACGCGATGGTAAGGAAGTTGACCATGCGAGAAGCGCAGCACCTGCTTGTCTTCGCCGCGGCTGTGCGGCTTGACGACGGTGATCGACGCTCCGCGCGGGACGTGCTTCGTCGCGTACTCGAACAGTAGCAGCGTCTCCTCGGCGCTCTTCGGCGAGTTGCTCGAGCCGGACGCGATCGTGCGCGCGAGGTGCGGACCGCCGCGCGCGAAATGCTCCCGCGCCGCGATGCCGGTGAAGAGCAGCGCGAAAAAATACGCGGTGACGTTCGCGGTACGGTGTCGCACGCGCGCGAATTGTAGACGTACACTCCGGCCAGGACGCGACGCCCCGAATTGTGCCTCCTCGCCGTCCTCCTGCTCGCCAACCCTCTGATCGCGAAGCGCCGCGCGGTCACGCCGGGCGTTGTTTTTTCGTTGGCGGACTGACAGCGTTCTGCTTTAGATCCCACGCGCAGGCGCGGGATCTACGGCGACACCGGCAGCGCACGTGTCCACCGATCTCCAGCGTGCACCCGAGATCCCGCGTCTACGCGCGGGATCAACGGGTCGCTACTGCGCGGGGACGTACGTCGGGTCCTGGGTGATGGCGTCGATGGCCGAGCCGTAGGCCGTCACTTTGCCTTCGCCGGCGATCACTTTCACCGTCACGCGGCCGTTGTAGACGGCGCTGGGCGGGGCAAAGTCGACGAGGCCGATCTGGCGGAATTCGTTGGCTTGCAGGCCGATGGTCACGACCGGCGTCGCGAGCTGGTCCGGGGTGATCAGTGCGACTTCGATCGTCACCGGTTTGCCCGAGGTCTCGTTGAGGCCGATGTTGGTGCGGAAGCGGGTCGACTGCTCGACCTGCAGGATCTGTAGCGCACGGTCGTCGATGCCGACCGAGTCCGCGACCGTCACGCCGGGGATGTACTGGCCGTACGTGCCGTTCGAGGTCTGGTTGTACGTGCGTGCGGTGGCGGTGAGCGCGGTCTCCTCGGGCGTCGAGACGACGATCGCACCGCCGGAGGTGGCGTTCACGCCAAACGTGTTCACGAGGACGTTGTTCAGCACCTCGATCTCGCCCGGCTCGAGCGAGATCTCGCGGGTCATGGCCGCGCCGGGATTGCCCATCGGATAGAAGGTCAGCGTGGCCGGAGTGGCGGTCGTGCCGGCGTTGAAGATGCGCAGGTCGGTGACCCAGAACGCGGAGCCGGTGTTGATGTACGCCATGCCCGGCACGACGTAGCGGTTCGCGCGCACCGCGCCCTTCACGACCGGCGAAACCAGCAGCGGATCGTTCGTCGCGTTGTCGACTTCGGACACATACGCCGTCACCTTGCCGTCGCCGCCGACCACTTCCACTTCCACGCGGCCGTCAGCGAGGTCGTTGATGCCGTTGCTCTGCAGCATGCCGTTGATCTGGCGGTGCTGCGTCGCGCCGAGGGAAACCGGGATCGTGGCGAGCAGCGTGTTGGCGATGTCGTACACGCGCACGAGCAGCTCGACCGGTGAGCCCGCGGCTTCGAGGAAGCCGAAGTTCGCGCGGAACTGCTTCGACTGCGCGACCTGCTGCAGCGAGAGGATCGTGTCGCGCCCGACGAACTGCGAGAACGGCGTCGCGGGGATGTACTGCCCGAACGTGCCGTTGGGCGTGAAGTTGTACGTGCGGCTCGAAGCGGCGGTCTTGATCTGCTGATGGGCGGCCGAAGAGATGGAGCCGAACAGGCCACCGCTGCTTTCCGAGGTGGTGACGGGGCGGATCTCGAGCATGCCCAGGGCGCTGCCGACCGTGCCGCTGCCGAACATGCTCGCCACCACGTCGTCGAGCGCCAGCGTCGCATTCGGCGCGACTTCGATCGTGGTGGAGCTGCCGACGTCGGTGCCGTCCACGCCGGAGGGCGTGAAATTGAGGTCGTACTTCATCGTCTGCGCGGTGAGGTTCGTCAGGCGGATGTCCGACTCGAACAGCGAGT
>DASVSV010000441.1:0-24123 GCA_036387915.1 Thermoanaerobaculia bacterium
CCCCCCCCCCCCCCCCCCCCCCCCCCCCCCCCCCCCCCCCGCCGGAGGCCCCTTGTCGTCTCCCTTGCGCCGATCGAATCGGCTCAGTGAGCGCGGCCGACGGCGACGAACGGGGCCCAGTAGAACGGATGCTGATAGGCCGTCCTGGCGCGGATCTTCAGCGCCGCGCGCTGCAGCGCTTCCGCGGTCGACAGGCCGCCGCCGCGAAGGGCGCGATGGAACTCGATCATCAGCTCGCTCGTGCTTGCGGAGTCGACCTTCCACTGACTGACGACGCTGGCCGGCACGCCCGCGACGAAGAGCGCCCACGACATCCCGATCAGCCCTTCGCCCGCGCCGATGCGTCCGCGCGCGGTCTCGCACGCGGAGAGCACCGCCAGGTCGGCGTGCAGGTCGAGACGCATGATCTCGCGCGCCTCGAGCAGCCCGTCCTCGGAGGCCGATCCGGGCGGCGAGAAGAGCAGGCGCGAGTCGAGCGCGTTGCGGTCGTCGAGCACGCCGTGCGTCGCGAAGTGCAGGACGTCGAACGTGCCCGCCGACGACTTCACCACCTCCTCGCGCGCGCTCTCGCCGACGTGCACGCGGCTGTTGCTCCGGCCGTACAGCGCCGCGATGCCGCGGATCTCCGTCTCCGTCTCCGGCACCGGCCCGAGCGTCACGTCGCGATAGACGCTGCGCACGCGCTTCCGCGTCTCCTGCGGAATGACCGGATTCCCGAGCGCGAGCAGTTGCGGCGTGCCGGCGCCCGCGCGCGGCTTGCGCATCTCGCGCAGCACCGTCAGCGACGGCGCGTAGAAGACCGCGTGGCGGTCGAGGACGAATTGCCGCTCGCGCGGCTGCAGCGCCTGAAACGGCAGCTCCCACAACGGCCCGTCCGCGACGATGCCGATCGTCTTCGCACCGTGCAGTTCCCCGGCCGCGGGCAGCAGCAGCCGTTTGTACAGCGCGCGGGCCGCGCTCACGTACATCACGTCGCGGCTGGCGAGTAACTCGCGGAAAGCGCGAACTTCGCGTGCGAGGTTCTCCGCCGTTACGTCGATCGTGTACGCGCGCAACGTCCGGCCGATCGTGAAGAGATACGTCTTCTCCGCGGTGACCACGAATTCGAGGAGCACGTCCGCCGCACTCCCGCGCAACGCCGCCACTTCGCTCGCGCGGATCGGCGCGATCTCGCCGCGCTCCATCCGCAGTTGCGGATGCCGGGCGTAGAGCGTCGTCAGGAACGCGTCGTATTCGAGCCGCGCCTGGCGCAGCTTTTCCGCGCGTGCGGTGCCGGCCGTGCCGCTGATGAGCGACTGGCGATACTCGCCGTTGAGCTGCGCGAGCCGTGCCGCCAGCCGCGACTCGCGCTCGCGCTCCGCGTCCGTGAGCGGGCCGGCCAGGTCCGGCAGTCCGTGACGGAGCACGTCGAGCAGCACGCGCCCTTTCGCGCGCTCCGCGTATTCGAATGCCGACGCGAAGTCGCCGCGCTCCACCAGGATGCCCACCATCTCGTGATACGGCAGGACCATGTTTTCGAAGGCGTGTTGCGCGAGCTCCTCGCCCGGTACCGCGCGGCGCAGCTCTTCGACGATGGCCACGGCCCGGTCGATCTCCGCGCGCGCCTCGTCGTGCCGCCCGGCGCGGCGGTAGGCCTGCCCGAGGACCGTGTGCACGTGCCAGAGCCGGTCGGGGAGCGCGATCTCCTGGCCGAGCGCCAGCGCGCGCCGCAGACGCTCCAGCTCGAGCGCCGGATCTCCGGCGTGACGGGCCAGCGCGGCGAGCTCGATCAGCGACTGCAGCATCGTGTCGCGGTCCTTCAGTTCCTCCGCGAGCGCATAGGCCTGCTCGAACGAGTGCCGCGCTTCCTCCCGTTTGCCGAGCGTGGCCAGCGCGCGCCCCATGTTGTGGAGGTTCATGAGCATGCCCGACTTGTTGCCGACCTCCGTGTCGATGGCCAGGCTCTTCGTGTAGTCCGCGAGCGCGCGTTTCGGGTCGCCTTCCTGCAGCCACGTCTGCGCGAGGTTGTGCAGCGCGGCGGCCGTCATCTCCTTCGAGCCGGCCTTCTCCGCGCGCGCCAGTCCCTGCCGCAGATGCTCCGCGGCCTGCTCGCTGTGGCCGAGGGTGCGGTAGAGCTCTCCGACGCCGATCAGCGTCGCGGCCACCGCCTCGTGATTGCCGAGGCGGTCGTTGAGCGGGATCGATTCCTGGTACGACTGCAGCGCGTCGGTATAGCGCCCCTGGAAACTGAGCACGTTGCCGATGTTGCCCAGCGCGTACGCGACCCCTTCCACGTCGTCGATCGAGCGGCTCAGCTCCAGCGCCTCGCGCAGCAGCGCCAGCGCGGCGGGATAACGGCCCTGCAGCCGTTCGTCGATGGCCAGGTTGTTCAGCACGGACGACGTGCCGAGGACGTCGTGCTGTTCGCGATAGATCTTCAGCGCCGCGTCAAAGTACGCGCGCGCGGCGTCGTATTCGCCGACGGAGCTGCGCACGTTGGCCAGATTGTTCAGCATGCGCGCCTCGTACGACCCGTCGCCGGCGGCGCGAAAGATCTCCAGCGCGCGGGTCCAGTGCGCGACGGCCCGTTCGTAGTCACCGCCGGTGCGCGCCAGGACGCCCAGCTGGTGCAGCGCCTTCCCGGCGCCACGAGCGTGCCCGCTGGCCTCGGCCAGCCGCAGGCTCTCTTCGAAGTACCTCGCCGCGGAGCCGGGTTCGCCGCGCTGGTCGTAGACAGTGCCGATCCAGAGCTGCACCGCCGCGTCGTTCGCGATCTCCGCGGCGCTCGTGAACGCCGCCAGCGCTTTGTCGAAGTCGCCTGCTTCGAGATGGTCCATGCCGCGATGGAACAGCTCGCGCGGATGCCCGTCGCCATGCCGCGGCACGAGTGCCCACGCGCGGCCGTCGCGCAACTGCAGCAGATAGCGCTCGCCGTTGCTGAACGCGATCGTCACCCCGTCCGCTTCAGCGTGAGCCGTGACGCGCAGCTCGACGCGATCGATGGCCAGGCGCATCAGGCGCTTGCGGTCCGCGGCCACGGACGGTGAGTTTTCGCTCCAGAGCCGCATGATCCGTTCGACGTCGCCCGCTTCGAACGCGGTCACGAACTCATCCGCGGGGGCGACCAGGAGGGTGGAGAGGAGGACGACGGCCGTGAAGGACATCCGTAACGGTTGTAACTCCATCCTGATGAATTTTCCATCGGAACATCGCGGCCGATTCTCCGTCAGGAAAACAATCCGCGGCTCGATCGGAACGTCGTCGCCAATCCTCCATCCATACGAGACGAGTCAGCTCCGCGGCTGCTGAAAAATCGAGTCGAACCCAAAACCGGAGGAATCCCTTGCGTCATCTGTATCGGTTGTATCCCGTCGTCCTTCTCTCTCTCCTCACCTTTCCCGTTCTCGCCCAGACCACCTCACCCGCCCAGGCGTTGCTCGAAGACGCCACCGAATACGCGCAGCAGACCGGCGTCAGCGTCGACGAAGCAACGCGCCGCATCGCCATCGAGCGCGCCGCGGGCGAGCTCGACTCCGTCCTCGCCACCGAGGAGAGCGCCACCTTCGCCGGATTGTGGATTCAGGACAAGCCGTCGTACCGCGTGATCGTCCGCTTTACCGATGCGGCGGCCGAGGGACGGCTGCAGGCGCGCATCGCCGGAGGTCCGCTGGAAGGCCTCGTCGACGTGCGTCCCGCGCGCTTCTCGCTGGCCCAGCTCGAAGCGAAACAGAAGGAAACGCGCCGCAACACCGAGCGCGCCAAAGTGCAGCAGAACTCCGACATCAACGTGTTCGAGAACAAGGTCGAGGTGCACACGCTCGATCCCGACAAGCTGAAAGCGAAACTGGCCTCCGTCAACGCGAAGATCCCCGACGGCGTGGAGCTCAAGCGCGTGCCGCGCCTCGCCACCGCCGAGGTCGCGATCTACGGCGGCGTTGGCCTGTCGACCTGCACCGCCGGGTACAACGTGCGCAGCGGCAGCGGCGAGCTCGGCATCTCCACCGCCGCACATTGTGGCAACACGCAGTACTACCAGGGCGTCCAGCTGCCGTTCCGTGGCGAGGACAACAACGGCGACCAGGACGTGCAGTGGCACTCCGCCTGCGACCTCTTCGACGTGACCAACGAGTTCCAGAGCGGCATCGGCCTGCGCGCCGTCACCGGCACCGTCGCCCGCAGCAGCCAGGCCATCGGCTCGATGGTGTGCAAGTACGGCATGACCACGGGCCGCACCTGCGGCTACATCCAGAGCAAGAGCATCGACCTCGGCCCGAACCACAACGGCACGTTCATCCGTGTCGACAGCCGCAGCGCGTACAACAACCTCTCCGAGCCGGGCGACAGCGGCGGCCCGTGGTTCGTCGAGGACAAGGCCTACGGCACGCACTTCGGCGCGCCCGGCGACGACGCCAACGACTCCATCTACATGGCCATCAACTACATCTCGTCCCTCGGCGTCTCGGTGCTGACGTACAACCCCGGCGCGTGCGCCCTGCCGCCCAGCGCATGGCTGATGTATGACCGCCCCTACAACGACACGTACGTGACGTTCGACGCCTCGTACAGCTCCGATCCGGATGGCTACATCGTCAGCTATCACTGGGACTTCGGCGACGGCTATTCGACGACGACCAGCGTTCCGTACACCGATCACAACTACTGGCAGCCCGGCTCCTACAACGTCACCCTGACCGTCACGGACAACGAAGGCCTGACGGGCCAGGACTACAGGTTCGTCTCGGTCTGCAACCCCGGAACGGACCTCTGCGTCCAGTAACGGCTTGGTGGTTTCGAGCAAAGGCGCAGGCGTCCCGCCTGCGCCTTTTTCGCGTTCTCGGTCATGTGGATTGCGGCGCCCTCCGCGGCGTCGTGAGAGCGCATTCAGCGCCGGCGTCCTCGCGGGCTGCAGGCGCGGGCGTCCCGCCTGCGCTCTCCCCCGCACGGTGACGCTCCCGTTCAGTCCCGTTAAGCACCTCGTAAGCACCGGGACCTAACGTGCCGGCATGACACTCCGCCTTCTCGCGCTGATCTTCTTCTTCGCGTTCAGCAATCCGCTCTGCGCCATGGACATGGGCGGCTCGAACATGCTCATCCCGATCGCCGGCCGCGCCGCGGGTGCGTACGGCTCGGAGTGGCGCACCGATCTCGTCATCACCAACCTGGAGCCGCGGCCCGCTCCGGTCATCCTCACGTTCTACGCAAACGCGGCCGACCGCTCGTTCGTCAGCACCACGCTGCCGGGCAGCGGCACGCTCGTGCTCGAGGACGTCCTGCGCTCGGCCTTCCTCCGCGACTCCGGCATGGGCATGCTCCGCGTCAGCAGCGCGCAGCAGAGCGCTCGCTTCGTCGCACGCGCGTACATCTACAACCGCGGGAACGGGCAAGGGGAGTATGGCCAGGGCGTCACCGCGGTGCCGCTCGACGCGCTGACCGGCGACCACGTGCTGAGCGGCGTCACCGCGATGAACGGACGCCGCACGAACATCGGCGTCGCTAATCCCTGGCTGGTCCCGGCGACGCTGACCCTCACGCTCCTCGGCCGCGACGGCGAAGTCCTCGCCACGCTCTATCGCACCGTCCCCTCCTCGGAAGTGCTGCAGCTCAATGACGCGTTCGCGGCGTTCGGCGTCGCTCCTGTGGTCGAGGCGAGCGTGCGCGTGCAGGCGAACGTCGCTGTGTATGCGTACGCCGCGATCGTCCGCGCCGACAGCGGAGACGCGGTGTTCGTGCCCGGCAGCGGCGTGAGCGTGCAGACCTCGTCGACCGTCGCGCCTCAATGCGCCGAGCCGGCCTCGCTCAATCTCGCCGGACCGGGAGCGCAGCCCGGACAGTCCTGGATCGTTCTCCTGCAGCCCGACACGCCGGCCGACTACATCGCCAACGTCCTCCCGGCGCGCTACGGCTACGAGCCGAAGTCGGTCTACGAGGCCATCTCCAGCTTCGTCGCCGAGCTCACCCCGCACCAGATCGCCGCGCTCCGCTGCGACAGCACGGTATTGATGGTCGAACAGAACGCGGAAGTCCCCGCCCCGTAAACGGCTCGCGTTCCACTCCCGCTCGATTGACAGGACGTTGACGATCGCTGTACGGTTTTCTACCAATCGAGAAAACGAGGAGAGTGTTCATGAGACTTCGAGGCGCAGCCACGTTGTTGCTGGCGTTGTTGGTCGTTCCCATGGTTTCCCTGCAGGCGCAGCAGCCGCAGCGCTGCAACACCCGTCAACCGAGTGACGCCGAGATCGCGGCCATCGAGAAAGCGGTGGCCCGCGGCAAGAAGGGGAAAACCAGCGCAGTCATCCCGGTCTGGGTCCACATCATCAGCAGAAGCTCGGCCGCCGCGGAGGGCAACGTTTCGGATGGGCAGATCAGGGATCAGATGCGCGTGCTCGACGAATCGTTCAACGGCCGCACCGGCGGCGCCAACAGCGGTTTCGCCTTCGATCTCGCCGGCGTGACGCGGACCGTCAACGCCCACTGGTACGACAACCTCGCGTACGACGTCTCGGTCGAGCTCGAGGCGAAGACGGCGCTCCGCCGCGGTGGTCCGGGCACGCTGAACATCTACCTCACGAACGCCGGCCCGTGGCTCGGCTGGGCCTACTTCCCGGCCATCCTCAATACCGCCGACGCGAATCTCGACGGCGTCGTCCTCGACTTCAACTCGCTGCCGGGCGGACCGTACGCAATCTACAGCGAGGGCGACACCGCGCCGCACGAAGTCGGCCACTGGCTCGCGCTCTACCACACGTTCGACGGCGGCTGCAGCCGCTTCGGCGACTACGTCGCCGACACCGCGTCCGAGCAGTCGCCGGCCTTCAACTGCCCGGTCGGCCGCGACTCCTGCCCCGGACAGGCCGGCGTCGACCCGATCACGAACTTCATGGACTACACCCAGGACTCGTGCATGTATCAGTTCACGCCCGGTCAGACCGAGCGGATGCAGGCCGCCTGGGCCGCCTATCGCGACTGATCGGCGCTCCGCTGCAAATGCAAACGCCGGCGCGCTCACACGCGCCGGCGTTTCGCGTTTACGCCGCCGGCGGCGGCGGGAACAGCATGTTCAACCGGATCAGGACGTTGTCCTTGATCAGGTCATCCGCCATTCCCTTGTACGAGATCCCCCAGTCATGCCGGTTGATCGTGAACTCGCTCGTGGCGCGCACGCCCTCGGGCGTCTGCTGCGTCACGACCGGGAACGACACTTCCTTGTCCACGCCGTGCAGGTTCAGCGTCCCGGTCAACACGTGAGTCGTGCCGGGCGGTGAGCCCGCCGGCGCGCCGGCCGTCAGCGACCTCGAGGTGAACGTCGCCTTCGGGTACTTCTCCACGTCGAAAAAGTCCGGCGTCTTCAGATGGCCGTCGAGCTTCGGGTCGTCCGTCTGCAGCGAGGCCACGTCGATCTCGAACGAGATCTTCTGCGGCGTCGAGCCCGCGTACTCGATCGAGCCGTCGAAGTTGTTGAACTTCCCCTTGTGGTCGCGCGTGACCTTCGCGCCGACGAAGTCGATCGAGCTCTTCTCCTTGATCACCTTCGCCGTCGTCACGGCACCCGTCGCCTGCGTGGCCGTCGTCGCCGACGTATCCGACGCGGTCGTGCTCATGCCCGTATCCGAGACCTCGGCCGCCGGAGCGTCAGAGATCTCGCTCTTCTTGCACGCCGGTGCGAGGAGCAACAACGAAAGCGCTAAAACGAGACTGCTGTGTTTCATGAACTTCTCCTTCGGAGCGCAGGGCAATCAATGCTGGTGCCAGACGCCTCAGCGCCGCCGGAAGAGCACGTTGTCCAGCGCCCACGCCCCCGGCCCCTGCGCCGACAGGTAGAGGAAGAACCAGCAGTAGACGACCGCCAGCTCCCCCTGGTTCACCTTCGGCAGGAAGCCGTTGCGCGCATGTCCGTGAAAGTACGCCACCGCCATCAGGCCGCTGCAGAGGAAGGCCGTGATCCGCGTGAAAAGGCCCAGCGCGATCAGCACGCCGCCGGCCAGCTCGAGCGGCCCCGCGATCCAGACGATGTACCAGGGCGGCGTCATGCCGGGAGGCATCCCGCCGAACCATCCCAGCACTTTCTGCGCGCCGTGACACGCGAACATGATTCCGAAAAGAACCCGGGTGATGCCGAGAATCTTCGGCGCCCAGCCGGCATAACGGTCCGTGATGGTCATTCGTTTCTCCTTCATCCCTGCGCCGCGAGGTGCGCCGCGAGCCGGTCCAGCGTACCGCGTGGCGCGTCCAGCACGCGACGATCGCGCGCGAGCCACGCGCGGGTCGTCAACGAGCTCAGCGCAGTTTCGATCGCGAGGTCGGCTCGAGTGTCAGGCGCTGCACGCGGTACGGCAACGCCAGCTCGCGCGGCTCCTCGCGTGTCAACGTGACGAGCACGTGCTCGCCCGTGCGCACCGGCAGCGCGGGATAGTCGTTCTCCGCCGTCTCCGTCTGCAGGAGGGGATGCACGCGCGCGATGAGCTCCGCGGTGATGGGCGCGTCGAACGAATATACCGTGAGGTGAAACCGCGACGCCGTTTCGTTGTCCGACGCCGGAAAGCCCGCATGTGGATCGACGAGCCGCAGCAGCAGCACGTCGTCGGAGTCGATCATCGTCGCGTTCGCGGCGTCCCGGTGCGCTTTCCAGACAGGGCCGCCGTAGAAGCACGTCAGCGCCTCGCGGCGGCGCTCCATGTCCGGGAAGCCGCGGAACCAGACGAAGCGGTCGGGATCGCCGAGGTCGCGAAAGGTGCCGAGGATGCTCATGCCGCACGCTTCCTGCGGCTCGATGAATTCGCGCTCGAATAATTCGATCAGCGTGTCGCGGCGGCCCGGATGGAGCGTGTACTGCCGCAGCTCGAAGACCTCGCTCATGACGCGCGCTGCTCGTGGACGCGAGTGAACGCCATGATCCAGTTCGTCTCCCACGTCTGCCCGCCATCCTCGGAGAAGGCCTGCTCCCACCGCGCCGTGTCGGGGCCGTCGTGCGTCCAGATGAAGCGGACGTAGACGGC
The DNA here is from genome assembly GCA_036387915.1 of Thermoanaerobaculia bacterium. GTDB lineage: Bacteria > Acidobacteriota > Thermoanaerobaculia > Gp7-AA8 > Gp7-AA8 > QHVT01. The sequence goes on from DASVSV010000441.1 coordinate 8,976, forward strand.
ACGGCCGCGGAACAGCTCCTGGTCGTAGAACTCGCCGCGCCCGTTCTGCCACGCGCCGAACATCGGCACGTCGAGGCGGCCGTTCTTCCGGTTCGCCCAGTAGATCGCCCACTGCTGCGACGCCTCGTCGAAGAGGCGCAGGGTCATGCCGTGGATCTCGCCCCACGGCGTGTCCAGCGCCTCGAGCTCGTCCATGTTCCCCGCGCCGCCCCACACCGGCCGGGCGACGGAAGTCGCGTCGAACTCCACCCACTCCTCGCCGCCGGAGAGCGGCTCGCGCAGACGGCGATTGCGGACACTCCAGTTTCCGAACAGAAAGTCGAAATCATGATTGCTCATGCCGCCGATCGTAGGCGGCGAGTGGTACTCTCGCGATGACCACTCCGCCACGAATCAGCATGACCACTTTCCCGTTCGTCCGCGACGCCGGCTCGCCGTATTACCGTCAGATCTACGACGGCTATCGCGGTGCGATCCTCACCGGCCAGCTCCGTCCGGGCGAACGCCTGCCGTCGACGCGCGCGCTGGCCGCGGAGCTGGGCATCTCGCGCCTCCCCGTCGTGAACGCCTTCGAGCAGTTGCTGCACGAGGGCTACGTCGAGGGACGCGCCGGCTCCGGCACGTACGTTTCCCAGTCGATCCCCGACGAGTTGGCGGAGGTTCGCCCGCGCCCGCGCAAACAGACGGCGCCGGTGCGCATCGCCGCGCCGGCCAAATTCGGCCCGCTGCGCGTCAGCCTCCCCGCGCTGGACCGCTTTCCGCTGCGGCTCTGGTCACGCCTCGTCGCGCGCCACGCGAAGCAGTTGACCGTCGCCGACATGGCTTACGGCGATCCGGCCGGCTACGCGCCGCTGCGGGCCGCGATCGCGAATTACCTCCGCACCGCGCGCTCGGTGCAATGCGAGGCGGAGCAGGTGCTGATCGTCTCCGGCTCGCAGATGGCCCTCCAGATCTGCGCCCTGGCCCTCCTCGGACGCGGCAGCACGGTCTGCATCGAGGAGCCCGGCTACCCCGGCGCCCGCGACGCGCTCAAACGCGGCGGCGCGAAACTCGTCCCAGTTCGCGTCGACGACGAAGGCATCGACGTCCCCGCCCTGGCCGCGAAAGGCCGCGGCGTGCGCGCCGTCTACGTCACGCCGTCGCATCAATATCCGCTCGGCGTGTCGATGACGGTCTCGCGCCGGCTGGCGCTGCTCGAGTGGGCACGCCGCACGCGAGCGTGGATTCTCGAAGACGACTACGACAGCGAGTACCGCTACGCCAGCCGCCCCCTCGGCGCACTGCAGGGACTCGACACCGCGTCGCGCGTCATCTACATCGGCACCTTCAGCAAAGTGCTCTTCCCCTCGCTGCGCATCGGCTACCTCGTCGTGCCGCGCGAGCTCGTCGCGGAGTTCATCCGGCACCGCGAGTCGCTCGACCTCTTCTCCCCGACGCTCGACCAGCTCGTCCTGACCGAGTTCCTCACCGCCGGCCACTTCGCCCACCACGTCCGCCGCATGCGCGCGCTCTACCACTCCCGCCGCGACGCCCTCCTCCGCGGCCTCCGCGACCACGCGCCGACGCTGATCCCCCACAACACCGACGCCGGCCTCCACATCACCACCTTCCTCCCCGCCGGCACCAGCGACCGCGAAATCGCGCACCTCTCCGGCACCGACGCCACCGCGCTCTCCACCTGTTATGCCGGACGCAATCCGCGCAACGGACTAATCCTCGGCTTCGGAGGCGCCAGCGAACGAAGGATCATCGCCGCATGCCGCACGCTGGGGGAGCTCGTCAGCGACTGAGCTCAGCCCGATCGCGCAAAGGAGCTATGGAGTGCGTGCGGCCTTAGCCGCCGCTTTCAAATTCAGTCGCCAGCGACGCCGCACGTGCCGTCATCACAGAACGTGCGCGGAACGCTGATGTTTGGTAACCGGCACGTTCGCCGCTTTTCGGCTACCGAATATCAAAGCGGCGGCTAAGGCCCGCACTCCATAAGGAGCTGCGCGCAAAGGAGCTATGGAGTGCGTGCGGCCTTAGCCGCCGCTTTCAAATTCGGTCGCCAGCGACGCCGCACGCGCCGTCATCACAGAACGTGCGCGGAACGCTGATGTTTGGTGACCGGCACGTTCGCCGCTTTTCGGCTACCGAATATCAAAGCGGCGGCTAAGGCCGCCGCACTCCATAAGGGCTGCGCGCAAAGGAGCTATGGAGTGCACGCGGCCTTAGCCGCCGCGCTCCTAAACAGCCCACCCGATCAGCACCAACCCCACCCCAACCACAACCACGCCGATCGCTCACCAAACCAAGGGCGGCGGCGGCCTCTTTCCTCTTTCCTCCTTCCTCCTTCCTCTTTCCTCCTTCCTCTAAAAAAAGCCATGAAAAGAGCCGAAAATTCATCAGGTCGATCCGGAGACAGGAGCAATTCTCCGCACCATCGAATCCAACCGCTTCGTCACCGGCGTCACCTGGGTCGACGGACAGCTCTGGCACGCCACCTGGGACGGCGACGAAAGCGACCTGCGCCGGATCGATCCCGAAACGGGAGAAGTCCTGGAGAGCCTCGACATGCCCCCCGGCCTCGGCGTCTCCGGCCTCGAGTCCAACGGCACCGACCAGTTCTTCTGCGGAGGCGGCAGGAGCGGAAAGGTGAGGGCCGTCCGCCGGCCGCGGTGACGCTCCGCTTCGACTCCGGACGTCATTCCTCGTGTTCAGGAAACGCGGGCACCGCCGGTGCGTGTGACGGTGATCGTGACGGCGGCACCTTCCGTCCCGAAGGATCGGCTGCCGGGCTCGCGTAGAAGTCGAGCATGAAGGAAGTGGCGGGTGTGCTGAGAGCGTGCCGGTCCCCACGATCCCTCCTGTTCCGCCGACGGCGCGAAGGAGGGTCGGAACGTTCTGCAGGGCGTTCGGTCCCGAGTCGGCGTCGTCCGTCTCGTGAGCCTAATCACGAAAACAAGCGCGGGCCCGAATCTGGAAGGATCGTGCAAGACTTTGGTCGTATCGATCAACGATGGCGGCCATCCGCGGCGTTATCCATGGTGTCGAGCGAATCGAATCACCGACTCGCTCAGCCGAAAGAAACGGAGGGTCAGTCATGGACGTGAAGCAGAAAGCAGAAGCCACTCACCAGAAGATCTGGTTCATTACGGGCGCCGGTCGCGGCATGGGCCTCGATTTCGCGCGAGCCGTCCTGGCCGCGGGTCACGCCGTCGTCGCCACCGGCCGCGACGTCGAGCGCGTGTCCAAGGCCGTGGGAGAGTCTGAGAAGGTGCTGGCCGTAAAGCTCGACGTCACCAGCCGAGCCGATGCGGAGGCGGCGGTACAGGCCGCCGTCACGCGGTTCGGGCGCATTGACGTCCTGGTCAACAACGCCGCGAGCTTTTACGCCGGCTACTTCGAGGAGCTGACGCCCGAACAGATCGAAGGGCAACTGGCGGCGAGCCTTTTCGGGCCGATGAACGTCACCCGGGCCGTGCTTCCGGTGATGCGCAAGCAGCGCTCCGGGCACATCATCACGATCTCCTCGGCCGCCGGCCTGGCCGCCGGCTACGATTTCGTAAGCGCCTATGCCGCGTCCAAGTTCGGGCTCGAGGGCTGGATGGAGTCCCTCGGCGCTGAAGTTGCGCCGTTCGGCATCGCCACCACGATCGTCAATCCGGGGTTCTTCCGCACCGAACTTCTCACCGATCAATCGACGAGGTACGCCGACCCGTCGATCGCCGACTATGACGAGCGCCGCGGGCCGCTCATCGAGTCCTGGAACGCGATGAACGGCAAACAGGCCGGCGATCCGGCGAAGCTCGCACGCGCTCTGATCACGATTTCCGAACAGGACACTCCGCCGCAGCGTTTCATCGCCGGCGCGGATGCCATTGCCACAGCCGAGCAGAAGATCGCCGCGCTTCAACAGCAGGTCGACGCGTATCCGGATCTGTCGTCCTCGCTCGCATTCGATGATCCGGCGGAGGCGCGCTGAATCGCGCGCCCGACGGGAACCTGTGAGCTCGATGTCGAGCCACCGCGCGGGCGCGCAGCCGATGCGCCCCGCGGTGTCCTGGATGGAGAAAATGATGCGCGCAAGAGAAACCACCGGCATCGCGGCGCTGGCCAGGTCGATCGGCGCTCTCGTCCCCAATGACGCAACCGTCGACCTTCGAATGCCCGGTGTTCATGCAGCCAGAGTGTCGCAGCCGAACCGGGAGCCGGTGCACTACGTACAGCAAGCGTCGTTGTGCGTCGCCGCGCAGGGCGCGAAGATCGCGACGATCGGCGGAGACACCTACAGTTACGAGGCCGGCCAGATGGCGCTGTACTCGGTCGACGTGCCGATCGCCGGCCGTGTCACGCGCGCCAGTTACGCCGAGCCGTACCTGGTGCTGATGATCGATCTCGATGCGGAGAAGATCGCCGAACTGGTCCCGAAAGTGTTTCCGGAGGGCGTACCGAAACCGCGAGACACCCGCGCGCTCTACGTCGGCGATGCCGATGCGCACATCATCGATGCGGCGGCGCGATTGGTCGAGCTGATCGAGCAGCCTGCCGAAGCCGAGCTCCTCGCACCGCTCGTGCGCGAGGAGATCCTGGTCCGGCTGCTCCGTAGCCCGATGGGCAGCCGCGTTGCGCAGATCGGTCAAGCCGGATCGAGCATGCAGCGAATCGCGAACGCGGTGTCATGGCTGCGGACCAACTTCGACCAGCCCGCGACCATCGAAGAGCTGGCGAAGCTGGTGAACATGAGCGTCACGTCATTCCATCGGCAGTTCAAGGCCGTCACCGGCATGAGCCCTCTGCAATACCAGAAAACGCTCCGCCTGCACGAAGCCCGGCGGCTGATGCTGTTGTCGATGGTCGACGCCGGAAGCGCCGGCCGCCGCGTCGGCTACATGAGCGCAGCCCAATTCAGCCGCGAATACAGCCGCTTCTTCGGAACCGCGCCGATGAAAGACGTCAACCGCTTGCGCGAAGAAGGTGTGAGGGCAGCAGACGCTCCCTCGTAAACGCGTGCAGGGGCGGCCGAACGGGTCATGCTTCACATTTATCAGTTCGATCGGCAGTACGACCAGGCGCAGCGCGTGTTGCTCGCGAGCAGTATCTCGGAACGCAACAAGGCACTCGTCCGACAGTTCTGTGAGAGCGCGGCAGCGCCGGCGCTGCCGCGCTGGGGGAAACTTCAGGGCTCGATGCAGCGAGGCCGGCCGCAGCACAAGCTGTAGCAGCATGGGTCGCCGCCGCAGGGATCGGTGTAGGTGCTGGCAACCACGTTCTGCACGGTCTGACCCGTGAGGCCGGAGTTGTCGGTCACCGTGAGCGTGACCGTGAACGTGCCTTCATACGGATAGACGTGGCTGGTGGTGACTCCGGAGCCGGTGGTGCCGTCGCCGAAATCCCAGTAGTAGCTGACCACGCTGCCGTCCGAGTCGTAGCTGCCGGAGGCGTTGAAATCGACCCAGGTGCCGGACGCGGCATAGGTGAAGCCCGCCACGGGCGCGGCCGGAGGCGGCGGCGGCGGTGGCTCGGTCGAGCAGGCCGGCATCGGATTGTAGGTGAGCACCGAGACGCCGATCCATTCGATGTAGTTGATCGGCATGTAGATGGCGTCGCCGTCGCTGATGCGGCCGCTGGTGATGCCGTAGGCGATGTTCTCGAGGAACCAGGGACCGCCGCTGTCGCCGGCGGAGACCAGGTTTGCGCCATAGCCGTTCACGCGCACGAACGTGTCGCTGTCGCCCGGCATATAGCTGGGGTCGTAGCTCTTCGACTGGATGTAGCCGCAGGTGCGGCCGGTGACCGTGCCCCACTTGCAGACGTAGCTGCCGGTGGACTGATCGGCGCGGCCTCGCGTGCCGATGCAGGCACGGTATCCGATGCCGCTGTTGAACTCGTTCGTGACCTCGGTCTGCGGACAGGCGCTGTGCCACTGCACGTCACCCGAAGAGTAGAAGGACTCGTTCACGAACGGCAGCGCGAGACCCTGGAACTGCTGATCGTTGCCGCAGTGACCGGCCGTGGAGATGCCGACTTGGCCGTAGTGGTCGCGGACCGTGAAGCCGGCCGAGCAGTAGCCGGGATCGCCGTCGCCGCCGCGCAACACAGCCGGCTCGGCCAGCTCCGGCACAGCGACGATCTCGACGCGCTCGGGCAGGTTCGCGCGCTCGGCCGCGATGGCTGCACGCAGCGACGCGGCGCGATTCGAGTAGATCTCGACGCGGTTGTCCTTCACGTTGATGTCGCTGTCGACGGGGAAGCCGAGGCGCTCGGCGCGCTTTTGGGCAGCCGTACGCCGCGACCTGAGCTGCGCGAGCGAGGCCGCCGCCGGGCGGGTCTCACGCGCGATTTTCTCGAGGCCCGTGCCGGCCAGGCGGCCGCGCAGGCGTCCCTCGGCTGCCGGATCGTGGAAGCGCACCATCAGCTTGTACTCCGGCTTGTGCTCGATCCAGAGGCCGGCAAAGCTCGGCTCCTGTTCCTCGAGCATCGCTTCGAGGCGGCCGATCGCCCCCTGCAGAGTCAGGCGGCGAACCGCCTCAGCGACAGTGACGCCGTTTTCCTGGGCATAGGAGGACGCGTCCTGGATCAGTGCTTTGCTGGCTGACGAAGCTGTCTGGGCGAAGGCGGAGGAGAGGGAGAGAAGGGACAGCACGAACGCAAAAAACGTATGACGATACCGGGACATGGGGACCAGAAGGTGTGTCTTCATGCAGAGTTCTCCATCAAATGTCGTTGTCGGATGCGGAATGCTTCCGCCCTGCACACAAGATGGAGGCTGGCGTGGATCCAGATGTATAGCTTTTATTGGGGTTTCATGGGCGCGGCGTCGATGAAGATGGGCAGGCTCTCCGAAGCGCCCGTGAAGAATCCAACGCGCCATCGCAATGACAAAGAAACTGCAAGAGCGGGAAATGCTGGCGAACCGATTGATGCAGTTGGAGAAAGGTGACGTTCTCCGAGAGGAGTACCGAGCTCTCGCACTCGTGACGGCAGGCCCTGAAAAACAACCCTCCAAGGCAGGCCACGCGGTCAGCGCCGGCGCGGCGGCGCGATGTGGAAGCCCTGCGCATGGAAGCGCAGTAGATGGAGGGTGTTCGAACTCGAGGCCATCGCCGACGCCGTGGAGTTGCTCGCGGACGACCCCGTGGCGTCATCGAAGCCAGAACCCAGACGCTGATGGAGAAGCGCTCTACGTCTATTACGCGTCGAAGACGCGCGCGCCAGGAAACACTGTTGCGGGAGGATCACGAACCGAATCTTCGGCAGGCGAGCCCGGTGGCCATGACCGGAGCACTTACACAGTACCGCGGTTACCCGGACAGCCTTCGACTTCCCGCCGCGGTTCGGTGAGACGGCTGTCCTGCCATCATCGAGACGTAGACAACATGCGCTACGCGCGCCATACGGCCGCGGCATCCCGTTAAGAAAGCAACGGAACGCCGCGCGAGTATCGAATTGGTCCTCGCGTGACGATGATGCTCTGCCGCCGTATAAGCAAGGGACGCGAAGATGGTTGCTTAACGTCGCAACCGGAAGACTACGGTGGCCAAACTACCGCCGTGATAGTTGCAGAATTTCATCGAGAGAGCCAGGAAAGCGGTATTCGTAGAGTACTGAACCGTTCTCGCCCTTATGTTGCTTCATTTTGGTTGGATCATCCAAAACGGCGCAATGTCGCCGATCTGTAGGGTTAACGCCGTAAGCTTTAGCGGAATCGCAGGTTCTAAGGTTGGTCCATACGAACGGGTCCCCAAGGGAAACGCTTCGATGAATAATTGCGTACCTCGAAGATTCACAAGCGACAAAATTCTGCCCGAAGCATTCCACGAACGTGGGTCCGTCGTCAGAGGGAAAGCGGATCGGGAACAAAGAGCAGAAGCGGCATTCGTTCTTTGTCGCGTTGAAGGAATTTCCGCGAGATCTGCCGTCCGACCCGAACGCGCGAACACCTAACATCAATCACGGCATTTACAAAGAAATCTTGAAAAGCGCTCTTTCGAATGACGGGTTGTTCCATCTGAAGCATAAGGGCATCACCATCGTCGCCGACGATGTGAAGACCCGCGGCGAGAAGGGGCCGGTCACGACCTTGACCATTCGCCTGCGGAAGGGCGATGGAGTTTTGGACGGTGGTCATTCGTCGGCTATCGTCGCCAAAGCGCACGATATTGCGGCGGAGGACGGCATCGCGATCGACAATCAGTTCGTGAAGGTCGACGTGGTCACACGCGTGCCGTTCGAGTACATCACTGAAATGTCGAGCGGGCTGAACACCTCAGTACAGGTAAAGGACATCAGCCTTGAGAATCTCGCCGGACATCTTGACTGGCTGAAGGACCTGCTCGAGGACGAGCCCTACGCCGACCTAATCGGCTGGCAGGAGAACGCTAGGCGTGAACTGGACGCGCGTGATCTCGTCAGCATCCTGACCTGCTTCAACCTCAAACACTTTCCCGCTGATGTTGATGCGACGCAGCCCGTGATCGCATATGAGAAAAAGTCCAAGGCCTTGGAATTGTATCAGTCCGACCGCGCATCTTTTGAGCGTCTCGTCCCGATTGTGAAGGACATCCTTTTTCTTTACGACATGATCCGGTCCGAACGCGATTCATGGAACGAAGACGGTGGGAAGTTCGGCCGGCTCGCGTTCGTCGAAAAGAAAGAGAAAGGGTTTCTGCTGCCGTTCATGCAGACCCGTGTGACGTATCGGCCGATGGACTCTGTTGTCTTCCCAATGCTGGCTGGGTTCCGCTGCATGGTTAAGGAACGAAAGGGTAAGTACGTGTGGGCCGAAGACTTCACGAAGGTGAAGGAACTGTGGGCCGACGCGTCGGTGGGTCTGATCCGGCTGACCAAACAGGTTAGCGACGAGCACGCTCGCAACCCAAACGCTATCGGTAAGAGCCGTCCGCACTGGTCGAACGTCCTGACCCGTATTCAGTTGAAGAAGAAGTAATCAGAACCTGTCTGCGGCGGGTCTCGGGTCGGCACGGTGGATAGTCCGTGATGGCCTCGGGACTCGTCGCCGACGCACTGATCCTCGACAGCGTCATGTTGGACATCCGACGCGCGGCTAGGTCAGCCCTAATTAAACTTCCGGGACGCAGTGAACCCGCTCGGATTGCGCTCCACAAGCCCGGAATGAAAGCCTCCAAGGAGGCTAGGCCAGCAAGCGCGCCGGCACGTTGCCGGGTGGCTGGGAGACAGGGAGTCGAACCCCGATTGAGCGGTTCAGAGCCGCTTGTCCTACCATTGAACGATCTCCCAAGACCGGCAGGGCGACGGATGCTACACGGCGGTGAACGCGAGGGTCAAGGGGCACATTCCAGCGTCGGCGCTTGCGGGTCGTGTCACAATCTCACGGTCATGTTGCCCGAGGTTTTCGAGTGTCCGCAGTGCCAGCGCCAGTTCGTGGTCGAGCTGGTGGAGAACGCTGAGGACCAGTCCATTCACTGCCCCCAGTGCAAGCGCTACCTCGGCGAGAAGGACCTCCACTTCGTCATCGTCACCGAGATCGACGAGCTCGTCGATCGCCTCGCTTTCGAGCGCGACCGCCTCGAGCGCGACCAGGCCGTCTACTCCATGACCGACTGCGACGCCGAGTTGCGCACCTACGGCTTGGAGATCCACAAGGTCGTGAACATCCTCCGCCGGACGCTGGCGGACCTCGACGCCCTGAAATCGACGTACCGGTGAGCACGCGCCTTCCTCTCGACGGCATCCTGGTCGCCGATTTCACCCGCGTCCTGGCCGGCCCTCTCTGCACGCAGCTCCTCGCCGACGAAGGCGCGCGCGTGATCAAAGTCGAAGAGCCCGCCTCAGGGGACGAGACGCGCCGCTGGGGCCCTCCCTTCGCGGGCGACGTCAGCACGTACTTTCTGAGCGTGAACCGCAACAAGGAGTCGATCGCGCTGGACTTGCGGTCCGAGGAGGGACGCGCGGTCGCGCAGCAACTGATCGAGCGCGCCGACGTCGTGATCGACAACTTCCTCCCCTCGCAGCGCGAGCGGCTGATCGAAGTGCCGGAGACGAAGATCCATTGCTCCATTACCGGCTTCGACCCGGAGACGGCGGAGGCAAACACGCCCGGCTACGATCTCCTGGCGCAGGCCGGCGCGGGGGTCATGTCCATCACGGGCGAGACAGAGCCGACCCGGACGGGCGTCGCGGTGACGGACGTTCTCACCGCGCACTACGCCCACGGCGCGATCCTGGCGGCGCTTTACGCGGGACGCGGCGCACGCCTCGAGGTGTCGCTCTTCGGCGCGACGCTGGCCTCGCTGGTGAACGTGGCCCAGGCCGCGCTCACGACCGGCAACGAGGCGAAACGCTACGGCAACGCGCATCCGTCGATCGTGCCGTATCAGCTCTTCCGGGCGCAGGACCGGCCGTTCGCGGTCGGCGGCGGCACGGACCGCCACTACCGCATGCTCTGCGAGCGGGTCATCCACCGGCCGGAGCTCGTGACGGACGAACGCTTCGCCACCAACCGCGCCCGGGTGACGAATCGCGCCACGCTCGTCCCGCTGCTGGACTCGATTTTTCAGACGAGGGAGGCGGCGGAGTGGGTGTCGCGATGCAAGGCCGCGGGCATCCCGGCGTCACTCGTCCGCGGCGTGCTGGAAGCGCTGCGCAGCGAGGAGGCGCAGCCGCTGATCGCACGGCTGGATGACTTCGAGACGATCGGTCACCCGGTACGCTTTGACGGGCAACGCCTGCCGGTCCGCAGCAAGCCGCCGAAACTGGGCGAGCACACCGAGGCGCTGAAAGAGGAGCTCAGTGCTCCGCCGCGTACGACAGGGCAAACAGCGCCAGGCAGCAGAGGAACACGAACGCCACGAGGCCGCCGATGAGGCCCATGTGCATCGAGCGTCCTTTCTGCGCGCCGCGGAAGGCGAGGAAGAGCACCGTTGCGCCGATGCCGACGACGACCGTTCCGGCGACGAGGACGACGAGCAGTGCCCGCTGAAACTCCGGCTCCACGCGCGGACGGTAGCACGTGGCTGTTGCTTGCATCGGAGCCACGCAGGGGGGACGACGGGAGGCCTCCGGCGGGCCGGTGCGACCGGCGGCGCTTAGTGAGGCCATGTCGTCGCGTAAAGACGTGTTTCGTAGACAGGCGTGCGTTCAGGCTGGGCCAACAAGCGCCGCCGGTCGTACCGGCCCGCCGGAGGCCCTCGGTCGTCTCCCTCGCGTGGGTGCAATGAAAGAACGCCGCTTCGCTGCCGCGATTTTCGATTTTGACGAGACGATCATCGATCTCGAGCCGCAGCACACCGCGGCGTACGAGGCGCTGTGCCGCGACTACGGGCATGACTACGCTGACATGCCGGAGGAGTTCCGCACCGGCTCCGGGCGCCGGATCATCGACGACATTCGCGAGCTGCGCGCGTACTTTAGATGGGCGGAGACGGAAGACGCGGTGTTCGTGAAGCGTCAGCGGATCTTCGACGAGCTCTGTCGCACCGCGCCGCTCGAGCCGATGCGCGGTATCCGTGAGGCGATCGCGCAGTTGCGGGCGGCGAAGATGACGCTGGCCATCACGTCATCGTCCGTTGCCTCGTCGATCGACATGATCCTTCGGCGACTCGAGCTGCGCGACTCGTTCTCGTTGATCGTCGACGGGAGCGAAGTGGTGCACGGCAAGCCGGATCCGGAGGCGTACCTGCTCACCGCGAAGAAACTGGGAGTGCCGCCGGCGCAGTGCATCGTCTTCGAGGACTCCGAGGTCGGCGTGCTGGCGGCGAAGCGGGCGGGGATGTATTGCGTCGCGGTGCGCAATCCGCGGGCGCAGACGCGTCAGGACCTTTCGGCGGCGGACGTGCTGGTCGAAGAAACGCTCACGAGCGGACGCTGAGCTCCGCCACGAGGCGGATCAGCCGGCGCCCTTCCTCGTCCGCGTCCGCGTAGGTCCGGCAGAGCGTCTCCAGCTCCGTCTCGTCCTCCCACGCGGCCACGGTGAAGCCGTCCTCCGGCTGCCGCGGCGAGTCGGTGGGGACGCGCCACCAGCTGTTGTCCCTGAGGCGGTAGCTGATGAAACCTTTCGTCCGTTTGCGGCGGGCTCCGCCGAGGGATTCGAGGACGGCGGCGCTGTTGGCGCTGGCCTGGTCGCCGGCGGCGTTGGCGCGTTGCGCGGCCAGGATGCGCCCGACGAACGTCGAGATGAGGTTCTCGAGATGCGTCGCCGATTCGCCGAGCGATTCGATAAAGTGCACGCCGCTGTGCGAGACCGAGCTCTTTCCGTCGCCGCCGGGTTGCCGCACCACGGTCGTGCGCACGATCTCGCACGCGAACTTCACTTCCTCCCCCTGCCAGCGGAACGAGAGCGTGAACGTCTTCCCCGGCTCGACCTGGCCGTAATGCTCGAGGAAGGCGCCGGCCATGCCGATGTCGAGGATGAGCGCGTTGGCGTCGTCCATCATCGCCAGGATCGGTTTGGCAAGGCGCAGGCGTTGAAACTCGCGGCGGTCGTAGGTCATGGTAAGAGCTTTGCTCACGATACCGCAGAGAGCGATCGTTGAAGCCGCGGGAAGCCATCGAGCGACGCAGTGTCTGGCGCGTCGGGCCGGAAAGCACGTGGACGACTGTCGTTCCGGTCGTCTTCATCATCGTGTCGCTGGTGTCGCTGGTGCTGCTGCCGCTGATCGTGGCGCGCAAGACCGCCACGATGCGCCGGGAGATCGCGAACGTGGCCGAGCCGGCGCGCCGCGCCGCGAATCAGATCCAGATGGATCTCTCCGCCGAGCTCGACAAGATCATCGCCTGGCAGGTCACGGGACAGGACGGCTATCGCCGCGAGTACTTCGGCCTGGTCCAGCGCCAGGACGTGAGCCGCAAGCAGCTCGCGACGCTGCTGCCGAAACTCGACGAAGACCTGAACAAGAATCTCAGCGCGCTGTTCGTGCAGACCAGCCGCTGGCACGCGAGCGTCGTCAACCGCGAGCTGGTGACGCGGCAGTTGCCGGCCGAGGTGCTGCTGGCGCGGATGTACGAAAGCCATCCCGCGTACGAGAAATCACTCATCACCGCCTCGGACCTCGAGGTCGAGCTGCAGAACGGGATCGAGTCGCGCCTGGAGCGCATTCGCGACACGGAGAACATCAACCTCTGGCTGACCGTCATCCTGACGCTGCTCGCGCTGACGTCGGCGATGCTCGTGGCGGGACTGGGGCGGCAGATGCGCCTCCTCGCGCGCGAGGCGATGAAGCGCCGTCTCGACGCGGAGCATGAAGCGAAGGAAGCGCGCGGCGCCCGCGAAGCGGCCGAGCGCGAGGAACGCCGGGCGGCCTTCCTCGGCGCGGCAGGACAGGAGCTCGCTGCGTCGCTCGACTATGAGCAGACCATCGCCACGCTGGCGCGGCTGATCGTGCCGAACCTCGCGGAGATGAGCGTCGTGGACATCGCGGAGCAGGACAACACGCTGCGCCGCGTGGCCATCGTGCATCGCAATCCCGAGGACGAGGCGCGCTTCGCGCCGCAGGTCGGCAAGGTCCGGCAGCAGGTGCCGGAGTCACTCGTGCGGATCATGCAGGGCGGCCAGCCGGCGCTCATCGGCTCGGCGTCCACGTTGTACGAGTATCTGACCGGCGAGTCCGACGGCGCGGGGCGCACGCTCATCTTCCTGCCGCTGGTGAGCCGCGGGCAAAGCATCGGCGTCGCGGCAGCCATCTCCGCGCAGGGGAAGCCGTTCACGAACGACGACATGCCGACGTTCGCGGAGCTGGCGCGACGCGCGTCGCTGGCCATCGACAACGCGCGTCTCTATCTCGAGTCACAACAGGCCGTGCGCGCGCGCGAAGAGGTGCTGGCCATCGTCTCCCACGATCTTCGCAACCCGCTCAGCGCGGTCTCCCTCGGCGCATCGCTGCTGAAGATGTCGGACGAGCTGGCGGACGAGGATCGCGAACAGGTGGACACGATCGAGGTCTCGGCGCGCCGCATGAACCGCCTCATCGCCGACCTGCTGGACGTGACGCGGCTCGAAGGGGGCAAGCGTCTGCCGATCGAGCCGGCCCCGGTCACTCCCGCCGAGCTGCTTGGCGAGGCGGAGGAGTTGTTCCGCGCGCAATCGGCCGTGGCCGCGGTGACGATGCAGTACGAGACGGAAGGCACGCTGCCGCCGGTGCACGCCGACCGTCATCGCATCATGCAGGTGCTGTCGAACCTGATCGGTAATTCGATGAAGTTCACGCCGCCCGACGGCCGCATCACGGTGCGCGCGAAACTGCACGGCGAGGTGGTGATTTTCTCGATCAGCGACACCGGTCCGGGCATCCCCAGGGAGCACCTCGGCGACATCTTCAGTCCGTACTGGCAGGCCAAGCGCGCGGAACGTCTCGGCGCGGGCCTTGGCCTGCCGATCGCGAAGGGGATCGTGGAGGCGCACGGCGGCCGGATCTGGGTGGAGAGCGAGCCGGGTCGCGGCACGGACTTTTACTTCACGCTGCCGGTCGACGCCGGCACGCTCACGTCGGCGGCGGGATCTGGAGAGCGTCGCTCACACTCAGCTCCGCGAACAGGCGAATGAGCCGCCGCCCTTCGTCGTCCGACGCTTCGTAGACGGCGCAGAGGCGCTGCATTTCGTCCGCGTCTTCGCCGCGCGCGACGGTGAATCCGATGGCCGGCTGCTCGGGCAGGAACACGCGCCGCCGCCGCCACGCACCGTCTTCGTACCGGTACGAGAGAAAGTGCGCGTCGACGCCGCGTACCGTGCGATCGCCATCGACGGAGCGAATGCGCAGTCGCGTCGCGGAGGAGTCGTACTTGCGCTCGAGCTCATTGACGACGAGGTGCGCGAGCATGTCCCGCAGGTAGTCGCCCGACGCGCCGACGGCCGCGATGAAACGCAACCCGGACACGTAGCGGCCACTGGTGCGCATCACTTCGCAACGCATGTGGATCTCGTTGCCGCCGAACTCGTATCGCAGTTCGCCGCGCGGCGAGTCGAGCGGAGCGGTGTGCTCGATGCGCGCGCCAAGTATCCCGACTTCGACGACGGTGATACTCATGGAGTCGAAGGTACCAGCCACCGGCGATTCGAGTCGAAGACGCTGGAACTCCCGCCGCTCCACACCCTGATCCTGCTGCATGCCCGCGGATTTTAGCGTATTGCGCCGTCTGCAACAGGGACCGACGAGGGGCCTCCGGCGGGCCGGTACGACCGGCGGCGCTTAGT
>DASVSV010000442.1:0-9399 GCA_036387915.1 Thermoanaerobaculia bacterium
GGTCCAGGACGCCTGCTCCGCGCCCGCTTCGTACGAGTACCCCAGCCAGCCCCAGTCCGCGTCATAGATCTCGAGGTCGTAGTCCGTCAGGCCGTCGTGCAGCGCTGTTACCGTGTGGCCCGCCGGCAGGTTCAGGCGGAAGATGTCGTACTCCTCCTGCTGCGGGGTCGCGTCGTTCAGGAAGGTCCCCGAGATCTGGTTGCAGGTCCCCGAGATCGTCTGTGCCGAGGCCAGGTTGTTGTTCGGCTCCACGTCCGAAATGGAGTTGCAGGACGGGGGCGGCGCGGAGACCGCCGGCCGGATCGCCCGCGCCGGCGTCCATCCGGGGTTCACGCCACTCCCCGAGTAGGCACCCCGATAGATCGCGTTCCGCGACTGTCCGTTGAAATCACGGTTGTAGTCCAGCAGCGACGAGAAGGGGGTGTAGTCGATCGCGGTGCCTTGGAGCTGGCCGCTCTTCGGGAAGAGGTCGAGGCCCGCTCCCAACGCCGCCATCGGGTTGTTGAGGTAGGTCGATGCTTGGGAGTAGGTACCGGTCACGTTGTTGCTCTGCTGGCCGCCGGTCAGTGGCGTGCCGGCGAAGACGGCGTTGCCGACGACGCGCTGCGTATAAGCCGCGTCGGCGCCAGAAATCCGGATGCCATTGAACCCTGCGACGATGGTGTTGTTGAAGACGTCGATCCGCCTCGGCACGCTGTTGTGCGCCTGGATCCGGATCGCGTCGCTGTTGCGATTCACCAGCAGGTTGTCGTGAAAGGCGATGTTGCCTTCCCCCTGGAACAGCGACTCGGTGGGGTTCTGATAGAAGAGGTTGCCGTAGATCTGGTAGATGTCCGTCGAGCCCGCGCCCGAGAGCGGCCAGTGTCCGACCAGCAGGTTCGGCCCCATGCCGCCCGCCTCGTTGCTGAAGGTGTTGTAGCGGATGATCGTCGTGCCCGACGACGGCGCCCCGACCGCCGTGCTGCGGGCGTGCTGGTGCTTGAGCTGGACGTTGTAATCCATAGTGTCGTAGACGAGGTTGTACTCGACCAGCGAATTCGAGATCTCGTAGTAGCCGGAAGAGTCGCCCAGGTACATCCCCGTGCCCGTGGCGGAGATCGTGTTGCGGCGGATGACCCAGTTCCAGGCCGGGCACTTGGTGCTGATGCCGACGCGAAGATAGTTCGGGTTGAAGTTGTAGATGTTCAACCCCTCGATCAGGATGTGATGCACGGACACGGCGGTGGCCTCGGCCTTGACGGCGTCCCCCGCCATGTCCAGTCCGTCGAGCGTCAGGTTGCGCACGGCGATGTAGCTCGAGTCCTTCAGGCTGACGACGTTCCAGGTGCCGCCCGTGAACAACGCCGGCGAGCCGCTGGCCGGACCCTCGAAGACGATGCACTTGCCCGCCTGCCCGTGCTTGTTATGGATCGGCAGCCCTTGCGTATACGTGCCGGCGGCGAACAGGAGCCGGTCGCCGGGGATCAGTCCCGCGATCAGCGACCGGTAATTGGAAGGCGTTGCATTGATGGTTCTGAGCGGCGCTGCACCGTTACAGCCGCTCAGGGTCTGGTCGAGAGTCTGGGCCTGGATCGACGACGGGACGAAAAGTGCTGCCGCGGTAACGAGAAGTGTGGCGGTCCGGAGAAGGATTTTATTCAGCATAGAATTGTCCTCGAGTTGGGTTGCGGAGTTGAACGCGAACATCGAACGACGCCTCATCGACTCACCTGCGAAGCGGATTTGAGCGCACAGCCGGAAGTGCGGAGCTATGCAACTAAGGAGCCGGAGATCGCGGCGCCGTGATCGGGCTCACGCGCGATCGAGTGCGGCGGCCAGAGGAGGGTGTCTCGAAGGGGACAACCTGTGATTCGAGCTGTCATCCCGAGCGTGAGTCGAGGGGCCTGGGTGGGCGGGGGCGCGCAACGCGTGCACCGGGACACGTCGCGCGTCCCCACCCACCCAGGTCCCTCGACTCGACGCTCGGGATGACATGAGTGCACGTACCGCGAGGGCTGTGGAGTGTGGCGGCGGCCTTAGAAGTTTGCCGCACTCCATGCGCGATTTCGCGACGGCCGCGGTCGGCCACGCATCGCTACTCCGCGGGCACGCCCACGTCCTGTCCCGTCACGTCGCGGAACTGCGGCACGTCCTGGCCGAGGATGTACTTGTCCATCCAGCCGATGATGGAGCGGAGGCGCTCGACGCGGTGCCACGGTTGGCCGGTGCGGGAGAGGTCGTGGGATTCGCCGGGGAAGCGCACCATTGCCGTGGGGCGGCGGAGGTACTTGAGCGCGCGGAAGAGCGACTCGCCGCCGGCGGCGGGGGGCGTGCGGTAGTCGGCTTCGCCGAGGATGAACATCAGCGGGGTGCGGATCTTTTCGACGTGCGTGATCGGTGAGCGCTGCGCAAAGTCGGCGGGATCTTCGAACGGCGCCTTGCGGAACCAGTTCGGCTGGAAGAGCGTGAAGTCGGCGGTGTACCACCACGCGGTCCAGTCGGCGATGTCGCGCTGCGAGACGGCGGCGCGGAAGCGGTTGGTCTGCGTCACCGCCCAGTTGGTGAGCAGCCCGCCGCCGGAGCCGCCGGTCACGCCGAGGCGCCGCGGGTCGGCCCAGCCGCGGCGGACCAGTTCGTCCACGCCGGCCATCAGGTCGCGGTGATCGTCGCCGGGATAGCGGTACTGAATGATGTTCCCGAAGTCCTGCCCGTACGTCGACGAGCCGCGCGGATTCGGATAGAGCACGATGTAGCCGCGCGCCGCCATCCACTGGAATTCGTGCGTGAAGATGAAGCCCCACGCCGAGTGCGGTCCGCCGTGGATGTTCAGGATGAGCGGGTATTTCTTCGACGGATCAAAGTCCGGCGGCCGCTGCGCCCACGCGTGGATCCGCTTCCCGTCGAAGCTCGTGTACCAGATCTCCTCGGGTGGCGTGATGCGAAGCTGCGCGAACAGCGCGTCGTTGAACGACGTCAGGCGCCGTGGCGTCGAGCTCCGCGCGTCGAGCATCCAGAGATCGCCGACCACGGTGGGCGTGGAGATGGTCAGCGCGATCGGAGCGCCGGGGCGCGCTGCGTCGTATGACGTGACGGTCTGATCGCCGGTCGTGACTGCCGTGGGCGCGCCCCCGGCGGTCGGAAAGCGCATTAGGTTCGCGCGACCCTCGCGCGCCACGAGGGCGACGAGCGACTTCCCGTCCTCGCTCCACGCGATGCGCGCGCCGGCGTTGCCGCGCGGCGCGCGCTGGTCGCCGCCGACGCCCCCGCCGACGTCGAAGTCAAAGTCGGCGGTGAGGTTCTTCGGCGTCGCGCTGCGGGTGAGCTCGAGCACCCAGAGATCAGGCTGAATGTACGAGCGCACCGGCCGGGAGACCTCGGCCACGAATGCGAGCGAGCGCCCATCCGGCGAGAGCGAGGCTTGGCCGATATCGAAATCGAGGGCGGCGATCTTCT
Source organism: Thermoanaerobaculia bacterium (assembly GCA_036387915.1). Taxonomy (GTDB): domain Bacteria; phylum Acidobacteriota; class Thermoanaerobaculia; order Gp7-AA8; family Gp7-AA8; genus QHVT01. Next base: position 3,433 of record DASVSV010000442.1, read on the forward strand.
CCGGCTCGCCGCCGCTTGCGGGGACGGCGTAGAGGTCGCTCTGCGGCAGCTCGTAGTACGGCTCGTCGATCCGCGTCGAGCTGTAGTAGATCCGTGCGCCGTCGCGCGACCAGATCGGATCGTCTTCCTCGTATTTGCCGTCGGTGAGCTGCCGGGCCGCGACCGGCTGCTCGGCAAGCTCCGGCGCGTCGACGAGCCAGATGTGCGAGCGGTGCTCGGGATCGAGATAGCCCTGATTGTCGATGCGATAAACGGCGCGGGTGATGGTGCGCACGTCGCTTTCACGCTCGCTCTCGCTCGGGACCGCCGCGGGCGGCTTGGGCGCCGGTTCGGCCGTTTCGGCGGGACGCGGCACGTCGACGTCCTGGGCCGTCTTGCGCGCGGCTCTCTCGCGCCGTTGCTTGTCGAGGTCTTTCGCGTTCGCGCTGCTGGTGAAGGCGATCCGTTTTCCGTCCGGCGACCAGACCGCGGCCGAGGTGCCGCGGGGGACGTCGGTGAGCCGCCAGGCTTCGCCCCCGGTGAGCGAGAGGATGTGAATCTGCGGCGGCTCCGGCTTGCCGTCGCGCAGCGGCGCGCGGAGGAAGGCGATGCGCCGCCCGTCCGGCGACCAGCGCGGCTGCGAGTCGCGCGTGCCCGCGGTCAGGCGCGCGGGCGGCGCGCTGCCGTCGGCCGGCACGATCCAGAGGGCCGTGTCGTAGCCCTCTCCCTTCTTATTGACGGTGACGCGGGTGAAGGCCACACGCGTGCCGTCCGGCGACGGACGCGGATCGGCCACCCAGACGAAGCGGAACAGGTCCGTCTCGCTGATGGCCCGCTTCGCCGGCTGCTGTGCGAGCGATGCGTGCGCGAGGTGGAGAACGAGCAGTGTGGCGAGTAGGCGGGCAGTGCGCATCTGCTTTTCGTATCACATGCGCGGGCGCTCGGGCTTCCCATCTCCTGAAAACAAAAAAGGCGCCGGCTTGCGCCGGCGCCTCACTGACGATCGGAGGAGGGAGAGCTACTGGATCGTCAATACGATGTAGGAGAACGGTTTGTTGGGGCTGCCGGTGGCCACGAAGGAGCCGTTGCGCTGTGACTCGATGCCCAGGGCGTTGCCGTTGGAGACGTTGATGTAGGTCAGGATGATGAAGCTGTTCGGGGTCACGTTCGGGTCGCTGATGTAGAGCGAGCCGCCCGGGGGGAAGACGTACGGGCCGCCGACGCTGGCCAGGACACCGGCGTCGCCTTTGTCGCCCTTGTCACCTTTGTCGCCCTTGGCGCCCTGCGGACCCTGGAGGCCCTGCGCGCCCTGGAGACCCTGTTCGCCGCGGTCGCCCTTTTCGCCACGCTCACCGGCGATGCCCTGCGCGCCCTGCGCACCGGCTTCGCCGCGGTCGCCCTTCTCGCCACGCTCGCCCTGCGCACCCTGCTGGCCCTGCGCACCGGCTTCGCCGCGATCGCCCTTTTCGCCGCGCTCGCCCTGCAGGCCCTGTGCGCCCTGCGCACCGGCTTCGCCGCGATCGCCCTTTTCACCACGCTCGCCAGCGATGCCCTGCGCGCCCTGCGCACCGGCTTCGCCGCGATCGCCCTTTTCACCGCGCTCGCCGGCAAGACCCTGCGCGCCCTGCGCACCGGCTTCGCCGCGGTCGCCCTTTTCGCCACGCTCGCCGGTCAGGCCCTGCGCGCCCTGCGCACCGGTTTCGCCGCGATCGCCCTTCTCGCCACGCTCGCCGGTCAGGCCCTGCAGGCCCTGCGAGCCGGTCTCGCCCTTCTCTCCGCGCTCGCCCTTTTCGCCCTTCGAGCCGTAGCCCATCTCGTCGCGCTGGAAGTAACCGATGATGTCGATGGTCATGTGCGTCGGCTGGTCGACCGACATCGTGAAGCCGTCGTCCTTGAGGACCACGTTCGCTTCCTTCATCTCGTCCTTGCCACCCGTGAAAATGAGCGACGGCTTGAGCGAGGTGCCGTTGGCCGGCGCCAGGAACATGTTGCCCGAGGCGTCGGGACCGTGGGACATGAGGCGCAGCGCCACCGCGACCGCATCGGTCGGGACGTGGCGCGAGCAGGGGTTCACCCAGTTGTTGTTGGCGACCAGCTCGCCCTTCGGATAGTAGGTGCGGCGCTCGTGCATCTGGAACGCCTGCGGTCCCCACGGATTCTCGTACTTGTCCTCTTCGAGCGTGCTGACGAAGCGGCAGGGGACGATCTCCTGGAACACCAGCGGCCCGAGCTCGACGCCTTCGGCCCCCGGGGTGCTGGGCAGGAGCTGCGTGCGGATCTGCATGCCGACCACCGTGTAGGGGTTGTACTCCCTGGAATTCGAGGCAAACACGTTCGGGACGATGCTGGCGGTCAGGATGACCGCGGCGGTGATGACGTTCAGGATGCTGTTGTTCTTGGCGTTCATTGAAGTTCCCTCCATCTCTGCCGCCAATTTGCGCTCAGGGGGGATTCGCCGAAAGGACGGGTGGCCGGACCAGTTGAGCAGGGTGACCCCCGCGTTTGTGACGAACGTCACAAACCAATTTGTCATCCCGAGCGTGAGTCGAGGGACCTGGGTGGGTGGTGGCGCGCAGCGCGTGCCTCGTGCGCGATCACGTGCGTCTCGCTGCGTTGTTGTGTGCGTCTGCCCTGATGCACGCGCAGCGCATCCCCGTCTCGCTCCGTTCTTGCGTGCGCCCTGCCCTGGTGCACGCGCAGCGCATCCCCGCCCGCCCGGGTCCCTCGACTCACGCTCGGGATGACAGTTGACTAGAGGTCGAGCAGGTCCTCGAGAGCGTCCTTTTTGTGGAGCGTCATCGAGGAGCGGCGTACGGTGAGGATCTTCTTCTCGCGGAAGTTCTTGAGGAGGCGCGTGACGGTCTCGCGCGAGGTGCCGATGAGTTGCGAGATCTCCTCGTGCGTCATCATCACCGGAAAGCGCATGCCGCTCGCGGAGGGGGAGCCGCTCTCTTCGCACCAGCCCAGAAGCAGGTTGGCGAGGCGCTCGGCGGCGGAGTTGGCGAGGCCGAGGGAGCGGATCTGCGTCGCGTCGGACTCGCATTCCTCGATGAGCTGGCGGGCGATGTTGAACGAGACCTCTCGATGCTCCTCCATGAAGCGCACGAAATCTTCGCGCTTCACGAACTTGAGCTGCGAGCCCGTCACCGTCTCGGCGCTGGCGCGGTACGCGCGGCCCGAAAGGACGCTGGAAAGTCCCAGCACCTCGCCCGAGGAGACCATGCGGGTGATCAGCGTCTTGCCGCTGCCGGAGGAGATGCTCAGCTTCACCTGTCCCGAGCAGAGCACGAACAGGCCGCGCGGCGGCTCGTTCTCCGCGTACAGGACCGTGCCGGCGGGATAGATGTTCGCGAAGCTGATCGAGTCAAACGCCTTGAGGGTCTGGGGGTCGAACTGGCAGAAGAAACTGTCCGAGCGCCATTTGCACTCGTGGCAGTGATCGTTGATCTCAATTCCGTAACGGAGGTTCCGATTGGACACGTTGCGGGCATTATAGGCGGTCCCTCCGCGCTTTTCATGGCGTGCAACGCGCCCTGATGCTGTTCTGTTCGCTGCTCGTAGCCGCCTCGGCCGCGGCCGGCGTGACCTTCGTGCAGCCTCTCGAGGGCGCGCAGCTCTTCGGCCCGCAGGCGCTGGAGATCTCGACCGATGCCCCGAACGTCGACCGCGTCGAGTTTTCCGTCGACGGCGTCCTGGCCGGCGTCGCGCGCAAGCCGCCGTATCGCGTGGCGCACGACTTCGGGACCTCGATGGCCACGCGCAGGATCACCGCGAAAGTCTGGACGAACGGGTTCAAATCCAGCGAGTCCGCGACGATCGTGAGCGCGGCCATGACCGCGAACGAGACGCTCGACGTCGACCTCGTGGAAGTGCCGCTGCGGGTGCGCTCCTCGCGGGCGATCGAGCCCTCCGACCTGCGCGTGCGCGAAAACGGCGTGGAGCAGAGCGTACGCGACGTGCGTCTGGAGCGGCCGCCCGCGCACTTTGCGTTCGTCGTCGACCGCTCGCTGAGCATGGGCGGCGGGAAACTCGACGCCGCGCTGCGTGCCATCGAGAGCGAGCTGCGCCAGCTGCGTCCCGGCGACACGTCGTCGCTGGTGCTCTTCAACCATCACGTGGCCAGGCCGCAACCCGTCGGCGCCACCGCCATCACTCCCTCGGGCGGCACTTCGCTGCGCGACGCGCTGGCGTCGGTGGCCTCGAAGCAGCGCACGTACGCCATCGTCATCACCGACGGCGGGGACCGGAACAGCGCCTTGTCCGAGGAGGCGGCACTGCAGAAAATCAGCGGGACGAAGACCATCGTCAACGCCCTGGTCCTCGGCGACACGCACGCGAAGTTCCTCGACCGGGCCGCGGAGAACACCGGCGGCCGCGTGGTTTGGGCGTCGAAGGAGACCGTCGCGCGCGAGCTGCGGCGCGTGCTCGAGGACATCAACAGCCGCTACCTGCTCGTCTACCAGAGCCGCGGCACAAAGCGCGGCTGGCGAACCATCGACGTGCGCTCGTCGCGCGTGGAAGTGGCCGGCGCGCGCAAGGGGTACTTCGCCGAATGACCGCGCTGCTGCTGGCGATGCTGCTCGCGCAGGCGCGGCTGGCCTCCGACTTCGAGCTGGTGCAGATGCAGGCGCAGCTGGCGCGCTCCCGCGACTTCGAGTCCCAGCTCTCCGGCCGCCTGAACCTCGGCGACGTCCGCGCGGCGCGCAACGAGATGTCCCTGGCGCGCGCCGAATACAGAACCGCCTACGAGCTGGCGGAGCGGGAGCGTCTCGACGCCCGGCGCCACTCGAGCCTGACCCGCTACGCAAACGCGACGTCGTACGCCGCGCTGGCGCAGGCGAAGCTGGGGCGCGACGCGGAGTCGTTCGCGCTGCTCGAAGAGGTGGCGCGCTACGCCAGCGACGACGCGGAGTCCTGGAATCTCTACGCCTCCGCGATGCGCATCCTCGGCCATCCGCGCAAGGCCGTCAGCGCGGCGCGCAACGCGGTGGCGACCGCGGAAATCACTGCCGGCGAGCCGCTCGATCTCGCCGTCTATCGGCACGCGCTGGCGACGGCGCTCGTCGAAGCGAATGAAGTCGCGGAGGCGGAGCGCTTGCTGGTCACGGTGACGACCTCGCTGCGCTCGGAGGAGTTCGCGCCGCTGCAACGCGAGGCGGCGCGATCGGAGTCGTTCGAGGTGTACAGCTCCGCGCGCGGCGACGTGGCCGCGTACGTGGCGCTGCTCAATCGCGCGCAGTTGCGACTGGCGTCGCTGTACGAGAAACGCGGCGCGATCGGCCAGGCGCGCGAGCAATACCGGCGGGTGCTGGAAGGACGCAGCGACGACGCGATCGCGCTGACCGCGCTGGCGCGGCTGACGCCCGATGACGCGGAACGCGCGCGCCTGTACGGCGAGGCTTTCGAGGCCAACCCGTTCTCGCTGGCGCTCATCCGCGAGTACCGCAAGGTGCTGACCGCGCCGCGGACGGACATGCAGCGCGCGCTGGTGCACCTCGAGCGCGGCGAGCTGCGCGCCGCGCGCGGCGTGCTCGACGCGCTGCTGGTGAAGTTTCCCGCCAACGAGACGCTGCGCGCGCTTCGGCGGGAGGCGGAGGGCGCTGCTCTCGTCGCCTTGCCATCCCCGTTGCCCACCGCACGCGAGCTGCGCGCGCTGCTCGAAGGATTCGAGCGTCTGACCGCGGAGCAGCGCGCGGCGCTCGACGCGTCGACGTTCACGAGCAACGTCGTCGACGACGGCGAGCGCGCCACGATCGAGGGAGTACCGGTCGTCGTACAGGGCACGTACGACGCCCAGGCCCCGCTCACGTACCGCATCCTCGGCGCCGCCGGCGACGCGCTGCTGGTCGAGGTGGCGCAATGACGGCCGCTCGTGTCGCGGAGCGTTTATGGAGTGCGGCGGCCTTCGCCGCCGCTTTCGTATTCGCGTGCCGTACTGCCGAGACGCACCCGACTAGCGGGGTGCAACCGAATTCGAAAGCGGCGGCG
>DASVSV010000443.1:0-4404 GCA_036387915.1 Thermoanaerobaculia bacterium
ACTCCATAGGACTACCGGACGCGGAGCATTCGTCGCGTGAGTCCGGGCAACATCCGCCGCAGCAGGACGGCCCAGATCTCTTTGCCGCCGACGCGGACTTCGGCGCGGCCTTTGGCCACGGCGTCGACGATCTTCTCCGCGGCGCGTTCGGGGAGCATGGCTTTGGCGTGCGTGTCGTCGAGCTTTCCGTGGCGGGAGCCGTCGCCGCGGAGGGCGTTCTCCGAGACTTTGGTGCGGACGTAGCCCGGCACGACCATGGTGATGCGGATGCCGTCCTTGGCCGTCTCGGCGCGCAGGGCTTCGAAGAAGCCGTGCAGGGCGTGCTTGGAGGCGGAGTACGCGGAGCGCGTGGGGATGCCGACGTAGCCGATCACGCTGCTGATCGGCACGATGTGTCCCGACTTGCGCGCCAGCATCGACGGCAGCACGGCCTTGGTCAGGGCGATGGTGCCGAAGTAGTTGAGCTCCATGATGGCGCGATCGGTGGCGAGGTCCGTCTCCGCGGCCAGCGAGCGCTGGCTGACGCCGCCGCTGTGCACGAGCACGTCGACTTCGCCGGCCTGCCGCGCCGCGGCGTCGATCGCGGCGGGATCGGTCAGATCGAGCGGCAGGACGCGATGACGTTCCGGATCGGTGCACGCGCGGCGTACGCGCTCGAGCTCCGCGGCGTTGCGCGCGGAGAGAATCACGCGCGCGCCTTCGCGGCTCCAGGCGACGGCCAGCGCCTCCCCGATCCCCGAGGAGGCGCCGGTGATCCAGACCGTCTTGTTCGCGAACCTCACTGCAGGTTCTCGAAGATCGTCGCCGCTCCCTGCCCGCCGCCCACGCACATCGTGACCATGCCGTAGCGCGAGCCGCGGCGGCGCATCTCGCCGAGGATCTGCACGGTCAGCTTGGCCCCCGAGGCGCCGAGCGGATGGCCGAGGGCCACCGCGCCGCCGTTGACGTTCACGCGATCTTCGTCCATCCCCAGCTCGCGCATCACCGCCAGCGCCTGGCAGGCGAAGGCTTCGTTGAGCTCGATGACGTCGATGTCCTCGAGCTTCAAGCCCGCGAGCTTGAGCGCCTTCGGCACCGCGACCACGGGACCCATGCCCATGATCTCCGGCGGCACGCCCCCGACCGCATACGACACCAGTCGCGCCAGCGGCTTGAGCCCCAGTTCCTCGGCGCGCTTGCGCGACATCACCACCACCGCGGCCGCGCCGTCGGAGGTCTGGCTGGAGTTGCCGGCCGTGACGACGCCCTTGGCGTGGAACACCGGCTTCAGTTTCGCCAGCGCTTCCTTGGTGGTATCGGCGCGCGGACCTTCATCGGTGTCGAAGACGAACGACTGCTCGTCGTCCGGCTCGCGGATCTCGACGTGCAGCGGCACGATCCCGTCCTCGGCGAACTTCCCCGCCGCCTGCGCGGCCAGCGCGCGCTGGTGGCTGCGGTACGCGAACGCGTCCGCCTCCTCGCGCGAGATGTTGTACTTGCGGGCCACGTTCTCCGCCGTCAGTCCCATGCTGATGTAGACCTCGGGGCGTTCTTCGATGAGCGTCGGATTCGGGCGGAAGCGGTTGTTGCCGCGCACGAGCGACATCGACTCCGTGCCGCCGGCGATGATCTGCTCGGCCATGCCGGCCATGATCCGCTCCGCGGCGTTGGCGATGGTCTGCGAGCCCGACGAGCAGAAGCGGTTCACGGTCGCGGCCGGAACGCTGTCCGGCAATCCCGCGCGCAACGCCGCGATGCGGGCCACGTTCGTCCCCGACTCCCCCTCGGGCGTGGCACAGCCGATGATCACGTCGTCGATCTCGGCCGGCGTGATCTGCGGATTCTGCGCGAGCAGCGCGCGGATCACTTCCGCGGCCATGTCGTCGGGACGGGTGGTGCGCAGCGAGCCGCGCGGCGCTTTCCCGACGGCGGTGCGCAGGCCTGCAACGATGACGGCTTCATTCATGATTTTTCTCCTGTGTCAGTTTCTGAGCGGCTTGCCCGTGCTCAGCATGTGCTGGATGCGCTCGTGCGTTTTCGGCTGGCCGAGGAGCTCGACGAAGACGGCGCGCTCGAGGTCGAGCAGATACTGCTCGCCGACCCACTGGCCGCGCGAGATGTCGCCGCCGCAGAGCACGGACGCGAGCTTCTTACTGATGAACGCGTCGTACTCGCTCATGTAGCCGCCCTGTTGCAACACGTAGATGCCGGCGCGGAGTCCGGCCAGGACGTCGCGGCCCGCGGCGTAACAATTGTTTTCGCGCGGCGGCGGCGCGTAACCGGCCGCGTCCATGGCCAGCACTTCCTGCTTCGCCTCGTGCAGCAGGTGATCGCGGTTCATCACGATGCGATCCCCCTCGGACAGGAAACCAAACTCACGCGCCTCGGCCGCGCTCGACGAGACTTTGGCCGCGCCGACGACCTCGAGCACGCGCTGCACGAACGGCAGCGGATCGGCGCCGGGCGTCCGCTTCAACGCCGGCGACACCACGCGCCGCACCATCTCCTTGCAGCCGCCGGCGCCGGGGATCAGGCCCACGCCGACTTCGACGAGGCCCATGTACGTCTCCGCCGCCGCGACGATGCGCGCGCCGGCCATGGCCACTTCGACGCCGCCGCCGAGGGTGCGGCCGAACGGCGCGGTCACGACCGGCTTCGCGCAGAAGCGCACGCGCATCAGCGCGTCCTGCATTCCTTCGACCGCGTCGTTCGGATCGCCGGCAAGTCCGCCGGCCAGGTTCGCGCCGACGCAGAAATCGCCGCCTTCGTTGCCGATCACGAGACCCTTCCAGTCGCCGCTCTCCACTTCCTCGACGGCCGCGACGAGCATCTCGCGGATGTCGCCGTCGAGCGTGTTCATCTTGGTGTGGAACTCGAGACAGAGCACGCCGTCGCCGAGGTCGATCAGAGTGGCGCCCTTGTTCTCCTTCACCACCTCGTGCTCGCGGAGGGAGATCTGTTTCGGGTCGCGCGGGATGGCGGCGTACGACTTCGACGCCGGCTCGTACGCGTGGCCGTCGCGATAGAACGACGTGTGTCCGGCGTCGAGCATCTCGCGCACCCACGGCGCCACGCTGACGCCATTCGCTTCCATCGCCTCGGCGGTCTCTTTCACGCCGAGCGCGTCCCACAACTCGAACGGCCCGAGGTCGTGTGAGAAGCCCCAGCGCGAGGCGCGGTCGATGCTGACCAGGTCGTCGCTGATCTCCGGCACGCGGCGCGCGGCGTAGCCGAGGGCGTTGTAGACGATGTGGCGGGCGAGCTTGCCGGCTTTGTCGTCCTGCGCCAGCACGAACCGCAGCCGCTCCGGCAGCGACTTGATCTTCGCGGCCTCGGCCAGCGACGGGATCTCCGGCTCCTGACGCGGACGGTACTCGCCGGTGTTGAGGTCGAGCGTCTGGATCGACTTGCCTTCTTTTTTATAGAAGCCCTGCTGCGACTTGTCGCCGAGACGGCCGCGCTCGAGCTGCGACTGCACGAGCTTCGCGACGCGCGGCGACGCGAGCACGTCGCGCGACTCGTCCCCTTCGATCATCCCGTGGAGGTTCGTCGCGACGCCGTTCGAAACGTCGAGGCCGACCAGGTCCTGCAGGCGGAACGCGGCGGTCTTCGGGCGGCCGATGAGCGGGCCGGCGATGGCGTCGACTTCCTCGATCGTGTAGCCGTGCTCGAGGGCGTAGTCCATCAGCACCGCGCCGCCGACGGAGGCCAGGCGGTTGGCAATGAAGTTCGGCGTGTCTTTGCAGAAGACGACGGACTTGCCGAGACGATGCTCCGCGAAGTCGCGCACGAAGGCGGTGACGTCGGGATCGGTGTCTGGCGTGGGGATGACTTCGAGCAGCTTCATGTAGCGCGGCGGATTGAAAAAGTGCGTGCCGAGGAAGTGCTTCCTGAAGTCGTTCGACGCGTTCGCCGCGACCTGCGCAATCGGCAGTCCGGAGGTATTGCTGGAGACGATGCTCCCCTTCTTGCGCAGGCGGTCGATCCGCGCGACGAGGTCGCGCTTGGCGTCGAGCTGCTCGACGATGGCCTCGACGACCCAGTCGCCCTCACCGATCCACGCCTCGTGCTCTTCGAGCGTGCCGGCGGTGATGAGGTCCGCGGTCGACGCGGTGTGAAACGCGGGAGGCTTGTGCTTTTTCAGTTTGTCGAGCGGCGGCGGGATGACGTCGAGCAGATAGACAGCAATGCCGGCGTTCGCAAAATGCGCGGCGATCCCGCCGCCCATGGTGCCCGAGCCGATGACGACGGCACGGGTGATGGTGTGTGTCATGGATGTTCGCTCCTGGCCGCGGAATCTCTCACGAAATCCCCTTCGACGGGAGCGGGGTCATTCAGGCGACTGTCATCGTGGTGTGCGACAGGGAAAACGACGAGGGGCCTCCGGCGGGCCGGTGCGACCGGCAGCGCTGCTTGGCCTAGCCT
>DASVSV010000444.1:0-3268 GCA_036387915.1 Thermoanaerobaculia bacterium
CCCTACGTTTGTCTCATGTGTGGAGACGTGCGATGCCGCGCGGAAGTGCTGCTTTCACCTGCGACGCTTCTTGGAGGCAGCGAAGTCCCGAGTGATCTCGTCCTCGGTCACGCCCTTCGCGTCGAGCTGCTTCGCGCCGTCATTCGTCATGTCCTGCAAAAGTACGCGACGGGACACCGATGTCAGCGCCGGCAACCCATCGATGCTCACCGCGTTCTTCTTGTCCCGGTACTCCACCAGTGCCTCGTCGCTCTTCTTGTCCGTCCAGGCGGCGAGGTGGGGGCGATCGTGGTCGAAGGCCATGACCGGGACGCTGAAGCCGCAGGAGTCGCTGATCCGTTCGATGTCGACCACGATGATGGAGCGGACGCCGCGGGCGATGTCGAAGTGCGGCGCCAGCGCGGCAAAGTCGGCGTGATCGGGCTCGATCACCGAGCCGCGTCCGTGGAAGCGCACGATCTTCGGCGGGCCGGAGAACGCGCAGAGCATGATCACGATGCGGCCGTTCTCGCGGAGGTGGGCGATGGTCTCGGCGCCGCTGCCGGTGTAGTCGACGTACGCGACTGTCCGCGGGCCGAGGATGCGCAGCGAGTCGAGGCCTTTCGGCGAGCAGTTGACGTGTCCGCCGGAGCCGGCGGGCGCGGTGGCGACGAAGAACACGTGCTGCCGCTCGACCCACTTGCGCAGCGAATCGTCGATCGCGTCGAGAGTCTTCCCCATGCGGGGACTATAGCTTCATGAAGCCGCCCTTGAGGGCCTGCTCGGGGTTGCTCATGAAGATCTTCCGGTTCGCCTCGTTCTGGAAGTAGTAGATCTTCCCTTTGTACTCGAACGTCGGCGTGGTGGAGAGCATGGAGATCTTGCTGCCGTCGATCGGGTCCATGGCGATGGCCGGGCTGAACGGCAGCGACGCGCGCAGTTTCTCGTCCTCCGGGGAGAAGACGATCGGCTTCGGCGTCTCCCACGGCATGACCTTCGGTTTCGGCGGCGGCGCCTCGTCCTGCAGCATCGGCGGACCCTGCAGCGGCGCGGGGCGCGGCGGGGTGGTGTTGATGGTGGCCACGCCGGCTGAGGCGTTGGCCTGCGACGAAGAGCCGGGGCCGGCGTCGCAGGCAGCGAGCGCGAGCGCGGCGGCGGTAATCACGAGAAGGTGCCTCATCTATGACAGGGTGACTGCGAAGGATGGGCCAAACGGGAAGGAACTGCTTTGCTGGTGCCCGGGACTGGAATCGAACCAGCACCCTCTAATGAGGACAGGCTTCTGAGACCTGCGCGTCTACCAATTCCGCCACCCGGGCTCGGGAGGGTGATTCTAGTTGCAGGCTGAGGAATGTCAATTGCGTGGGTGATATTCCGTTGCCATGCTTCCGAACTCCGACCGAAACGACTATCCTCCGCGACGAGCGCCGGAAGCCATGTCGTCCCCTCCCGAAGTGATGCCGACCGCGGCGCGCGACACGCTGTCGAACGAGATCTGGAACCTGCCGAACGCGTTGACGCTGTTCCGCATCTTCCTGGTCCCGTTCCTCGTGGTCGTGCTGCTGACGAAGTTCGCGGGCCGCGAGTTCGTGGGCCTGGCCATTTTCCTCGTCGCGGCCATCACCGACTTCTTCGACGGCTGGGTCGCGCGGCGCCGCAACCAGACCACCCGCCTCGGCGCGCTGCTCGACCCGATCGCGGACAAGCTGCTCATGTCCGCGGCCTTCATCTCGCTCGTGGAGATGGACTCGACCCACGTCCCGGCCTGGATGGTGGTGATCATCATCGGACGCGAGTTCGCCGTCTCCGGCCTGCGCTCGATCGCCGCGCAACAGGGCGTGACCATCGCCGCGTCGCCGCTCGGCAAAGGGAAGATGGTCTCGCAGGTCGTGGCCATCTCGCTGCTGATCCTCGGCTCCGAGATGGGGCAGTTCCGCATCATCGGCACGATCGCGCTCTGGCTGGTGATGGTGCTCGCGCTGACCTCGGGCGTCGATTACTTCGCGAAGTTCGCGCGCGTGGTGTTCCTCGATCAGAGCAGCAAGCGATAGACGTCGTTCTTGCGCAGGCCGAACTTTTCCGCGACGGCTTTCACCGCGTCGTTGCGGCGCATGCCGCTGTCGCGCAGCCGTTCGAACTCGGCGCGAATCTCGTCCGGCGACACTTCCTCCGCCTGACGCGCCGGCGCCGCGAAGACGACGGTCAGCTCGCCATGCACGCGCTCGCGGCCGCGCAACGTTTCGAGCACTTCGTGGATCGTGCCGTGGAGCAGTTCCTCGTGCATCTTCGTCATCTCGCGCGCGACGGTGACTTCCGTGTCGCCGAGGACTGTCAGTGCGTCTTCGAGTGAGGCGATGACGCGCTCCGGCGACTCGTAGACGACCGTCGTGTGCGCGAGCTCCGCGGCCTTGCGATAGAAGTCGAGACGCTCGCTCTGCCGGTGCGGTGTGAAGCCGAGGAAGGTGAAGGGGAGTGGGGCGATGCCGCTGGCGGCGAGAGCGAGGATGCCGGCGAACGGTCCGGGGATCGGCTCGACGGTGAGTCCGCGCTCGCGCGCCAGACGCACGATGCGATAGCCGGGATCGGAGATCACCGGCATCCCCGCGTCGCTGACCAGTGCGAGCGTCTGCCCTTCCTCGATGCGCGCGATGAGCGACTCTGCTTTCGCGTCTTCGTTGTGCTCGTGATAGCTGTCGGTGGGGCGGTCGATGCCGAAATGCGTGAGGAGCTTGCGCGTGTGACGCGTGTCCTCGCAGAGGATGAGGTCCGCGGACTTGAGCGCCGACACCGCCCGCGGCGGCATGTCCTGCAGATTGCCGAGCGGCGTACCGACGATGAGGAGCTTTCCCGACATGCGCCCGCGATGCTATCGCGGACGCTGCGCGTTCTTGTGGACCTACTTGCGCTGCGAGAAGCTCTGCGCGAGCAGGATCGCGGCGCTCGAGGCCACGTTCAGCGACTCCATCCGTGCGGACATCGGGATGGCGATGGGGGTGGAGTGGCGCAGCAGCTCCTCCGACACGCCCGTGCCTTCGTTGCCGAACACGAGGACCGCGCCGGTGCTCGGCGGCGGCACGGCGGAGCCCGAGGCGTCGGCGGCGAGGAGGGGCAGTCCGCAGTCGAGCAGCTCGCGTGCGGTGACCGGCGCGACGCGCACGTTCAGGATCGCGCCGGCCGAGGAACGGATGGCTTTGGGACCGAAGGCGTCGGCGCAGCCGGGGAGGAGCAGCATGCCGCTCGCGTCGAAGGCCGCGGCGAGGCGCACGATCGTGCCGACGTTGCCGGGGTC
>DASVSV010000445.1:0-23449 GCA_036387915.1 Thermoanaerobaculia bacterium
CCCCCCCCCCACGTCTGGTTATGGCCATGACGCGAACACCTCCGCGGGACGAAGATATCCAGTACCACCTCTACGTACAGCAGAAGATCGCCCGAGGTCTGGCAGCGTCCGACCGCGCCGACTTCATCTCCGATGAAGAGATCGAGCAGCGGATCGCGCGGTTGATCGCCGAGTGCTGAATGCGGCGACAGTTCGCGTAACCCAAGTTGTCGCGAGACGCGCTGTTCTCTTTTAAGGTCCCCGCATCCCGATCAACCCGTCCCCGTATCCGAGCCCGATCGGCTCCGTCACTTCTTCACCGGACGGGGCGGGGCCGCGGAGGCGCCAGAGGAGGGCGTGGCGCGATTCGGCGACGGCGGCATGGCGGGCGCTTCGATCGTGAACGGCGCCGACACGCGCTGTTCCAGCGGGAGGTCCGTGCCATGCCACACGACGCGATACGTCCCCGACTCCAGCGCGTCGTTGTTGGGACGCGGGTACGTCACCGCGCCCGCTCCGGGACGGATCAGCAGCTCCGCCGTGTGCGTGCCGCCGGCGGGGATGACGATCGGCGAGGAGGCGCATGCATCCGTCGCTGCAATCCACGCGTCGACCCACGTGCCGTCCCCTTGATCGTCAATGCGGCGCTGCAGCCCCGGCGCGATCGCGCCGTTGCAGTTCGCGACGTGCACTGCTCGATCGGCGGGCGCGCGCAGCGTCGAGATGATCTTCAACTCGGGACCGAACTCTCCGCTCCCGACGATGTACGCGGAACGGTCCGTGCGGATCGGCGCTTCGACGGTGCTCGTGCAGGCGGCGAGCACGATCGGCAGCGCGGCGGCAAGTGTCGCTCTCATGCACGCCAGCGCGTGCAAGGCTCACGCAAGCTCGGCGGTGAACCTGGTGAGGATGCGTTGGATTGGCGTGACGTAGGTGCGCGTGAGACCGTCGCCGCCGATCACGATCCCTACGGCCCGCTGCTGTTCGTCATAAACAAGCGCGCCGCTGTCGCCCCCGTCCGCGAACGGCGAGCCGGCCGCGGACTGAATCTCGATCTGCTCGTCGAACCGGTAGCTGCCGAAACGCATGTCGAGCTTGATGTTGCTGATCATCGGCGACAGGACGGTGGCCGAGGTCTCGAACGTGGTCTGGCCGAACTTGAAGACGCGGTCGCCGGTCTTCAGTTCCGCGGTGCGGATCGCCGTGATCGACTTGCCGTTGAATTGCGGCGCGATGAAGTCGTCGACGGTGAAGCGCGCAATGGCGGCGTCCATGAGGTTGCCGGTCGCGACGAGCGGCTCTTTGTCCGCGAGGACGCCGATCCTGCGAACGTCGTCCGCACCCGTGACCGGCTGCACGATCGGCGTGCCGAGGTCCACGCGGTCTTCCTGCGCGATGACGTGATTGGCGGAGAGGAGGAACCGCCGTTCTCCGTTCTTGCGGATCACGGAGCCGATCGTCCCGCGCGGGCCGCTGCGATGCGCGCAGCAGACGCCCGGCTGCACCGGCATGACCAGATCGCGCGGTCCCAGTCCGCGCATCGGGCCGATGTACTCGACCACCGCATCCTCGGGGATCGCGCCGTTCGCGCGCATGACTTCGACCATCTGCCGCGTGGCCGCATCGTCGCTCTGCAGCCGCACCGCGACGCGGCTCTCGCCGTCGCGATCCTCTTCGACGGCGATGCTCACGTTGATCTCCACCGGCAGCAGCTCGAACGGACTCTCGTTCGTCGTCGCGCGGCGTACCGCTTCTTCGGCGCGCACCTGCTGGAGCGCACGGTGGTGCCAGGCGTAGGCCTCGTGCTTCTCCATGTCACTCCCTCTTGAAGAGATTCAGCGTCTCGCCGAGGGAGAGGCTGAACGAGGCGTACCACGAGTCGTCGAGCTCGTTCTTCAGCTGGATGTCGCCTTCCGCGGCCACGGTCTCGCCGAGTTGCTGACCTTCGAGCGCCTTCACCTGTTGCCATGTCGAGCCGGCGCCGATGCGGATCGGGCCCATGCGCCACGAGCCGCCGAGGAAAAACGCGGGCAGGTTCTCGCCCGTGCCGACGCCGAGGTCCAGGCCGAGGTTGCGCGTCCACGATCTGCCGGGCGCGAGGAGCGTCAGCACCGGATAGCTGACGAAGAGGGCCAGTTGTCCGGAGCGCTCGTCCTCGTCTTTCCTGGCGATGACGAGCTTCGTCGCGCCGGGATTGGTGGCCGTCGGCGCGGGCGCGGTGACGGTGCCGAAGACGGGACTCGCGAGCTGCGTGTGCGTGATGGCGACGGCCACGTCGAACAGCGACGCGGAGAGGACGGAGGCCGAGTAGCTCGTCGCCACTTCGGACTTGCCGTCGACGACGTCCGCGAACGGCGAGGACTCCTTCACCGTCAGCGTGCGCGTGCGCTTCTTCTCCCACGCCACCGGAATCCCGCCGCGCTGCACGACGAAAAAGTCGGCGATGTCGGTGCGCGAGATCGGGTCGCTCGGCGTCTTCGTCGCGGTCGAAGCCGCGGATTGCATGAGACGCGTTTCGAACGCGGCGATCTTCCGCAGCGCCGTCCTCAGGTCCGCTTCTTTTCCGCGGAGCGCGTCCGCCGCGGCCACGAGCTTCGTCGCCGATGCAGCCGCGTTCTTTCGACGTGTCAGCGTGGCGATGTCGCCCGCGGCGGTGTCGTTCCACTCCTTTCGCGCGGCGGCGTCGCTGGGGTCAGCGACTACGTCCCGGGCGCGAGCCAGGATGCGGTTCGCCAGCTCGCCGATCGGTCCGACGCAGCGCGGCGGGAGCGCGACGGCGTCGATGTTGGTCTGCAATGCGCTCGAGCGTGCGGGCGTGTCGAGGAGTGTGAGGAGCGCCGTCGCGGACGAGACGCAGAAGTCCATCGTCCGCAGCGGCTCGGCCGCGTCTTCGATGGCCTTCAGTGCCGCGGGGAGCGTGCTCGCGTCGACGCTGCACTTCGCCTTCATCAGCGTGTACGTGGCGCCGCCGTCCGTCTCCACGGCCCGAATGAATTCGGCCGCGGACTCGGTCTGCGCGGTGACGCACTGCACCGGCTTCATTGCGTTCTCGAGGTCCGTGATCCTCGCTGCCTCGTCGGCAGTCAGCGGCTTCTCCGCGAAACCCATCGCCGTGATGATCGACGGGCCGAGGACGTCGAACAGCGACTGCAGCGCCGCGATGGCCGGACTGGGAGTCTCGCTGATCGCACCCGCTTCCGCGCTGTAGAGCAGCGGATTGGTGTCCTCCACGACCGCGATCACGCGTGCGTTCGAATTCCGCGCGTGGACCTCCGGGATGCCGGTTGCTTCGTCGATGTTCGCGTCGCTGACGCCGTAGATCGCGCGCCACGACTGCAATTTGTGGTTGAACGCAATCACGACCGGGCCGCCGCTCAGTCCCTCCAGCGCATCGCATTCGACCGCCGCCGGATTCCGTCTGCACCACGTCGTGACGAACGCCCATCGCGCGTCCTCTTCGGCCAGCCGCGGACAAGGCGACACCGCCATCTCCGCGCAGACGCGATCGTGAATCTGTTGGTAGGCCGCGTCGATCAGCGTCGCCTGTGCGCTCGCCGGCGCGCTCGCACAAAGGGCGGACAGAGCTGCGGCGGCGAGCGCATACGCGCGAAGGATGTTCTTCACCGGGACCTCCAATAACGGACTGGTCCCTACCGTACGCTCACTTCTGCCGGATTGCCACCCATCCCGCGATGGGGGCGAGCAGCACCCACGTGGCCACGGCCAGGAGCAGGGGAGTGCTGAGGCGGATGGTGGCGATGAGGTGGCGGACGGTGCTGGCCAGGTCGGTGCCGAAGTAGACGATGTCGCTGCCGAACCACAACGCGACCAGCGACAGGGCCACCATCAGCGTCATGGCCTGGCCGATGAACAGCCAGCGCCGCGCCGTCGCCTCGGCGTCGTGCCGCTCGCGGATGCGCATGCGCCACCACATCGTGCCGGCGGACGGCAGCGCCGCTTCCTTGAATGCTTCGACATGGTCGTCGAGCAGGGCGCCGGCCACGAGACGCAGCTCGCCGCACGCGGAGCACGACGCGACGTGCGACTCGAGCTCTTCGCCGACGAAGCCGCGGCCGAGCGCGTCGAGCAGCTCGTCTTCACGCTGGCAGTTCATCGTTGCGCCTCCTGCGGCACGTTCACCGCTCCGCCGCCGAGGATGCCGGCCAGCTTGCGCCGCGCCCGCAGCAGCAGCGTGCGGATGCTCACCGCGCGCAGGCCGAGGATGTCCGCGATCTCTTCGTGAGAGGCGCCCTGGGCGTACGCGAGCCACAAAAGCTCGCGCTGCAACGGCTCGAGTTGCTGCATCCCGCGAGCGAGATCGGTGCGCACCGCGACCTCCCGTTCCGGCGTCGGCGTGTGGCTGGCCGGCTCGTTGACCGCGGACGAATCCTCGTCCAGCGAGACGTCGTTGCGATGCTTCGCGCGGCGGGCCGCGTCGCGTACCACGTTGGTCGCGATCTGGAAGAGCGAGTTGCGTCGGTGCGACTCGCTCTCGTGCTTCGCGCCGGCGCGGTAGAAGCGGTAATACGCCTCCTGCAGCGCGTCGTCCGCTTCCTGCCGGGTTCCCGTGACGCGCGAGAGGTACGACCAGAGCGGCCGTGCCGTGCGCTCGTAGAACGCACGGAACTCCTCTTCTTCCATGAGCACGGAAGCACCGCTGGCCAGCTTCCGGCTGTCAGGAGTCATCGTGGCGTCGATCACGAAGGGCAGTCCCATTCCTCCCATCATCGCATGATGCCCGGGTGGTCGATGTGCTCGGGTCCGGGACCCTGCCAGAGGCCGAGGCGCCGCGAGAGGAAGATCGAGACCATGGCCGAGGCGATGAAGCCGGCGCCGATGGAGAAGCCGATCACGCCGAGGGCGAAGAAGCCCTGCGCGCTCTCCTTGTCGAAGCGGCCGCTGACCAGCAGCATGCCCAGCGCGGCCACGGCCAGCACGACCCCGATCTGGATCGACCACATCGCGCGCGTGAACGGCGGGTTGCTGACCTGCCGCATCGGACGCTCGTCGTGCAGCTGGATCGGCGCGGACTCGAGGAACTTCGTCCCCGCGGGAGTCTTGATGTAATCGAGCACCTCGGCGCTGGTGCCGAAGCGGTCCAGGATCTTGTTGTGCACCTCGCTCTGCGTGCGCGAGAGCTTGTTCCAGCGCTTCTGCTCGTTGATGGTGCGGATCACCCACGCCAGCGCGAACGCGATCAGCACGAACGTCGCGAAGATCGTCAGCGACTCCAGGACGTCGCCGACGACGCTGCGGGAGTTCGCGCGATAGTTGTACTCGGCGAGATAGAAGCGCGGGGTGTGGCGGACCTGCGGATGCCTGGCAATGAACTCCCTCAGGTCCGGGTACGGCGCCATGAACGCCTCGTTCGACATCAGCGACGGGTCGAGGGCGAGAATCGTGGCCAGATCCGCGGGGTGCTTCGAGAGGAGGTTCGTGAACTGCTCGCGCACCGCGTAAGCGCCGGCGCTCGCGACCGTGATCTCCTCGGGCGCGGTGGAGGTTTCTTCGGAAGTCCCGGTGGCCGCGGTGGACGTCTCGACGGTCTCGGTCTCGGCCGCCGTCGTCTCGGTGGCGGTGCCCGCGGTCGTGGCGGTCGACTCCTGCGCGAACGCACCGCCGGCGAGGGCCAACGTCACCAGCAGGCTCAGGATGAATCGGGTGGTCAAGGTCATGGTGCTGCGATCTCCTTCGCCGGGTAATACGGGCGGGGAGGAAAGATGTGTACAGGGGCGGATTCAGTCCTGCGAGTCGGCGTGATCCGGCGGGTAGAGGAGCCCGACGTACCCGGACAGCAGAATGCGCGCGATGAATGGCGCCGGCTGCGTGGCCAGCAGCTGCGCCATCTTCGGTAACGCGCCGAGGATGGCCTCCGCGATCTCGTCGCGCCTGGCCGTCTTGCTGACGAAGATGAAGGTGCGCGCCTTCGCCCGAATGAGGATCGCCTTCTCCTCGGATCGATACCGCCAGCGGTCGTCCTTGCTGATCAGGACCCACTGCTGCGCGATCGCGAGCGGCAGCCACTCCGGATCGGGCGCTCCGCTCCCGAACTCCTCCGCCAGCACCTTCACCGAGTAGCCGGCTTCGCGCATCGCCGTCACGAGCGTCTTTCCCGAGACCGACTCGTCGAGAAAGTACGTGTAGGCGAAAGGGTCCGCTTCAGGCAGCGCGTCTGGCGCGGACGGACTCGTACCGGATGGCGGCTTCGATTTCGCTCGTGTCGCGATCGTATTCCTCCGCTATCTCACGAATCTCGTCGCCGGCCGTAAAGAGCTGGTAAATGGCCGCGGTCGGAATGCCGGTGCCCGCGATGACAGGCTTCCCGAAGGCCACCGTCGGATCCACGGCGACGGTTTTTGGTGCGTCAGGATTGCGGTCTTTCGTAATGAACGGATACAGCCGCACGATCCCTTCGGCCGGACGCTTCTCGACGCGTTTCAGGAAGTCGCGGAGCACGTCCGTCAGGACCAGGTTGCGTCCGCGACCCGAAATGTTGACCAGCGGCTGTCCCGGGATCTGCGTGAACAGCTCGGCGCGCGTCCGCCGCTTCTGCGCTTTCTGAAAATGCATTCCCGATGCGCTGACGACGTCGTATTCAGTCGCGGGGATTTCCTTCGTAATGGAGAGGTCGACCTCGGCCAGCGGATAGCGCAGTTGCGGGTACTCGGCGCGGAGCTCGTCGATGACGCGCCGCAACTCCTGAAGGGAAAACTTCGATCGTCTGCGCAGGTCGTCAACGACGAATGCCTCGAGGAGATTGAAGAACGACAATCGCCGCTGACCTTCCTCGACGGTGAGAACCGGGCCGACGCCGAGATGTCCGGCCGTCCAGCGGAGCAGTGTGCTCTCGGGAACGTTCAGGCACGCGGCAGCCTCACGCGGACCGTAGACCGGCAGTTCGCGAGGATCTTTTCCTCCATAAAGCTCGAGCGAGTTCGCGACCATCCATCTCCTCGAAATCAAGATAGCAGATCGAGCATTTCGCGCCGAAATGCCCACACCTTGTGGAGAGCTATACTCGCGACCGGTATGCAGCAGATCGTCGATTTCATCATCGAGCTGGACAAGCTCAAGGGCATCACCCGCAAGACCAGGCCCATTGGGCTGGAGCGTTACGAGAATTCGGCGGAGCATAGTTGGCAGATTGCGATGCTGGCGGCGTCGCTGGCGCCGTATGCGGAGACGGCGGTCGACATCGACCGCGTGATCGCCATGCTGCTGGTGCACGACATCGGCGAGATCGAGACCGGCGACACCATCTTCTACGCGGAAGAAGGGTGGCCGGAGCGGAAGGCGGCGGAGCGGGCGGCGGTGACGCGCATCTTCGGCTTATTGCCCGATCCGCAGCGCTCCAAGTTCATGGCGCTGTGGGAAGAGTTCGAGAACGCGGAGACGCCGGAGGCGCGTTTCGCGAACGCCGCGGACCGCGCCATGCCGGTACTGCTCAATCTCGCGAACGAGGGGCAGAGCTGGCGGGAGAACGGGATCACGCACGAGCGCGTCCTGCGCCGCGTGGCGCCACCGATCAAAGAAGGCTGTCCCGCGCTCTGGGAGTATCTCGAGGCGCGGCTGGCGGAAGTGCAGCGGCAGGGCTGGTTCGGCACGGCCTGATCGCGATTCCGTTCACGTCCGGCCACCGCGACGTGACATCACCCTGCCGGGCAGGAGCGTACAATCGACGCTCGTCCAACAAAAGGTAGGAGAAAACATGAAGATTCACGTTCGGGGAGCCACGCTGTTCGTTCTCCTGTTACTCGTCGTGTCGACGGCACTCGGCCAGGGGACTTCCGGAAGTCTCATCGGCACCGTCACCTCGGAAGGCAACGGCCTGCCGGGAGTCACCGTCACCCTTTCCTCTCCATCGCTGCAGGGCACGCGCACCGCGGTGACGGGGGAAGCGGGCGGGTACAGTTTTCCATCGCTGCCTCCGGGCGACTACACCGTCGTCTTCGAGCTCGAAGGGCTGCAGACGGTGACCAAGAAGCTGCGCGTCAACCTGACCCAGACCAGCCGCAGCGACATCGACCTGCGGCCGTCGGCGGTCAGTGAGGCCATCACCGTCACCGCCGCCGCGCCGGCGGCGCTGGAGACGACCGAGATCAGCTCGAACTTCACTGGTGAGACCATCAACGAGCTGCCGACGCTGAACCGCACCGTGGCCACGGCCGCGCTGCTCGCGCCGGGCGTCAACGACGCAGGTCCGAACAAGCAGATCGTCATCTCGGGCGCGCAGTCGTTCGACAACCTGTTCCTGGTGAACGGCGTCGTCGTGAACGAGAACCTGCGCGGCCAGCCGCACAACCTCTTCATCGAGGACGCGATCCAGGAGACCACCGTCCTTTCCGGCGGCGCGATCTCCGCGGAGTACGGCCGCTTCACCGGCGGCGTGGTCAGCACGATCACGAAGTCGGGCGGCAACGAGTTCTCCGGCTCGCTGCGAGACAGCTTCCGTAACGACCAGTGGCAGTCCAAGACGAGCTTCGTCGGCGAGGCCGATCACCTCGACGACATCAACAGCGTCTACGAGGGCACCCTCGGCGGCCGCATTCTCCGCGACCGACTCTGGTTTTTCGCGGCCGGCCGCCAGGAAAAGAGCAGCATCAGCGCGGAGACGGTGGTCAGCCGAATCCCGTTCGTGCAGACCACCGACGAGACGCGCCTGGAAGGCAAGCTGACGGGCCAGATCACGACGAACCACAGCGTCGTCGGCTCGTACCTGGACGTGAAGCGCAAAGAGACGAACAACCGGTTCGGCAACGTCGTCGACCTGGCCAGCCTGACGCCCCGCGAGCTGCCGAACAGTCTTCGCGGCCTGCACTACAACGGCGTGCTGACGAACAACCTCTTCATCGAGGCGCAGTACAGCGAGATGGACTTCGCGTTCGTCGGCGGCGGCGCGAGCTCGCGCGACCGCATCATGGGGACGCTGCTCCGCGACACCGCGACGTCGAACCGCGGCTGGTCGCCGACCTTCTGCGGCGTCTGCCGCGACAAGGAGCGCAACAACAAGTCGGCGCAGGTCAAGGCGTCGTACTTCCTCTCGTCGAAGGCGCTCGGCCAGCACAGCATCACCGGCGGCTGGGACGACTTCCACCAGCTCCGCGTCGAAGACAACTATCAGTCGGGCAGCAACTACCGTCTCTGGGGCGACTTCTTCTTCGTCGGCACCGAGCTGTTCTTCCGCGCGAACCCGACCAACTCGCAGGTCGCGTATCACCCGCTCCTCCAGGAGAGCAAAGGCTCCGACTTCGCGGTCTCCTCCCTTTTCATCAACGACAAGTGGGAGCTGAACGAGCGGTTCAACTTCAACATCGGCGTCCGTTATGACAAAGCCGAGGGGAAGAACCAGTCGAAAGTGACGACGGTCGACGACACCGCCTTCAGCCCGCGCCTCGGCGTGATCTACGACGTCAAGGGCGACGGCTCGCATCGCTTCAGCGCGAGCTACAGCAAGTTCGCCTCGAAGGTCGACCAGGGCGCCGGCGACGCCACGTCGCAGGGCGGCCGCTACGGCTCGTACTACTGGGATTACCGCGGACCGGCCATCAACCCGGTCGGCACCCCGAACAACGAGCTCGTGCCGACGGCGGAAGTGATCCGCCGCATGTTCGAGTGGTTCGACGCCCAGGGGGGCATCAACAACACGGCGCTGCTCAACGCGATCTCGATCCCTGGATTCACGAGCCGGATCGGCGAGAACCTCACCGCGCCGAGCATGGATGAGTACTCGGTCGGCTATGGCGCGCAGATCACGCCGCGCGCCTTCTTCCGCGCCGACTTCATTCACCGCAAGTGGAACGACTTCTACGTGCTGCGCCGCGACCTGACCACGGGCAAGGTCAAGCTGCCCGCGCCGAGCACCGCCTCGGTCGACCAGGGCGTCATCGAGACCGGCAGCGGCGATCTCGAGCGCAACTACAACGGCATCCAGACGCAGGGGCAGTACCGCATCACCGACACGCTCACCTTCGGCGGCAACTACACATGGTCGAAGCTGCGCGGCAACATCGAAGGCGAGCAGTTCAACAACGCCACCGTGCTGGCCGGCTGCAACGGCACCGCGAGCGTGCCCGGCACCGACTCGGGCGTCTGTGCGCCGGAGTATCAGGACTTCGAGCAGAACCATCCCGAGGGCTACCTGGCCGGTGACATGCGCCATCGCGCCACGATGTGGCTGCAGTACAACCTGATGACCGGCCTGGGACGCTTCAACGTCTCCGTGCTCGAGCGCTATCACAGCGGCCTGCCGTACTCCGCGGCCGCGTCGATCGACGTGCGCCAGAGCGCCACACTGCCGAACGGCGTCGTGAACCCCGGCTACGCCAACGCGCCGTCGCGCGTCTGGTACTACTTCGGCGAGCGCGGCGAGTTCCGCGCGGACGACGTGACCTCGACCAGCCTCGCGCTGAACTGGGAGTCGCCGTCCATCCGCGGCACGCGACTCTTCGTGCAGACCGACATCATCAACGTGTTCAACGAGCAGGCCGTCGAGTACCCGGCCACGGCTCGCGGCAACGTCATCGACCAGACGGTGTTCGTCCGCCGCACGCGCTCGACCCTGACCGCGTTCAACCCCTTCACCACCGCACCCGTCGAAGGCGTGCACTATCAGAAGAGCGCCACCTTCGGACAGCCGACCAACCGCGAGGCCTATCAGGACCCGCGCGAGTACCGCGTCTCGGTCGGAGTGCGCTTCTAACTCACCGCAGCGAATCCCGGGTGCGCGCCGCAAGCGCGCGCGCACCCGGATGCGGATTCGCCCTCACCATTTCCGCGAGCACGCGCTCCACGTCCGCGCCGCGTCCCTGGATGAAGTAGACGATGGCCAGATTCGCATATGCCTGCGTGTTATGCGGAAAGCTGGCGATCTCGCGGCGATACGCCGCCTCCGCCTCGGCCGGACGATCCATGCGCGCCAGGACGTCGCCGCGCAGGAATTCGAGACGGTAGAGCGCCGGCACCTGCAGCGCACGCGCGCGCCGCTCGGTCGCCTCGATGGCGGCGAGTGCGCCGGGCAGATCGCCGCGCGCGCGTTTCACTTCCGCGACGAGCAGCATCGCCGAGGGCTGCGGATTCTCCGTCCCGGCGGCCAGCGCAGCCTCGCGCTCGGCGGTGGCGAAATCGCGGCGCTCGATGGCTATGCGCGCGAGCAGCGCATGCGCGCCGGAGGGAAGGCTCTTCATCGCCAGATCGGCGTAGCGCGCGGCTTCCGTGAAGTTGCCGGTCTCGCGATACGCGTCGCCGAGGGAGAGGGCCATTTCGGGCGAGAAACGCTGCGAGCGGCTCATGGCCTCGCGATAAACACGGATCGCCTCCTCGTGCTCTCCCATCTGCGCGAGCACTTCGCCGAGCTTGTCCCAGACGTCGTGCAGGCCGGGGTTCTCTTTCACCAGCGCGCGCAGCGTGGTCACGGCCTCGCCGAAACGATGCTCGTCCGCGAGGCGGAAGCCGGCCTTGATGCGCTCGAGGTACGGCAGCATGTCCTTCGGATTCGGCAGCGCGGCGTTGCCGCTGCCCGCGCTGACGCTGCCGAGATATCCGAGCGCCGCCAGCTTCGCCGCGTCCTCGGGATCGATCGTCTGCAGTTCCTGAATGCCGGACGGATACTTCGCCAGCTCCTCGCGCATCGACGAAGCGACGCGGCGCTCCGTCGCGGCCAGGTCCTTCGTCTCACGCGGATCGGCGGCGACGTCGTACAGCTCCGCGCGCGGCGCCTGGATGTAGTGGTGACGCGCGTCGACGAGCGAGCGCAGCTCGCTCCAGCCGAGGTGAATGCGCGGATAGAACGTCTCGCTGTAGATGCGGCGGTTCGCCGGTTGGGCGGCCAGCAGGCCTTCGCCTTTGGTGATCGCGGCGAAGAGATCGGTGAGGCCGACCGGCGCCTTCACGCTTTCGCCGGCGCGCCGCGCCTTCGGCAGCTTGACGAAGAGCGGCACTTGCAGCACCTCGCGATAGAGCAGGATTCCGTGCTGGTCCTCGCCGTGGTCCCACAACCCTTCACCGTGATCGGACGTGAGGATGATCGTGGCGCGGTCATAGACGCCCTGTTGTTTGAGGAAGGCGATGAAGTCGCCGGTGATCGCGTCCGCGGCCGCGACTTCGCCGTCGTACGGTTCGGCGTAACGCGAGCGGAACGGCTCGGGCGGCGTGTACGGCGCGTGCGGCTCGTAGATGTGGAAGAAGAAGAAAAACGGCTGCGCCGCTTTTCCGGCGATCCAGCGTTTGGCGACGTCGAGCGTCGCGCTTCCGGAGCGCTGATGCTGGCTGGCGGCGCCGCTCGTCGCGACCGGAATGGCGTCGTCGTAGAAATCGAAGATCGGTCCGAGACCGGTGTCGGCGCGGAGCACGTACGACGACACCGCGGCGCCGGTCGCGTACCCGCGCTGCTTGAGGATCTGCGGCAGCGTGGCGTGCTTGGCCGCGTCGAAACGGTAGCCGAGGTTGTTGCGGACCTGGTGCTCGGTGGGGAGGAGACCGGTGAGCATCGACACGTGCGACGGCAGCGTCATCGGGCAATGCGAGTACGCGTTCTCGAACAGGATGCCGTCGCGGCGCAGCGCGTCGAGGTGCGGCGTCTCGACTTTCGTGTAGCCGTATGCGGGCAGGCGATCGGCACGCAGCGTGTCGATCGAGATCAGGATCACCGGCGCCCCATCCGATATCGACTCCGGCTTCGCGGCCGGCTGTTCGCGCCGGCAGGATACGAGTACGAGTACGAGCAGAAGGACCAGGACGCGCCGCATCGCGCCTGACTATACAATCGCGGGCCATGCCGCTCGTCCGCATCACGCTCCGCAAAGGGCAGACGCCGGAGTTTCTCCGCGCGATGTCCAACGCCGTCCACGACGCGCTCGTGGCCACGGCGAACGTCCCCGCCGACGACCGCTTCCACGTGATCGAAGAAGTCGAGCACGACCGCCTCGTCGCGCATCCGACGTACGGCGGCGTCGAGCGGAGCGAGAACGTCGTCTTCGTGCAGATCACGCTCAACGCGGGACGCACGGTGGACGTGAAACGCGCGCTCTACGCCGACCTCGCCAGGCGGCTGCAGGAGTCGATCGACGTGCGGCCGGACGACGTGCTGGTCAGCCTGGTCGAGGTGACCAGGGAGAACTGGTCCTTCGGCGGCGGCCGGGCGACGTACGCGTAAGAAACGCTACAGCCACTCGCTCTTCGCCTTCCCCTTCCCATCGTAGAACCGCACCCGGATTGCGTTGCGTGAGATCTCCACCACCGCAAAGCCGATTCGTTCCCGGCCGATCTCGCGCGGGAACACGGTCGACAGGCGCAGCTTCACCGGCGGGATGGGGGCCGAGCCGGCGCCGCTGACGAGGTGGCGCATCCGTCCGCGCAGCAGCTCGAGATGATGATCGTGGCCGCAGATGTAGAGATCTGCCTCCGTCGCGCGCAATGCGGGGATCAGCTCGCGCATCCGCGACACCTCGTCGCGGGGAAAGTAGCCGTGCCATCCCGACGAGATCACCGGATGGTGCCCGACCACGATCCGCCACCGCGTCTTCTTCACCGGAAAGGCCTCGCGCAGGAACGTTTCGGCGTCACGCGATTTCGAGCGCGCGTACGGCGTCGTGTCGAGGAAGGCGAAGTCGGCGAGGGACGAGCGCACCACGTACTGCCGCGCCGGAAATTTCCAGTTCGGGACGACGCCCGTCGCGCGGATCTGCGCGTCGGGATCGGCTTTGCCGCACGAGTCGTGATTGCCGAGCACCGGCAGCACGGGCGGCCCGACGCGTGTCAAAGCGGTGACGAGTTTCCAGCGCGGGTCGATCTCGGATTCAACACCGCAGGGATAGAAGTTGTCCCCGGTGAGCACGATCGCATCGAGCGGGCTGCGGGCGTGGAGGGCGGAAATGCCCTGCGCCACGGCGTCCGCTCCCTTCCCGGTGTCTCCGGCCACGGCAATGCGCAGCACGGCCGTCCGCGGGGCGAGCGTCAGCTCGGGAGTGGCAAACAAGAGGAGAACAAAGAGGCGGACCGCGAGCACGGATCAGATGATACGGGCTAGAATGCGCCGCACTTCGCTGCTGTTCAGGGTTCGGCGTGACCTCTTCCCGGGGTTGTGCGTCTCACACATCAAACCGAAGTTCTCGGCACAACATATGACACGAATCCTAGTGATGCTCGCCGTCCTCGCCCTTGCGGGCTCGGCCGCACGAGCCCAGACCGCGCCCGCGCAGGAGCGTCCCCGCCCGCGTCCAGGCGTCATTCTCGACACCCCGGCCCAGGGCCGAATCACCGACGCACCGGCGCCACAGCAGACCAACGTGGCCGGAGTGGTCGAACGGTTCGAAGCCGTCGGCAATACCTCCGTCGCCAGCGACACCATCCGCGTCTATCTCGGCGTCAACCCCGGCGATCCGTACGACGCCGCGGCCATCCAGCGGAACTTCCTCAACCTCTGGCAGACCGGTCTCTTCGACGACATCAGGATCGAAGTCGACAAGGGCGACACCGGCGTCGTCGTCCGCGCCGTCGTCAAAGAGCGCGCGCGGATCGGCTCGGTCGAGTACCGCGGCAACAAGGAGATGAACCAGACCAAGGTCAACGAGGCTCTGGAGCGCGACAAGATCGACCTGCACGTCGGCAACACGATCGAGCAGACGCTGGTCAAGCGCGCCGCCGAGGCCATCAAGCGCGCCTACACGGACGCCGGGTTCGAAGGCGTGACCGTCGACACGATGACCGAGGACAGCGAGACGCCGGGCGAGAAGAAGATCGTCTTCATCATCAACGAAGGGGTGAAGGCCAAGGTCGCGTCGCTCGACTTCGTCGGCAACAAGGTCTTCTCCGACGGCCGCCTGCGCAGCCAGATGAAAGAGGTCAAGAAGCACAACCTCATCACCTGGATGCGCAAGAAGAACCTCTACATCCCGTCGAAGCTCGACGAGGACCTGGAGCACGTGAAGAACTACTACCAGGACCACGGGTACCAGGACGTCTCGTTCGGCGACCCGCAGGTCTCGACGGTCGGCAAGCGCGTGCGCGTGACGATCCCGGTCAAGGAAGGGGAGGTCCACACCTTCGGCGACGTCTCGGTGGAGGGCAACACGGTCTTCACCAACGAGCAGATCATCGGCAACTGGCCGGTCGAGAAGGGGTCCACGCTGGCCCGCAAGCCGATCCAGGCGCGGGTCGACGCGTTCGGCGAGGCGTACCGCATGCGCGGCTACATCTACGCGTACGTCGACCCGGAGTACGTCGACAAGGGCAACAACGTCGTCGACGTGAAGCTGAACGTCTTCGAGGGCGATCAGTTCCGCCTCGGCCGGCTCGAGTTCACCGGCAACACCACCACCAAGGACAAGGTCCTGCGCCGTGAGATCTTCATCGAAGAAGGTCAGATCATGGACATGGAGACCTTCAAGCAGTCGATCTACAAGCTGGGGCAGCTCGGCTACTTCAAGATCAACGACAACCCCGACTTCAAGGTGAACCCCGACACGAAGACCGTGGACATCACGGTCAAGGGGATCGAGGAAGGGAAGAACGACGTGCAGTTCGGCGGAGGCTACTCCGAGGGCGGCGGGTTCTTCGTGCAGGCGCAGTTCGCGACCCGCAACTTCCTGGGCGAAGGCGAGAACTTCTCGCTCGGCTATCAGCGCGGACGCCGCACGAACTTCTTCAGCATCTCGTACGCCGATCCCTGGTTCATGGACACGCCGAACTCCCTCGGCGTCTCGCTCTACAACCGCGAGACCCTGCTCCCCGCGTCGTTCGGCTACGAGCAGCGCGGCAAGGGCGGCACCGTGGCGTACGGCTATCGCCTGCGCCGCTTCGACTCCTTGTCGGTGCTCTACGGCTACGAGCGCTCGCGCAGCGTCTATCAGACGCAGGAGACTCCCGATCCGAACGGCAACATCCCCATCCCGCTGGTCTCGGACCTGAAGTTCACGACCTCCACCGTCGTCCCGTCGTATCGCTACGACTCGCGCGACAACCCGTTCGACACCACGCGCGGCTCGCGCATCAACCTCAGCCTGGCCTACGCGGGCGGACCGCTGGGCGGCTCGGTGGAGATCTTCAAGCCCACCGTCGGCCTGACGCGCTTCCTGCGCCTCTCGCGCAGGAGCTCCATCAGCGCGAACCTGGAGACGGGCTACATCTTCTCGTTCCGCGACGACTGCGCGCACCGCTACGACCAGCTGTCGAACGAGGTGCCGGACCTCTGCGTCCCGACCTCGGACCGCTTCCTGGTGGGCGGTGAGTTCTCCGTGCGCGGCTTCGGCTACGGCACGCTCGGGCCGTACGAAGAGTTCCCGGGCCGCGGTACGCGTCCGGCCGGCGGCTACAGCCACATCACCACGAATCTCGAGTACATCTATCGCGTGAACGACCCCATCCGCCTCGTGGGCTGGGCCGACATCGGACGCGCGTACGGATACAAGGAAACGATCGACCCGGCCAAGCTGCGCTACAGCTTCGGCGCGGAGCTGCGGCTGTTCCTGCCGGTGTTTCAGTTCCCGCTGCGGTTCATTTACGCCATGAACCCGGCGCCGGAAGATACGGATGAGTTCGAAGAGTTCCAGTTCACGATTGGGAATACGTTCTAAACGGCGGCGGCTTTAGCCGTTGTCCGACGTCAAGTAAGGAGACCCCTGATGAAGAAGTTCCTCGTTGCAGTTGCGGTGACCGCCCTCGCGGCACCGATGTTCGCGCAGACGACCCCGGCCCGTATCGCCGTGATCGACGTGCAGAAAGTTCTCACGACCTCGACGGCCGGCAAGGCCGCTTACGAGAAGCTCAAGAAGATGCAGGAAGATCGTCTGGAGCGCGCCAAGTCGATGGACGAAGAGCTGCGCAAGCTCGACGCCGACCTGGCCAGCAAGCGTCTCTCGCTGAGCGAAGACAAGCTCGCCGAGATGCAGAAGTCGATCGCCGACAAGCGCATCAACATGCAGCGCTTCGGGCAGGACGCCGAGCGCGAGATCGGTGAAGCGCGCGACCGCGAGCTGATGGCCCTCGAAGGGCGGATCAAGCCGGTCATCGACGGCATCGGCAAAGAGATGGGCATCGCCGCGATCTTCAACAAGTTCGAGTCCGGCCTCGTCTACGCGTCGGAAGCGGTCGACATCACCGAGACCGTGATCCAGCGCTTCAACGCCGCCGCCCCGGCCGCGACCGCGACCAAGAAGTAACCCGGTTGCATTCGCTGCTGCTGAAAAGCCTCCCGCAAGGGAGGCTTTTTTCGTTCTACGTCTTACGTTGCTCGTCCGGGGTGCCGTGTCGCGTCTGGCCCACAGATCCCCCCGAACGGGCAACGAGTCACGCCGTCACTGCTCGGGCGTAATCACCGTCACCTGCTGTGTCTCGTTGTTCGTGACTGAGACGAACGCCCAGATCTGAGGCGGAGGGGGCGAGAAGCGCCAGGAGAAGTTGTCGATCTCCACGCGGATGGTCGGGCCCGCGGCGCGGATGGCGGGGGTGAGCAGGTCGACCTGGGCGTAGGCCGGATAGAGCGGCGGCTCGCCTTCGAAGCCGGCGCCCAGGGACCGCGCCTCGAGCTCGTAGCGCGCGATCGGTTCCTCGCGGTTCGGCGCATAGATCGACACTCCCGACGCCTGGTTGCCGCCGGCCCAGTGGTAGACGCGCAGCGTGGCGCGGTACTTCGGGTCGGTGGGAATGTCGATCAGCGTGACGAAATGACTCGTCTCCTGCACGGACACGACCGGAACCTCAGTGCCCCAGCTCGACGCATTCTTCGAGAGATCGCGCACGCGCAGCGATTTCTTCACCGCGTGCGCGAGCGGGTTCGGGACGTGGATGAACGCTCCCGCGCCGCCGCCGCTGCCGAAAAGGGTCGACTCCTCCGTTCTGCGCGGTCCGAGATCGGTGTACATCGAGATCACGGGGGAGAGGTGCCCCGGCGGATTGAAGGGTCCGAGAACGACCGCCGTGTTCGGCGAAGCGTTGAAGAGCGTGAATTCTCCCGTCCACTGCGAGCCGTTCGCGCCGGAGATGACCTCACCGGTGATCGGCACGAGGTACTGCGTGTAGTTGTCGAACGAGTCGGCGCTGTCGTAGAACGTGAATCCCGGCCGCGTCGCCTCTCCCTTCCCCGGCACCACCACCCGGATCGGGACGGTCGTGCCGGAAGGCACGGGCTTTCCGTCCACGCGCGGGTCGACATAGACCAGGAGCGAGGTCGGGCTGACCTCCCGCACATACGCCGGTACGTTGCCCGCGAACACCTTCACCGGACAGCCGGCGATGTCGACACAGACCATCGTCGAATCGGAGAAGCCGGTCCCGGTGATGATGACCTTCGTCTGTCCGTAGCGGAAGCCGGTGGACGTCGAGAGGCTGGTGATGACCGGCGCCGCACCGACGCCGAAGGCCAGCAGGATGGAGAGAAGGAATGTGCGCATGCAGTCAAAATAACATAGCAGCGGCCGCTCCCTTGGTTACAGCTGCCTTCATATAGAATCCGCGCCCGAATGCCCGCCGTCCCTCTCTCCCACATTGTCAGCTTCGTGTCCGGCCGCTACGACGGCCCCGAGGTGGAGATTTCGGGAGTGCTGCCGCTGGCGGAGGCGGGAGCGGAGCACATCAGCTTCCTCTCCAATCCCAAATACGCACCGCAGCTCGAGACGACCAGAGCCGCGGCGGTGCTGGTCGCGAACGAGCTGCCCGGCGATTCGCCGCGCTACATCCGCGTCGCCGATCCTTACTTTGCGATGGCCACGACGGTGGCGCGCTTCTTCGCGCAGCGCCCGCGTCCGAGCGGCATCTCGCCGCACGCGGCCATCGCGCAGTCGGCGAAGCTCGGACGCAACGCCGCCGTCGGCGCGTTCACGTCCATCGGCGAGAACGTCGTGGTCGGCGACGACGTGGTGATCTACCCGAACGTGACCATCGAGCCGGACGCGGTCATCGGCGACGGCACGATCGTCTATCCGCAGGTCTCGATCTACTACGGCTGCAGAATCGGCCGGCGCTGCATCATCCACAGCGGTGTCGTGATCGGCTCCGACGGCTACGGCTTCGCCACGCTCGAAGGCACGCATCACAAGATCCCGCAGGTCGGCACTGTGCGCATCGAAGACGACGTCGAGATCGGCGCCGGGACGACCATCGACCGCGCCGCCCTCGGCGAAACGGTGATCGGCGCGGGCACGAAGATCGACAATCTCGTGCAGATCGGCCACAACGTGCGGGTCGGGAAGCGCTGCCTGCTCGTCGCGCAGGTCGGCATCGCCGGCTCGACGGAGTTGGGCGACGACGTGCAGGTCGGCGGGCAGTCGGGCTTCGCCGGGCATCTGAAGATCGGCGACCGCGCGCGCGTCTATTCGAAGAGCGCCGTCTTCGACGACGTGCCCGAGGGCGTCTGGGTGCGCGGAATCCCGGCGGTCAGCCAGCGCGAATACGTGCGCCAGCAACGAGGAAAACGAAAATGACTACGTTGAACATCATGGAGATCATGAAGCTCCTGCCGCATCGCTATCCGATGCTGCTGGTGGACCGCATCCTGGAGATCGACGCGGACGGCAAGCGTATCGTCGGCCTCAAGAACGTCAGCGCCAACGAGCAGTTCTTCCAGGGCCACTTTCCCGGCGCGCCGGTGATGCCGGGCGTGCTGATCGTGGAGGCGATGGCGCAATGCGCGGCGGTGCTCTTCCTCCGCGAGATCGAGGATCGCGACAGGAAACTGTTCCTCTTCGGCGGCGTCGACAAGGCGCGCTTCCGCAAGCCGGTCGTGCCCGGCGATCAGCTCATCCTCGAATGCGTCGTGCTGCAGCGCCGCGCGTCGACGGTGAAAGTTCGCGGCACCGCGAAGGTCAACGACGTCGTCGTGGCCGAGGCGGAGCTGCTCAGCGTGATGACGGAGCGGCCGCAGTGATCGACGCGACGGCGATCGTCAGTCCCGACGCGACTCTCGCGCCGGACGTCACCGTCGGCGCGTACACGGTCATCGGCCCGCACGTGAGCGTCGGCGCCGGTACCGTGATCGGCCCGCACGTGCGCATCGAAGGACCGACGCAGGTCGGCGAGCGCAATCGCTTCGTCGGCCAGGCCTCGATCGGCACCGAGCCGCAGGACCTCAAGTTCAAGGGCGAGCGGACGGAGCTCCGCATCGGCAACGACAACGTCTTCCGCGAGTTCGTGACCGTCAACCGCGGCACGACCGGCGGCGGCGCGATCACGACCATCGGCTCCCACAATTTCTTCATGGCCTACGCGCACGTGGCCCACGACTGCCACATCGGCGAGGGGACGATCTTCGCCAACAACGCCACGCTGGCGGGACACGTGGAGGTCGGCGATTTCTCGACCATCGGCGCGTTCTCGGCGGTGCATCAGTTCTGCCGCGTCGGCGATCACGCCTTCATCGGCGGCGGTTCGATCTGTACTCAGGACGTGCTGCCCTTCGTGAAGACGGTCGGCAACCGTCCCGCGAAAACGTACGGCGTCAACAACATCGGCCTCGAGCGCAAAGGCTTCACGAAGGAAACCGTCGAGGCGCTGCAGCGCGCGTACCGCCTGCTGGTGCGCTCGAAGCTGCGCCTGCACGAAGCGCTGGACCGCATCGAGGCGGAGCTCGGCTTCCACGCCGAGGTGCGCTACTTCGCGGAGTTCGTCCGCGAGTCGAAGCGGGGCGTGATTCGATGACCGTTCACGTCGGCGTCGTCGGCACCGGCTACCTCGGCCGCCTGCACGCGCGCGTCCTCACCGAGATCGCCGAGGCGGAAGTGGTCGGCTTCGTCGAGCCGAACGACCGCGTCGCGGCCGAAGTCGAGTCCACGCTCGGCCTGCGCCGTTTCCTGCGTGTCTCCGAGCTGGCGGAGGAGATCGACTGCGCCATCGTCGCCACGCCCACTGTCGCGCACTTTGACGTCGCGCGCGAGCTGCTGGAGGCCGGAGTGGACGTGATGATCGAGAAGCCGATCACCGCCACCGCCAAACAGGCGCGCCAGCTGATCGCGCTTGCGGAGAAGCACGATCGCCTGATCCAGGTCGGCCACGTCGAGCGCTACAACCCGGCCATCGTCGCGGTGGCGGAGCTGGTCCGCTCGACGCGCTACTTCGAGGCGGAGCGCCTGGGCGTCTTCGTCCCGCGCTCCCTCGACGTCGACGTGCTGCTCGACCTGATGATCCACGACCTCAACCTCGTGCTGTCGCTGCTGCAGCAGAAAGTCGTCGACATCCGCGCGGTCGGCGTGCCGGTGCTCACGGACAAAGTCGACATCACCAACGTGCGCCTCGAGCTGGAGAACGGTGCGGTGGCGAACCTCACCGCCAGCCGCGTGTCGCAGGAACGCGTGCGCAAGCAGCGCTTCTTCGGCAGCGATTTCTACATCTCGGTGGACACGAAAGAACAGGAAGTGAAGGGCTATCGCCTCGCCGGCCGCGAGATCCAGCCGCTCAGCGTCTCGGTCGAGACGAAGGAGCCGCTGCGCGCCGAGAACGAAGCCTTTCTGCGATGCGTCCGCGATCGCACGCGCCCGGTGGTCTCCGGCGAAGACGGCCTCGCGGCAGTGGAGCTCGCGCAACGCGTCGGCGACGCGATCGACGAAGCGGTCCGGAGATTCAAAGGATGAACGGGTTCCTGGTTCCTGGTTGCTAGTACCTTCAGCCGATGCCGCACCAGCAACCAGCAACCAGCAACCTTCAGGAACACAATTATGGACATTCAAATCGGCATCATCGGCGGTTCCGGCCTTTACGAGATGCAGGGCCTCAACGTGCTGTACGAGCGCACGATCGAGACGCCGTTCGGCATGCCGTCCGATCCCTTCGTGATCGGCGAAGTCGACGGCGTGAAAGTCGCGTTCCTCTCGCGCCACGGCCGCGGCCACCGCTTCACGCCGAGTGAAGTGAATTACCGAGCGAACGTCTACGGGTTGAAACTCCTCGGCGCGCACACGATCCTCTCCGCGAGCGCGGTCGGCTCGATGAAAGAGGATTACGCGCCGACCGACATCGTCTTCCCGCACCAGTTCATCGACCGCACGCGCCATCGTCCCGACACGTTCTTCGGCAATGGCCTGGTCGCACACGTGGCCTTCGCCGATCCGATCTGCGCCGGCGTCTCGTTCCTCATGGCCGACGCGGGACGCGAGGCCGGCGCGAAGGTGCACATCGGCGGCACGTACGTCTGCATGGAAGGGCCGCAGTTCTCGACACGCGCGGAGTCGAATCTCTACCGCTCCTGGGGCGCGGACGTGATCGGGATGACCAACCTGACCGAGGCCAAGCTGGCGCGCGAAGCGGAGCTCTGCTACGCCACGATGGCGCTCGTCACCGATTACGACTGCTGGCACCCCGAGCACGACGACGTCGAAATCGAACAGATCCTCGGCTACCTGCGCGCGAACGCCACCATGGCGCAGACGATCCTGCGCACGTCCATCGCCCGCGCCGCCTCGCGCAAACGCGACTGCGCGTGCGTCAACGCGCTGCAGTTCGCCTTCCTGACCGACCGCGACACCATCCCGCCGGCCACGAAGGATGCGCTCGCACCCATCATCGGAAAGTACATTCAATGAACAGGCTCATAGGCTCACAGGCCCATAGCCTCATAGGCGGTTTGCTCTCCTATGAGGCTGTGAGCCTCTGAGACTATGAGACTGTGAACCTATGAGCCTCCAGGAGAAGAAATGCCCATCCTCGTAGTCGGCAGCGTCGCCTTCGACGCACTCCAGACCCCGTTCGGAAAAGTGGACCGCTGCATCGGCGGCTCCGCGACGTACTTTTCCGTGGCCGCCTCGTTCTTCACCGACGTCGATCTCGTGGCCGTCGTCGGCGACGACTTCACCGAGGAAGACGCGTCGGTGTTCAAGGGCCGCAAGATCAACACCGAAGGGCTGCAGCGCGTGCCCGGCGAGAAGACGTTCTTCTGGAGCGGCGAATACGGCTACGACCTGAACGTCGCCAAGACGCGCGACACGCAGCTCAACGTCTTCGCCAACTTCACGCCGCGCCTCAACGAGCGGCAGAAGAAAGCGGACGTGCTGTTCCTGGCCAACATCCAGCCGGAGCTGCAGTACGACGTGCTGCATCAGGCCGAGCGTCCACGCCTGGTCGCGCTCGACACGATGAATCTCTGGATCTCGATCAAGCGCGCGGAGCTCGAGCGCGTGATCCGCGAGGTCGACCTGGTGATCATCAACGAGGCCGAGGTGCGCCAGTTCACGAACGAGGCGAACCTCGTCAAAGGCTGCCGCCAGATCCTCGACCTCGGGCCGCAGACGCTGGTCGTCAAACGCGGCGAGTACGGCGTGCTGATGATCACGAAGACCGCGGTTTTCGCGGCGCCCGCGTATCCGCTCGAGAACGTGTTCGACCCCACCGGCGCCGGCGACACCTTCGCCGGCGGCTTCCTCGGCTACCTGTCGTCACGCCGCGAAGTGACCGACCGCGAGCTGCGCCGCGCCATCGTCTTCGGCAGCGTGCTCGCTTCATTCACCGTGGAAAAGTTCTCGCTCGACCGTCTCCGCGAGATCTCGCTGAACGA
>DASVSV010000446.1:0-2173 GCA_036387915.1 Thermoanaerobaculia bacterium
TCGCCGCCGAATACGAAAGCGGCGGCTCAGGCCGCCGCACTCCATATCGCGCTAAACGACCACCGCCCGCACGCCCACCGACGGCCGCGTCTCGTGAAACAGCTCCAGCATTTCCTGGTCGTCGTCCGCCACCGGGGTCAGTGCGGTATCCATGTACTCGTAGCGTTTCGGATCGCGTTTCACGCGCATGTACTTCCAGCGCAGGCCGGCGTAGATCGAGAACCACCGTCCCAGCTTGGCGATCGATTCCACAAAGTACGAGGGATAGAACTTCCAGCGCGGCTCGACGGCGAAGCCGGGGCGGCGGTCACGGCGGAACTTGTAGCGGAAGAGGCCCGCTTCGAGCGGATGCACTTTCTCGATGTGGATCGAGCCGCCGAACCAGGTCATCAGCAGGATGGCGTTGCTGGCGCTGCAGCGCATGGCCACGTTGCGGCGGATCACCGACTCGACGTGCTCCTTCGTGTAGTACGTCTCCCAGGCCATGCGGTACGCGCTCTCCCATTCGCTCTGCGACATCTTCGGATGCGCGGTGCAGACGTGGTTGAGGTCGTACTTGTTCATGTCCGCATCGACGTCCACGCCGTTGCGCACCAGCGTCTGATGGTCCTCGGAGCCGGGCAGCGGCGTGAGGAAGAAGAACTCCAGCAGGTCGACCGGCAGCTCGCGCTTGATGATCTCGATGTCGTGGCGGATCGACTCTTTGGTGTCGTTCGGAAAGCCGAGGATGTAGCCGGCGTAGGTGATGACGCGCGCGGCCTTCCAGGCCAGGAGCATCTTGCGGTACTCGGCGATCTTGTTCTGCCGCTTCTTCGCGCCGACCAGCGAGTCGGGGTTGATGTTCTCGAGGCCGATGAACACGCGCCGCACGCCGGCCCGCGCGCATTTCTCGATGAAGCGCGGGATCTTGTGGCAGAGCGTGTCCACCTGGATGATGAAGTGGATCTTGATCCCTTCTTTTTCCTTGAGCTGGATCAGGCGGTCGAGGATCGGCTCCCAGTCGGAGTTGCGCGCGAAGTTGTCGTCGGTGATGAAGAAACTGTGCAGCCCCTGGGCGACGTTCTCGCGCACGATGCGCTCCACGTCGTCGGGCGAGCGGCGGCGCGACTTGCGTCCCTGCACGTTGATGATCGTACAGAACGAGCACTGGAACGGGCAGCCGCGGCCGGCGTCGAAACTGGTCACGCCGCCGGCCGTGCGCCAGGCGCGCAGCGCGGTGATGAGCGGGATCGGCGTCCCCTCGATGTGGGGGAGGTCGTTCATGTAGTTGTACAGCGGCTTGAGCGCGCCCTTCGCGGCATCGAGCAGCACTTCGTCGAGCCGCCCCTCCGCCTCGCCGGCGAAGATCGAGATGCCGAGCTCTTTCGCTTTCTGCAGGTCGGCGTCCTGGCCGCCGAGCATGCTGATCGTGCCGGAGACGTGGAAGCCGCCGATGCCGACCTGGATGCCGCGCTCGCGCAGCGGCCGGGCCAGGTCGAGCGCGCGCGGGAACTGGTTCGACTGCACGCCGACCAGCATGACCATCCCGCTGCCGGCGCGCTCGATCATCCGCGCCAGCTTCTCCGGCCGCACGCGCGTGTTGGTCTCGTCGATGGGGTGGATCTCGATTTCCGTGTCGCCGAGGATGCGGCGGTCCGCCGCGTCGCGCGCGAGGCCGTACAGCGCGGCCAGCGAGTTCGACGGAATGGCCGAGCGGAACCATTGAATGACGTAGCCGTCGTCATCGTAGTGAGAAGGCTTGACCAGGACGAGACAGAAGCGCCGCGGAGAGGTCATGGGATGGCGGGATGATAGCGGAAAGTCCGGAACGCGCGCGCCACAAACGCGCTCGAACCGTGTCTCTCTCGACATCATGCTCCGGATGCGGGACGTCGTCGTCGCCGCCACACTGCTGCTCGTCACCGTGCTGGTCGCGGCGGTGACGGCGTCACGCCAGCCATCGGTGGCCGCCGTGCAGGCTTCGGCGGCCAGCCGCGGCGCGCCCCCCGCACCGCCCGTCGAAGTCGCGCCCGCGCCTCCGGTCGAAGTGACGCCCGCGCCTCTCGCGCTCGTCGAGCCGACGCCGCCGGAAATCGTCCCCACCGTTCCGGTTGGCGACAACTTCTCCGGCAACGTACGAACGCGCAAGTTCCACCGAGCCTCGTGCCGCTACGCAGGCTGTGCGAACTGCACC
>DASVSV010000447.1:0-16570 GCA_036387915.1 Thermoanaerobaculia bacterium
GAATTCGCCGCGCACTTCGGGGATCAAGTACATGTTCTCGAACATGTACTTGCGCAGCGCCTCCAGCGCCTCGAGCACCTCGGCGGTCATCATGATCGCCTCGTAGTCGCCGGCGTGCGTCGCGTCGATGACGTCGCGGACCATGCGGTCGATCCGTGCGCTCTTGGTCTGGCCGAGGGTCTGGCGGATGTCGGCGGGGATGTCGGTCTCGCGGATGATGCCGGCGCGGATGCCGTCGTCGATGTCGTGATTGACGTACGCGATGATGTCGGAGATGCGCACGATGTCGCCTTCGAGCGTCAGCGCGCGCGCCTTCGGACGCTTGCGCAGGAGCTCCCCCTTCTCCCCTTTCGAGTGCTTGAGGATTCCGTCGCGCACTTCGATGGTGAGATTGAGGTCTTCGAGCGTTTCCACGACGCGCACGGACTGGCGATAGTGATCGAAGCCGCCGCGCACGAGCTTGTTCAGCGCGGCCTCGCCGGCGTGTCCGAACGCGGAGTGGCCGAGGTCGTGGCCGAGGCCGATGGCCTCGGCGAGGATTTCGTTGAGGCGCAGCGATTTCGCGATCGTGCGCGCGATCTGCGTCACTTCCAGCACGTGCGTCAGCCGGGTGCGGTAGTGATCCCCCTCGGGCGCGAGGAACACCTGCGTCTTGTGCTTGAGCCGCCGGAACGACTTGCAATGGATGATGCGGTCGCGGTCGCGCTGGTAGGAAGGACGGATATCGTCCTCCGCCTCGGCGCGGTCGCGGCCGCGGGTCTCGGCGCTCTTCGCGGCCTGCGGAACGAGCGTGTCGTACTCGATCCGCTCGAGCATCTCGCGGATGTTCATGGTGCGCGATGCTACACGACGAGATCGCCGCGCAGCACCGTCACGGCCTGCCCGCGCATCTTCACGCGATCGCCGTCGAGGCGCACCCGGATCTCGCCGCCGCGTTTCGACGCCTGATACGCGAGCATCTCCGGCTTGCCGAGCTTCGCCGACCAGTACGGCGTCAGCGCGCAATGCGCGGAGCCGGTGACCGGGTCCTCGTCCACGCCGACCGCCGGACCGAAGAAGCGCGACACGAAGTCGTAGTTCTTCGAGGGGCTGGTGACGATCACGCCGCGCACAGGGATCGTGCCGAGGCGTTTGAAATCGGGACTGACGGCGCGGACCTCGTCCTCGGAGGCCAGCTCGATCACGTAGTCGTCGACGTTGCGTCCGACGTAACGGGCTTCGCTCAGGCCGAGCGATTCGAGCAACCCCTCCGGCGCCTCCACCGGCTGCGACACGCGGGCCGGGAAATCGAGCTCGATCCAGTCACCGTCACGTGTCGCGGTGAGCACGCCACTGAGCGTGTGGAAGCGCGCCGACGTGACGCCGCGCTCTTCGTGCAGCGCGTGCGCGCTGGCCAGCGTCGCGTGTCCGCAGAGCGCGACTTCGGCGGCGGGAGTGAACCAGCGCAGCGCGTAATCGGAATCGCGCGGGACGAGGAAGGCGGTCTCGGAGAGATTCATCTCCGCGGCGACGTTCTGCATCCACTGCGCGTCGCGCTCACCGTCGAGCAGGCAGACCGCGGCGGGATTGCCGCGGAATGCCTGCAAGGTGAAGGCGTCGATCTGGTAGAGCCGCATCAATACGCTTTGGTGGCGTCGCTCGCGGACTTTTTGTACAGCCACCACACCAGTGCGAAGCCGATGGCCATGACGCTGGCCAGGCAGATGTCGCGGTACTGGCCGCCGTACATGGTCGGGTAGTGGTTGCTGATCATCGTGAAGAGCAGCGGCACGGACATGTACGTGTTCTGGCGCGAGCGCAGGCCAGCCAGCGCGACGAGGTTCGCGTCGGGAGCCGTGCCGCCCGCAACCGCGGCGATGATCTTGCGCTGCGAAGGCCAGATCACCATCCAGACGTTCATGGCCATCATCGTGCCGAGGATCACGCCGACGTGGATGTAGAGCGAGCGGCCGCTGAACTTGCCGACCTCGGCCAGCAGGTAATAAACGGCCGCGAGCAGCGCCAGGCAGATCGCGCTGGCCACGGTCACGTTCTTGATGGCCTTCATGATGATGTTGTAGACGAGGAAGCCGACGATCAGGATCACCAGGACGATGGCCAGCCAGAGCCACGGATTGCCGTAGCTCGGGTCTTCGAAGACCACTTTGCCGTGGTAGTAGATCAGGCCGCCGAGCAGGATGCCGGTGATCCACGTCCACGCGGCGCCCCAGCGGAACCAGTAGAGTGCGCGCGGCATGAGCTCGGGGACGACGGACTTTTTCGTCGGACCGTCGAGCGCCTTGGCGACATGTGCATTGACGAAGTTGAAGAAGTAGAGATGGCCAATCCAGAGGATCCCGGCGACGATGTGGCCCCATCGCAGGACGGCTTGCATCACGTTGTTCACTTCGGGATTCATGGGCGCTTCTCCTCCACGCAAATTGTTGGGGTAGCCTGAGGGCGATTATATGGGTGAATTCGACGGAAGAGTGGCCATCGTCACCGGAGCCTCCTCGGGCATCGGACGCCGCACCGCGGAACTGCTCGCGCAGCGCGGCGCACGGGTGACGATCTTCGCGCGCTCGGCGGAGAAACTGAATGCGATCGCGCGCGACGGAATGCTCGCCGTGGCCGGTGACGTCGCGAACCTCGCCGACGTCGAGCGCGCGTTCTCCGCGACGGAGTCGCGTTTCGGCAGGTGCGACCTGCTGGTGAACAACGCCGGCATGATCGACGTCGCACCGCTGGTGGACATGACGCTCGACCAGTGGCGGCGGATGTTCGCCGTCAGCGTCGACGCGATCTTCCTGACCTGCCGGCGGGCATTGCCTTCCATGCTCGAGCGCGGCGCCGGCGCGATCGTGAACGTGTCGTCGATCTCCGGCGTGCCGGGTCCGGAGAAGTTTCCGGGCTGGGTGTCGTACTGCGCGGCGAAGGGCGCGGTCATCTCGCTGACCGAGGCGCTGGCGGTGGAGGTGAAGCCGCGGGGCGTGCGGGTGAACTGCGTCAGCCCCGGCTCGGTGGACACGCCGATGTGGGCCGAAGCGAGCGGTGGCGCGCCGGCCTCGATGACACCGGACGAGGTCGCGGAAACGATCCTGTTTCTTGCATCGGACCGCTCGCGGCCGATCAACGGCCAGAACCTCGATGTCTACTCCGCCTGATATTCGTCCCACCTGGGCCGAGATCGACCTCGGCGCCTTCACGCGCAACGTCGACGCGATCGTCGCCGGCCTCCCGTCCGGCACGCGGCTCATCGCGCTGCTGAAGGCGAACGCGTACGGTCACGGCGCGGTGGAGCTGGCGCGGCGCTGCTCGCGCGACAAGGTGGCCATGATCGGCGTGGCGCTCCTCGAAGAAGCGCTGCAGCTCCGCGACGCCGGAATCACGCTGCCGATCCTCGTCCTCGGCCCGCTCAGCGCGACCCAGATCGTGACCGCGCTGGAGCGCGACATCACCCTCGGCGTTCCGGGTCCGGAGGAGCTGGAGCTCGTCGCCGCGATTGCGCGGGAGCGCGACGTGGCCATTCACCTGAAGCTCGACTCCGGCATGGGGCGGATGGGCGTCATCGAGACCGAGCTGCCGCGGGTCGTCGAGCTGCTGCAATCCGCGCCGCGTCTGCGCCTCGACGCGATCTACACGCATTTTGCGAACGCCAGCGACCCGCGCGATCCGTTCACCGAGTACCAGGTGGCGCGCTTCAACACGCTGCTCGAAACGCTGAAGCAGGCCGGCATCACCGCGCCGAAGCATCACTCCGCGAACAGCGCGGCGACGGTGCGCGGAATCGCGCCGGGAGACTTCGTGCGGACGGGGATTGCGCTGTACGGAGCGGAGCCGCTGGACGTCGATTCGCCGCGCCTCGAGCCGGTCATGCGCTGGCGCACCGCCATCGCGCGCCTGAAAGAGCTGCCGCCCGGACACGCGGTCGGCTACGGCACGACCTTCGTCACGAAACGCGCGAGCCTCATCGCCACGCTGCCGATCGGTTACGCGGACGGCTACAACCGCCGCCTCTCGAATCGCGGCGAGGTGCTCGTGCGCGGACAGCGCGCGCCGGTGGTGGGACGGGTCTCGATGGACCTCGTCACCATCGACGTGACCGACGTCGACGGCGTGGCCGCCGGTGACGAAGTGGTCCTCCTCGGCGACGGGATCACCGCCGAAGAGCTGGCGGCGAAACTTGATACGATCTCGTACGAAGTGTTCTGCAACGTCGGTGCTCGGGTGCCCCGCGTTTATCGCTCATGATCACCATCCTCGACCGGATCGGCCTCCGATTCATTTCGTTCTTCGAGCAGACCGGCATCTGGTTCGACGCGCTCTGGCGCACGTTTGCGTGGATGTTCCGTCCGCCGTACGACGTGAAGGAGTGGTTCCGGCAGATGGTGCGCGTGGGCGTCGACTCCATCCCGGTGGTCTTCCTCACCACGAT
The DNA here is from genome assembly GCA_036387915.1 of Thermoanaerobaculia bacterium. Classification (GTDB taxonomy): domain Bacteria; phylum Acidobacteriota; class Thermoanaerobaculia; order Gp7-AA8; family Gp7-AA8; genus QHVT01. The sequence continues at coordinate 4,415 of DASVSV010000447.1, forward strand.
GTTCACCGGCATGGTGCTCGCGCTGCAGACGTACACCGGTTTCGCGCGCGTCAACGCCGAACAGTTCGTGGCCAGCGTGGTCGCCCTGGCCATGCTGCGCGAGCTGGCGCCGGTGCTGGTCGGCCTGATGGTCGCGGGACGCATCGGCTCGTCGATGGCCGCGGAGATCGGCACGATGCGCGTCACCGAACAGATCGACGCGCTCAAAGCGCTGGCCACCGAACCGATTCAGTACCTCTTCGTGCCGCGCGTCATTGCCGGCGTGATCATGCTCCCCTTCCTCTGCGTCCTCGGCGACGCCCTCGGCATCTACGGCGGCTACCTCGTGGCGGTGAAGCTGCTGAAGACGAATCCGGTGATCTACAAACAGAACACGTTTCAGTTCCTGGCCATGACGGACGTCTTCAGCGGCTTGATCAAGGCCGGCGTGTTCGGGCTGATCCTGACGTTGACCGGTTGCGTGCGCGGCTACAGCACCACCGGCGGCGCGGAAGGGGTCGGCCGCGCCACGACGAACGCGGTCGTGTCGGCGTCGCTGATCATCCTGCTCACCGACTTCTTCCTGACGAAGCTCCTCTTCTGAGTCATGCCGGTCATCTCACTCCAGAACCTCTACAAGTCCTTCGGCGGCAGGCCGGTGCTGCGCGACATGTCGATCGACGTGGAGCAGGGAGAGTCGCTGGTGATCGTCGGCGGCTCGGGCACGGGCAAGAGCGTCACTCTGAAACACATCATCGGATTGCTGCGGCCGGACAAGGGCCGCGTGCTGATCGTCGACGAGGACATCACGGCGATGAGTGACGTGGAACTGAACCGCTTCCGCCGCCACTTCGGCATGTCGTTTCAGGAAGGCGCGCTGTTCGACTCGATGTCGGTGTTCGAGAACATCGCTTTCCCGCTGCGCCGCCACACGAAGATGACCGAGGCGCAGATCCGGGAGCGGGTGGAGGAATGCCTCGAGGACGTGCATCTGCACAACGTCGCGAAGAAGCGTCCGTCGGAGCTCTCCGGCGGCATGCGCCGTCGCGTCGGATTCGCGCGTGCGATCTCGCTCAAGCCCGACATCCTGCTGTTCGACGAGCCGACGACAGGACTCGATCCCGTGATCAGCGACGTCATCGCCGACCTGATCCTGGAGATGGACAAGAAGCTCCGGGTCACGACCGTCACGATCACGCACGACATGAAGGTCGCCTTCAAAATCGCCGACCGCGTGGCCATGTTGTACGAAGGTCACATCATCGAACAGGGCACGCCGGAGCAGTTCCAGAGCTCGACGAACCCGATCGTGCGGCAGTTCATCGAGGGCCGCGCGGAAGGGCCGCTGACGGCGGACTGATCGCCGCGTGTCCGGGGCAGCGCGTAGCGTGAAAACGTAGGGCGCGGCTTCAGCCCGCCCCCCTCGTGCGCCGTCGCATGCCGCGTAGCCTGCACGCTCTGGACGGGCTGAAGCCACGTCCTACGTTCGGCACCCCGCGTACAACCGGAAACAAAAAACGGCGGGCCCGAAAGCCCGCCGAAGCGCGATACCGCGTGAACCGCCGAACTAGTCCTTACGCATGCGAGTGCGCGTCGGAGCCGGCGTGTCGTCGTCATCGTCGTTGGTCGTCGTCGTCGACTGGACCGAGGACGTCATGGGGACGGTGGTTGTTTCGGTGCGTGTCGTGGTCGTGATCGTCGGGGTCGTGACCGTGCTCGTCTCGATCGTGGCGGTGTTGTCGACGACCGGCGTGTTGTCCACGAGGTTCGTGCCGCTGGTCATGGTCGTGGTCTCACGGACGTCGACGCGGCTGCGCTCGGGAATCACGTTGACGTTGGTGTTGGTGCCGACGCTGGCCGCGTTGCCGCTGCCCGGCGCCGCGCTGGACGCATAAACGTTGCCGTCACTGTCCACCTTGGCGGGACCCGGAGCCGGGTAAACCGACGCGGCCTGACCCGATTCCTCGGGACGAACCTGGACAACCTGATCGCTGACGTCGGTGGTGTCGCCGAGACCGTCGTTGGTGGCGCAGCCGACGAGAAGAAGGGCCGCGAGACTGGCCGCGGCGACCGTGCTGTGCATGAGTTTTCTCATCATGATGTTCAAACTCCTTTGAGTTCTGTTCGGGGCCACAAAACCGTGGCCGACACGTTTCTGAAAGGCAAAGGGAATGCCTAGTTATTTAAATCAACCGGGCTGGGCAGCAGACGAGGGCGCAGTCGCAGGGCGCAGGGGGCAGGAGATACGGCATGCGCCGTCGGTTCTCTCTCTCCTGCGCCCTGCGCCCTGCGCCCTGCCACCTGCGCCCTCAACGGACGGCGTGGCATGATGGCCACCTCGATGGGCGAGCCCCGCACCTACTCCGTTTCGGAGCTGATCAAGCAGATCAACCTCGATCTCTATCGCTACCACGACGTCTCCGTGGAAGGCGAAGTGACGAACTTCATGCGCTCGTCCGCGGGGCACATGTACTTCACGCTGAAGGACGCGCGCGCGCAGATCCGGGTCGTGCTATTCGCGACGCAGGGACGTTTCCTCCGCTTCCGTATCGAGAACGGACTGCAGCTCATCGTGCGCGGCCGCCTCACCATCTATGAAGCGAAAGGGGAGTTTCAGCTCAACGCCGTGTCGGCGGAACCGGCCGGCCTCGGCGCACTGCAGCTCGCGTTCGAGCAGCTCAAGAAACGGCTCGCGGACGAAGGACTGTTCGACGCCGCGCGCAAGAAACCGATCCCGATGCTGCCGCAGCGCATTGCCGTCGTGACCAGTCCCACCGGCGCCGCTCTGCGCGACATCCTCCACGTCCTCGGCCGCCGCTTCGAAGGGTTGTCGCTGCAGATTTATCCGGTGCGCGTGCAGGGCACGACCGCGGCACGCGAGATCGCCGCCGCGATCAACCATCTCTCGCGCTGGAAGCTGCACGACGTGGTGCTGATCTGCCGCGGCGGAGGCTCGCTGGAAGACCTCTGGGCCTTCAACGAGGAAGTGGTCGCGCGCGCGGTGGCCGACTGCGAGATCCCGACGATCTCCGGCGTCGGTCACGAGACCGACTTCACGATCTGCGACTTCGTGGCCGACCTGCGCGCGCCGACGCCGTCCGCCGCCGCGGAGATCGTGATCCGCACCAGGAGCGAGATCTGCTCGCAGCTCGACCACATGGCCCGGCGGGTGCGCCACGTCGTCGAAGGACGGGTGCGCAATTACCGGCACGAGCTGCGGCATCTCTCATCCTCGGACCGCCTCGGCATCGTGGTGCGCCGCGTCGCGCTGATGCGCGATCGGCTGGAGCGCCGCCGCGTCGCGCTTTACCGCCTCCTCGACGCGCGCGCGAAAATGCTGCGCCGCCGCCTCGTGCGCTGCGACGAGCCGCTGGCGCGCTACCCCGCCCGCATCGAGCGCGAACGGCAGCGCCTCCGCTCCACGATGGCCACCCTGCAGGCCGTGTCGCCGCTGTCCGTGCTGTCCCGCGGCTACGCGATCGCCTTCTCCCGCACGCGCCGCGGACGCAAACCAATCCTCGACTCCAATCAGGTGCAGGTCGGCGAGCAGATCGAAGTGCAGCTCAAGAAGGGACGCCTCAACGCCACGGTCGATTCCCGCACGCTCGGCGTGGAGAGCCTGTGGCCGGAAGTGATGAGTGATGAGCGATGAACTGTCGCGTCGTCGACGGAACCGCCGAGTCTCACAGTCTCATAGCCTCACAGTCTCATAGCCTCGCAGTGTCCAGCAGGCTCCCGGCTGTGAGCCTATGAGCCTATGAGCCTATGAGCCTGTGCGCCTGTGCGCCTGTGCGCCTGTGCGCTCGCCGGCGAGGATGGGTCAGTGGCTCCGGCGCTCATCGTTCGATGCTATAACGCGCTGCGATGGCTGCCCGCCGCTCCAACGAATTCGAGAAAGCCTTCCAGAACCTCGAGAAGATCGTGCAGCGTCTCGAAGGCGAAGAGATGCCGCTCGACGAGTCGCTGAACCTGTTCGAGGAAGGCATCCGGCTGTCGCGCTTCTGCCACCAGCGCCTGGAGGAAGTGGAGAAGAAGATCGAGTTGATCCTCGCCGACGCGAAGGGGCAGCCGGTGACGGAGCCGTTCGAGGACGAGGAGCTGGACGACGACGAGCTCCGTTCATCCGAGGACGTCGTCGAGTGAATCTCTTGGAGTACCTGACCGGAAAGCGCGCGCTCGTCGACCGCACCCTCGACGCGAACCTCCCTCCCGCCGCGACGCCTCCGCCGCTCATCCACGAAGCCATGCGTTACGCGGTCCTCGGCGGCGGAAAGCGCGTCCGCCCGATCGTGGCCATCGCCGCGGCGGAAGCCTGCGGAGGCAACATCGAGCCGCTGCTCGTGCCGATCTGCGCGCTGGAGCTGATCCACACGTACTCGCTCGTCCACGACGACCTGCCGCCGATCGACAACGACGACCTGCGCCGCGGACGGAAGACGACCCACATCGTTTACGGCGAGGCCATGGGCATCCTGGTCGGCGATGCCCTTCTCACAGAGGCCTTCTCGTGGCTGGCGAGACCGGTGACGGTGGTCGAGCCCGCGCGGCAGCTGCGCGCAATCACCGAAGTGGCCACCGCCGTCGATTCGCGGGGCATGATCGGCGGCCAGGTGGCGGACATCGTCGCCGAGCGCTCCCACGAAAAGATCACCGATCGCGAGGCGCTGCTGCGCGAGCTGGAGTTCATCCACCGCAACAAAACCGGCCGGCTTTTCACCGCCTCGGTGATGCTCGGCGGTCTCCTCGGCGGCGGCAACGCGGAGGAGCTCGCTGCCCTCCGCCACTACGGGGACGATCTCGGCCTGGCCTTCCAGATCATCGACGACCTGCTCGACATCGAGGAGTCCTCGGCCACGCTGGGGAAGACGGCCGGCAAGGACATCACGCAGGGAAAGCTGACATGGCCCGCGCTTCTGGGCGTCGATGCTGCACGTGCGGAGGTGGACCGGCTGCTGGCCAGCGCTCTGGCGAACGCTGCTATCATCGCCGGTCCTGTGAATACCCTCGCCCCCATCGCACGTTACATTTGCGAGCGCCGCTCCTAGGGCGCGGACAGAACCAGGAAATCAGATGCCACGACTTCTCGATTCGATCGAAACGCCGCGCGACCTCCGCAAGCTCGATCGCAAGCAGCTCCCGCAGGTCGCGCAGGAGATTCGCGATCAGATCATCGACGTGGTCTCGCGCGTCGGTGGACACTTTGGCGGCAATCTCGGCATCGTCGAGCTGACCCTGGCTCTGCACTACGCCTTCGACACGCCGCGTGACCAGATCGTGTTCGACACCGGGCACCAGAGCTATCCGCACAAGCTGATCACCGGCCGGCGCGACACGTTCCACACCATCCGCCAGCACAACGGCATCTCCGGCTTCTGCAAGCGGGAGGAGTCGGAGTACGACGTCTTCAACGCCGGTCACGCCTCGACTTCGATCTCCGCCGCCCTCGGCATCGCCGTCGCGCGCGACTTCCGCAAGGAGGACTATCGCGTCGCGGCCATCATCGGCGACGGCGCGCTCTCCGGCGGCATCGCCCTCGAGGGACTGAACCAGGCCGGCCACCTCAAGCGGCGGCTGATGATCATCCTGAACGACAACGACATGTCGATCTCGACGAACGTCGGCGCGATGTCGGGCTACCTGAACCAGATCATCAAAGGGCAGCGCTACAACCAGGCCAAGGACCTCGCCAAGGGCGTGATGGACCGCGTGCCGCTGATCGGCAACAAGCTGCACGGCCTCGCGCACGACATGGAGCAGGTGCTCAAGAACATGATCGTGCCGGGCACGCTGTTCGAGGAACTCGGCTTCAAGTACCTCGGGCCGTACGACGGCCACGACCTCGAGCTGCTGCTGAACCTCTTCAACGAGCACAAGGACTACGACGGCCCGATCCTCCTTCACGTCATGACGAAGAAGGGGAAGGGCTACACGCCGGCCGAGGACAAGCCGATCTGGTCGCATGGCGTGTCGCCGTTCGACATCCCTTCGGGCGAGGTGAAGAAGAGCGACAAGCCGTCACCGCCGACCTACACCGCGGTCTTCGCCGACGCGCTGGTCCAGCTGGCGACGGACGACCCGAAGATCGTCGCCGTCACGGCGGCGATGCCGGAAGGGACGGGGCTGGACAAGTTCGGCAAGGCCTTCCCGGAGCGGATGTTCGACGTCGGAATCGCCGAGGAACATGCGGTGACGTTCTGCGGCGGCATGGCCACGCAGGGGATGAAGCCGGTCGCGGCGATCTACTCGACCTTCCTGCAGCGCGCCTTCGACCAGGTCTTCCACGACGTGGCCATCATGGACCTGCCGGTGGTCTTCGCCCTCGACCGCGGCGGCATCGCCGGCGCCGACGGCCCGACGCACCACGGCATCTACGACATGGCCTACCTGCGCATCTTTCCGAACATGGTCTGCATGGCCCCGAAGGACGAGAACGAGCTGCGGCACATGGTCAAGACCGCGTTCGAGTGCGGCCATCCGGCGTCGCTGCGCTACCCGCGCGGCAACGGCATCGGCGTGACCATGGACGCCGAGCTGAAGGCGCTCCCGGTCGGCAAAGGCGAAGTGCTGCGCGAAGGCAACACCGCCACGATCTTCGCCATCGGCAACGAAGTCTGGCCGGCCATGCAGGCCGCGGACATCCTCGACAAAGAAGAGATTAACGTCACAGTAATCAATGCACGATTCATCAAGCCTTTGGACGATGAATTGATTCGCAAATACTGTCCTCCGAATTCGTACGTCATTACCGTGGAGGAAGGCTCCCTGGCCGGCGGCTTCGGCTCCGCCATCATGGAACGCTGCGAACAGCTCGGCATCCACGACGTCCGCTTCCACTCCATCGGCATCCCTGACGAGTACGTCCACCACGGCACGCAGGACGTGCTCCGCGCGCAGTACGACCTCCATCCGGAAGGGATCGCGAAGCGGGTGCGGGAGTTCGTGGGAGAGCAGAAGCACGGTACTGTCGGCGACCTCGCCCGCATGATGGATGAGCTCACGAAAGACGTGCCGGACGAAGAGTTCGAAAAACTTCCGACCTCCGACCGGATCGACGAAGTGGTGTACGGCTTGCGCCGTCGCGCAGCGAAGTAAATGCCGCCGATTCTGGTCGACACGTGGTTCTTCGTGGCGCACTTCAACCGCCGCGATCCCGATCACGACAGCGCCGCGCGGATGTGGCGCAGGATGGACCAGACGCAGATGGTCACGCACGACGCAGTGCTTGCGGAGTTCCTCACATTCTTCGCGGAGTTCGGCCCCACGATCCGGCAGAAGGTTGTGCGCGCGGTACAGAACCTGCCGCTGTTGCGTGTCGAGGTTGTGCCGCAGGATCGCAGCCTCTTCTTGAAGGCGCTTGCCCTCTACGAAGAGCGCCCTGACAAGGGCTACTCGTTTGCCGATTGCATGTCCATGATCGTGATGCGCGAGCGCGGTATCACCGAGGTCCTCACCAACGACCACCACTTCCGCCAGGAAGGCTTCACCGTCGTCAACCAATGAAAAAGCAGCGCCTCGACGTCGTGCTCGTCGAGCGGGGTCTCGTCGAGACGCGCTCCAAGGCCCAGTCGCTGATCATGGCCCGGCGCGTCCTGGTGAACGAACAGTTCGTCGACAAGGCCGGGGCCACGGTGGCCGAGGACGACGAGGTGCGCGTGGCGGAGCTGGAGCATCCGTGGGTGGGGCGTGGCGGGATGAAGCTCGCCCACGCCATGAAAGAGTTCGTGATAAAGATTGACGGTAAAGTGTGCGCTGATATTGGTGCGTCAACAGGCGGCTTCACGGACGTGATGCTGAAGAGCGGTGCGGCGAAGGTCTACGCCATCGACGTCGGCTACGGGCAGCTCGACGTCTCGCTGCGCAACGACCCGCGGGTGGTGAACCGCGAGAAGGTCAACGCGCGGTGGCTGCAGCCGGAGAACTTCGACGACCCGATCGAGTTCGTCTCCATGGACCTCTCGTTCATCTCGCTGAAGCTGGTCCTGCCGGCAGTCGCGGGCTTTCTGCGCGGCGAGCTGGTGGCGCTCATCAAGCCGCAGTTCGAGGTGGGGAAGCACGAGGTCGGCAAGGGCGGCATCGTCCGCGACGTGGAGAAGCGTCAGGCCGCCGTCGAAGGCGTGGTCGCCTTCGCGGGAGAGAACGGGTTCGAGGTGAAGGGCGTGATCGAGAGCCCGATCAAGGGCGCGGAGGGAAACGTCGAATACCTGATGTACGCGCTCACGAGCGCAACGACAGATACTCCTGCAGTCCCTCCCGCCACGAATCCGGACTGACGCCGGTCAGCCGTTCGTAGCGCTCCGTCGAGAGCACCGAGTACGCGGGACGCTTTGCCGGCCGCGGAAACGCGTCGCTGGTCACGGGCTGCACTTCCACGCCCGAGCCTTCTGCGATCGCGCACGCGAAGTCGAACCACGAGCATTCCTCGGCGTCGGCGTAATGGATCACGCCGCGAGCCTCCTGCATCGCCAGGCGCACGACGGCCCGCGCCAGGTGCGGCGTGTAGGTCGGACGGCCGCGCTGATCGACGACGACGCGAAGCGGATTCGTTCCTTTGACGATCTGCCCGCGAATGGCCTCGACGAAGTTGTAGCCGTGCACGCCGAAGAGCCACGACGTGCGCACGATCAGATGCTCCCGCGCGTGCGCCGCGGCGATCTCGCCGAGGAGCTTCGACCTGCCGTAGACGGAGAGTGGATTGGTGGGGTCGTTGACTTCGTACGGCGTCTGCTTCGCGCCGTCGAAGACGAAGTCGGTCGAGACCTGCACCAGCAGAGCGCGGTGCTCGTTCGCCGCGGCGGCCAGCAGTTCCACCGCCGAGCCGTTGATGGCATTCGCGAGCGACTCCTCGGATTCCGCGAGATCGACTTTCGTGTAGGCCGCGCAGTTGAGGATGACGTCGGGCGCGTGCTCGGCGACGGCGGCGTCGACCAGGCGCGAGTCGGTGACGTCGAGGTCGGCCCGGCTCAGCGCGGCGACGGGCTCACCGCGGGCGGCGAGCTCCTGCTCGAGATCGGTGCCGAGCATCCCGCCCGCACCGGTGATCAACCACTTCAAGCTTTGTCTTCAGGCTTCGGGAGGACTTTGTCGTCCTTGCCCTTGATGCCGTCGCGGAAGTTGGAGATTCCCTCGCCCAGGCCCTTGCCGAGCTGCGGCAGCTTGCTGGCGCCGAAAATGACGACGACGATCACGAGGATGATGAGCAGTTCCGGTAGTCCGAGACCAAACATGAGCATGGGTTGCCTCCAAGGGCGATACGGCCGAAGCGGGCTGAGTTTACCAGAGCGGCAACAGCGCAGCCGCCCGATCCGTTCCAGCCGCGCCGCGCGGGATGCTCGCGTTGGAGCCACGCAAGGGAGAACGACGAGAGGCCTCCGGCGGGCCGGTGCGACCGGCGGCGCTTAGTGAGGCCATGCCGTCGCGTAAACACGTGTTTCGTAGACAGGTGTGCGTTCAGGCTAGGCCAACAAGCGCCGCCGGTCGCACCGGCCCGACGGAGGCCCCTCGTCGTCTTTCGTTGCGTGGGTGCAACTCAGCGCGTCGCGCCACTCGAGCCGGCGTTGTCCTCGTGGTCGAGCTGTTTGTCTTCGCGTTTCACTTCGGCCATCGCTTCCGGCTCGAGCTCTTCCGCGCGGCCGTTGAGGTGGATGAACAGTCCCCACGCGGCGAGCAGCGCGGCGCCGGCGAAGGCGATCATGGCCGACTGGGTGAGGCTCTCGGGGGACTCGTGCACGAAGCCGAAGGCGGAGACCAGCGCCTCGATGCCCAGCGCCACCACGACGACGACAAGGAATCGCGAGAGGAAGCGGCGCACGCGAGTGGGCGCGGAGATCTGCGCGACGCGGCGGATTTCTTCTTCGACGACGGTCTGGCTCAGCTCGAGCGCGGCGACGGCGATGGTGAGGAGGCTGATGCATTCGAGGACGGCTTTGACGCGCGTCGCCATCTCGCCGGCGTGCGACGGACTCACGGCGAGCCACATCTCCCGCGCCGCAAAGACGATCAGGACCAGCGCGGCCAGCGCAAAGAGACAGGCCACCGCTCCGTAGAGGATGTCGTAGATCCGTTTCATCGTCGTCGCGCCTCGTCCGGCTCAGGCCGGCGCGCCATTCTCTCCCGAAACTGCTCGGGACGCGCGGCGCCGCCGTTGATTGAGGAGCGCTGGCGTCCTCGCCGGCTGTAGGGGCAGGCGTCTCGCCTGCCCCCAGGGCGCCAGCGCGACGCAGGCGCAACAGCCGCCGGGACGGCGGCGCTCCCCGGAGTTACGCGCGAGCGACCGCGGGACTCAGATCTTCCTGAGGACGAAGTTCACCGTCTTGGTCTGGTTTCGCGCGAAGGTGACCGGTGTGGTGGCGCTTTCGCCGGCGGCGAGCTCGTAGCCGGCAGGGGGCGCGATGGCGATTCGATAATCGCCGCTGGTTTTCAGAAAGAAGTAGTACCCCGGCACGCCCACCGTTCCGGTCTGGCCTCCCGCATCTTCGACCTGGCCATTCGGCCGCTCGAGCCGGACCGTGACTCCGTTGACGGCCTGACCGGAGGCGTCGCGGACATACACGTCGATCCGTCCGAACTCGAAATCGCTGGGTTCCGTCGGAGCGCCTCCGCAACCCGCCACGGCGAAGAGAAGAACTGCGCAAACGTAAGTTTTGATTTTCAGCACGCACTGATTACGGAAGCAGGAGGCGTGCCCCGTCTCGCCGGTCCGCGGACGCATTCGATCGAAGCGCGGGGCGTGAACTTCGACGAATGCGCCAGCGCGCAGTCAGCGACGTCTTCCGTGGCTCTCCTCTTGCAGCCGTAACTCCATACCGGACACATCGAACGAGCGCGCCACAAATCCGCCCAATCGCGGGGACGGAGCGCGCTCACGCTTCGACATGGAGTCCGGAGGAGGAAAGAAAATGGGCCTTTTCAAGAATCTGATGAACAAGATCTTCAAAGCCGGCGGCGATGCGGAGACTCCGCACGATGCCATTCAGCCGGGGCAGTCGAACGAATCGCGTGTCGCCGCGGCGGCGCGTACGGGAGTTCCGATCGGCAGCAACCTGCCCGCGGGCATGCAGCCGACGGGGCCGGGAACGCAGCAGGGGCCGGTGGACATCGCCGCGATCCTCGACGGCATGGCCGCGAAGCATCCCGAGAAGCTGGACTGGAAGCACTCCATCGTCGACCTGATGAAGCTCGTCGGCATGGACAGCAGCCTGGCGGAGCGCAAAGAGCTCGCGGAAGACCTCAAGTACACCGGCGACATGAACGACTCCGCGTCGATGAACATGTGGCTGCACAAGGAAGTGATGCGCAGGCTCGCGGAGAACGGCGGCAAGGTGCCGGCCGACCTGCTCGCGCATTGAGGCCATCGATCATCATGACCTCGATCCTCGACGAAGTTCGCCAGCAACTCGGACCCGACAAGATTCAGCAACTGAGCGGCGCCCTCGGCGCCGATCCCGCCGCGACGTCCAACGCCGTTTCCCTCGCATTGCCGGCTCTGCTCGGCGGCCTGTCGCAGAACGCGGCCCAGCCGCAGGGCGCGGCCGCACTCGACAACGCGCTGAACGCACATGACGGCAGCATTCTCGACAACCTCGGCGGCATGCTCGGCGGCGGCGCGGGTGGCGGAGGCGGCCTCGGTGGGATGTTCGGCGGCGCAGGTGGCGGAGGCGGAATCGGCGGCGCCATCCTCGGACACATCTTCGGCGGACGCCGCTCCACCGTGGAGCAGGGCGTCGGACGCGCGTCCGGCCTCGACGCGGCGCAGGTCGCGCAGCTCATGGCCATGCTCGCCCCGATCGTCATGGGCGTCCTCGGACGGATGAAGCAGTCGAAGGGACTGGACGCCAATCGCCTGCCGGAAGTGCTCAATCAGGCGCGCGAGCAGGGAGAGAAGGAAACGCCCGGACTGGGCGGCCTCCTCGACGCCAACAACGACGGCAGCGTCACCGACGACCTGCTGCGCATGGGCAGCACCGCCCTCGGCGGCATGTTCGGCAAAAAGAGCTGATTTCGTACGGAGCGGCGGTGCTGGTCGCCGCCGCTCCTGTGCAAAGAAAGACGACCGAGGGCCTCCGGCGGGCCGGTACGACCGGCAGCGCTTAGTTGACGTCATTCTTCGCGCAAACACGTGTTTCGTCGACAGGCGTGCGTTCAGGCTAGGCCAAGCAGCGCTGCCGGTCGCACCGGCCC
>DASVSV010000448.1:0-10537 GCA_036387915.1 Thermoanaerobaculia bacterium
ATGCTGGCGTTCCACGGCAGCTCATACGCGCTGTTGATCTTCGCGACGTTGCGGCGGTCGCCGCGCAGGTCGCCGTACTTGAAGTCCCAGAGCTGGCGGCCCGCGCCGTCGCCGATGTTCGACGAGCCGATGAAGACCGCCGCGTCGTTGGCGAAGCTGAACGACGAGTTGTCCTGGTCGAAGTTGCCGTAGTAGTGGCTCCAGGTGTACGAGCCGTTGACGTAGAGATTGCTGCCGCGCCACGACGATTCCATCGTGGCCTCGTAGTATTTGGTGAACGCACCATCGAGGTTGGCGATGACGTAAGTCGAACCGCTGCCGATGGCGTTCCGAATGGTGCCGGCCGGGCAATTCGCCACCGAGGCGGCGTTGCAGAGATTGGGAACGTAGTCGTCACGGGAGATGCCGGCCGGCGCGCCGAACGCCGAGCGCGCGTTGTTGTTCGTGTCTTCGATGAAGTCGGAGCCCTCGCGATAGCGGCCGTAGACGCGCGTCGACCAGGCGCTGGTGATCTGCTGGCCGGTGCCGATGGTGAGCTCGTCGACCATCGGGTGCTTGAGGTCTTCCTGGAACCACTTGCCGGACGACGAGGCGTTCGGCTGGATACCGAGGACGCGGCCCTGCTGGTCGAAGTAGACGTTGAGCTGGGCCACGAGGTTGCGGTCCCACGACGCGGCTCGCGCGTCGGAGTTCGCGGCCGGGGCGTAGCGGCCGTAGCTGGCGTACACGGTGTCCGAACCGTTGTACGAGTACGTGGCGCCGAGGCGCGGCTGGATCATGTCCCCGAAGCCGAAGGTGTGCATCTTGTACTTCGTGCCGGGGGAGGCGACGAAGCCGGCCACGTTGTCCGCTTCGCTCAGACCCTGGCCGTACAGCGTGTCTTCGCTGAGGAGCACGCCGACGTTGAACGCCCAGTTGTTCCAGCGGATCGAGTCATTGAGCTCGATGTTCTGCGACTTGAACTCGGCATGGATCGCCGGCACGTCGCGCGCGCCCTGCTGGCTGACCTGCGCGACGAAGAAGGCCGGAGTGGCGGTGCCGCAGACGCTGGCCGGGCACGTGCCGGCCGCGCCGACCCCGGCGGGGATGGTGATCAGGCCCCACCCGTTCGACGTCTGGAAACGGTCCTCGGAATCGGTGTAGCGCTGATAGCCGACGTGGAGGTCGTGCGTCATCGCGCTGCCGACGGTCATGTTGTAGCCGACCTGGCCGCCCTTGCGGAAGAAGCTGTCGTCATCGCGCGCGAACTGGCCGTAGCCGACCGTGCCGCCGCCGACGCGCTGGCCGGGGGTGCAGGTCGTCGAGCCGGCCGGACAGATGTAGCCGTAACGCTCGATGTACGGCGCGACGAACGCGTTCTGCGCGGCGTTGGTGGGGTTCAGCGTCGGCACCGACAGGCGGCCGATCGTGCCGAGGTTGGCCAGGTCGAGCTGCGTGCCGGGGGTGAAGGCGACGTTCGTGTCGGCGATGAAGTCAGCGGTGCCGAAACCGGGATTGCGGTAGTCGGTGTAGTTGGCCGTGGCGTAGCTGTTCGGGTTGATGATCCACGAGGCCTCGAACGTGCCGATCTGCAGTTCGGTCTCGGTGCCGGTGCCGGTCGTGCCGCTGCGGAACGCGCCGAAGACGTCGCCCGAGGTATCGATGCGGTGCGAGTCGCGATAGCTGGCGTTGAGCAGCAGCGAGGCCAGCGGAGTGGCGGTGAGCTTGAGGAAATACTCGTCGCGCTCGCTCGTGAACTCCGGCAGTTCTCCGTAGAGATTGGCCTGGTTCTCACGGCGCGATTCCGGCCGGTAATACGAGCCGTAGAAGAAAAGACGGTCCGGAAGGATCGGTCCGCCGAGGCTTCCGGTGAGCCAGGAGCGCTCCTGGGCGTAGGTCAGGTTCTGCGTTCCGTCCTGATCGGCAACCCATTCGGGGCGGAGGAGCTGGTAGCTCAGCTCTCCGAAGAACTTGTTCGCGCCGGACTTGCTGACGGAGTCGATCTGGAAACCGGCGGCGCGATTGAAGTCGATCGCCGTCGCACCACCGCGGACGACGTTGACCTGGGCGATGTCGCGGGTGTTCGGCTCGACGTTCAGCACGCCGAACAGCGGCATGGTGACGTTGACGCCGTCGAACATGTAGACGTTGTCCTGGCCGCTCGCGCCGGCGCTCGGGCCGCGCACGGTGTCCTGGGTGTACATGACGCCCGGGATGAGCTTCTGGAGATCGCGGTAATCCTGCGTGAGCGGCAAGGTGTCGATCTCGCGCTCGCCGAGGGTGCTCTCGATCTCGGTCGACTGGCGGTCGACCAGCGTGGCATCGGCAGTGACGGTGATGCTCTCCGCCACTCCGGCCATGCCCAGCGCCACATCGACCTCGGCATTCTGGTTGAGGCGGACGTTGACGTTGCGGGTCACATCCTGCAATCCAGCCAGGGTGTAGCGGATGGTGTACGTGCCCGGCTGCAGCTGCGGCAACCGGTATTCACCGGTCTCCGAGGTGACGGTCACGCGTGGCTGGGGAAGGACGTTGGAACTTGCTTCGACGGTGACGCCGGGCAGCACGGAACCATCGGTGGATGAGACTCTGCCACTGACGGAACCGGTCTGCTGCGCGAACGCCAGCGGCGCTGCCAGGATGACGAATGCAAAGACGAGTAGCGTCCGAATTACGCGATTTGCGGCCAATGAAACCTCCTCACGGTCTGGGTGGAACGACGAACTGGGCCTATGGTAATGAATCTCGTTCGCGGGAGTGTCCTTATTTCCGCTACTGGAGCGAGCGCAGCATCTCCCCCGCCTCACTCCGCTCGGCCGCGAAACGCCCCTCGGGTGCACGGTCGAGAAAGTCGCGCAACGCGCGGCGGGCGACGTCGCGCCGGCCTTCGTCCGCGGCGACCATGCCGAGGTTGAAAAGGGCGTCGAACTGCGTGTTGTCGAGCTGGACCGCGCGCGACCAGCGCTCGACGGCCGCGGCCGCATTGCCGCCACGCGCTTCGACGACGCCGAGGGCGTTCAGGGCCAGCGGCAGATTCGCGTCGAGGGCGAGTGCTTTTTCCAGATACGCCCGCGCGCGCTGGGTCTGGCCGGCCCGCAACGCCACGATGCCGAGGTTCTGATACGCGCGGGCGTTGCGCGCGTCGGCGCGGAGGATGCGCTCGAACTGCCGCACGGCCTCGGCCACGTTGCCGCTGTCGGCGAGGGCGATGCCGTAGGCGTTGAGGAGATCGGGATCGGTGCGGTCAGCGAATGGCTCCAGCAGCGCGATGGCCTCCTTCGCGCGGCCGGTTTCGCTGAGGAGGAGGCCGAGGCGGATGCGCACGCTCTCGGTGGCGCGTCCGGCGGCGACGCGGCGCTCGAGGACGCGGATCGCTTCGTCGGGACGCGCGCTCTCGGCGAGCAGGAAGCCCACGAGCTCCTGCGCGATCTGCATGTCGGGACGCGCGGCAACGAGGGCGCGGCCGTGCTCGAGCGCTCGGGCGAGATCGCCGGCCTGGTACGCGGCGATGGCGTCATGCAGTTGGTTATCGAGCGCGACGAGGTTCTTCGGATCGTCTTCCGCGGTGTAGCTGGTTTTGGCGGAGGTGCCGCTGAGGTAGCCGAGGCTGAGGAGCGTCGCCTGTTCTTCGCTGCTCACCTTGCGGGGCTGATTGGCGTTGGCGGGTGCGCCGTCCTTGAGGATGGTGCGCAGCGCGGTGACGCCGCGGCGGTCATCGGCGAAACGGTTGGTGCGCTCGGCGGGATGGGTGGCGAGGTCGTAGAGCTCGGGGAGCGGGAGCTCGATCAGCTTCTTCCCGCCGTGCAGGACGCCGACGAGCGGCGCCCAGCCGCGGTTGAGCGACGCGGAGAGCGCCTCGAAGTACGTCGGCGGCCGGTCGCCGGGCTTGAAGAGTGACGCACCTTTCCATTGCCGCGGCGCGGTGCCGCCGGCGTGTTCGAGGATGGTCGGGGCGACGTCGACGTGCTGGACGTAGCGCGCGTCGCGTGCGGGTTTGTGCGTGCCGTCGACGACGATCAGCGGGACGGCCAGCGTGGATTCGTAGGCGAAGAGGCCGTGCGTTTTCTCGCCGTGATCGCCGAGCGCTTCGCCGTGGTCGCCGGTGAGGATGACCATCGCGTTCGGCGATTCGCGCAGGAGCGGGCCGAGCGTATGCGCGAGCATCGCGTCGGTGGCGGCGACTTCACCGAGGTAGGGATCGTTCGGGTACTGCTCGCGGTACGGGGACGGCGGGAGGTAGGGCGCGTGCGGCTCGTAGAGGTGCACCCAGAGAAAACGTTTGCGTCCGGCCGCACCGCGCCACCAGGCGGCGGCGCGGGCCAGGGTCTCGGTGCCGGCGCGCTCCTGCACGGCAAAATCGAGCGCGCCGGACGTCGGCGCGTACTCGTCGTCGTAGACGTCGAAGCCGCGGTCGAGGCCGAAGCGGGAGTCGAGCGGGAACGCGCTGACGAAGGCGCCGGTGGCGTAGCCGAGCGACTGCAGCTCGGCGGCGAGCGTCGGATGCTTCGCGTCGAGCGAGAAGCCGGCGTTGTCGCGGATGCCGTGCTGCCACGGCAGGAGCCCGGTGAGGATGTTGGCGTGCGAGGGCAGCGTGACGACGTTGTGGGCGTGCGCGCGGATGAAGACGGTGCCGCGCGCGGCAAGTGCGTCGAGCCAGGGCGTGCGCACGCGCGCGTTGCCAAGCGCGTCGGCGCGGAGGGTGTCGACGGTGATGAGGATGATGTCGGCGGCGGATGCTTTCGCGGCGCGCGTGCGCCACAGCAGGAGTGCCCCGGTGGCGATGGCCATCCCGATGACAATGAGGGCGATCGCTGTCCACGCCGCGGTTCGCCGGCTCACCGGCAAAGGGTACCATCGCCCGCTGATGCGAATCCGCGCCCTGCTGTTCGTCCTTCTTTTCGCCGCTTGCCGTACGGTCACTCCCCCACCGCCGGTGCCGGTCACGGCGCCGGTGCCGGTGGAAGCCGCGCGTGCGCTGATGCAGCGCGCGGACGTTGCGCGCGCCATGGCGGCGGTCGATGCCGAGCGTGATGCGATCGTGGCGGAGTGGCGCACGCTGACGGAGATCCCGGCGCCGTCGGGACAGGAAGCGAAGCGCGCCGATTTCGTCGAGAAGCTGCTGCGCGAGTACGGGCTGGCGGACGTGCATCGCGACGCCAAGGGCAACGTCATGGGCACGCGGCGCGGCACGGGCGGCGGCAAGCGGCTCGTGCTCGACGCGCATCTCGACACGGTGTTCGCGGTGGAGACGAACGTCACGACGCGCATCGAGGATGGGAAGCTGTTCGCGCCCGGCGTCGGCGACAACACGCGCAACGTGGAGGCGCTGCTGGCGATGATCCGCGCCATGAACGCGGCCGGCGTGGAGACGCGCGGCGACCTGACGTTCCTCTTCACGGTGGAAGAGGAGACGAGCTTCGGCGGCATCGACCGCTTCCTGGCCGACCACGCGCAGAACATCGACTGCTTCATCGCCCTCGACGGCGGCTACAGCGGCTTCACGTACGGCGGGACCGGCATCTACTGGCACCGCTACCACGTCATCGGAGCGGGCGGACACACGCGCTCCTCGACCCCGCCGCACTCGGCGACGCTGCCGGTCGCGCGCGCGATCGAGCGCATTTACGCGCTGCAGTTGCCGCAGTCGGCGTGGCTGAATATCGGCATGCTCGGCGGCGCGGATGTCTTCAACGCGAAAGCCGCCGACGCCTGGATGAGCGTCGACCTCCGCTCCACCGTCGACGCCGATCTGCACCGCCTCGACGAGGAGATCCAGCGCATCGTCCGCGAGGAAGCAGAGCGCCTCGACATGACCTGGAAGCGCGACGTGGTGTCGACGGAGGAGCCGGCCAATATGCCCGGGCACCGGGAGTCGGAGATGGTGCGGACGGCGGAGGCCGTGTTCCGCGCGTTCGGATTCGACCCGACGATCACCAACACCGCCTCGAACCACACCACCGCCGCGCTGCACGCGAAAGTGCCCGCCATCGGCATGGGCACCGCGCCGTGCTCGGGCGCGCACGGCCTCACCGAGAACTGCGAAATCGAGCCGATCTTCGTCGGGATCAAGAGGCTGATCGTGCTGGCGGTGAGCTTGTCGGAGTAGTTTATGGAGTGCGGCGGCCGGGCCGCCGCTTTTATATTCGCGCGCAGTACTGCCGAGACGTACCCGAATGGCAGGACGCACCCGAATATGAAAGCGGCGGCTAGGGCCGCCGCACTCCATAAGGGCCGTGCGTTGACGCTCAATGCGCGGCATGGGTCCCGCGGCGTGCTTATGGAGTGCGGCGGCCTGGCCGCCGCTTTTATATTCGCGCGCAGTACTGCCGAGACGTACCCGAATGGCAGGATGCGCGCGAATATGAAAGCGGCGGCTAAGGCCGCCGCACTCCATACAGGACTCAATACGGATTTTGCAGGATGACGCCGTTCTGTACGTCGACGGTGTAATAGCCGGTGCGCGGGTAGTGCACGAGGTCGAACGACAGGCCGGCGGGGGCGCGCCAGACTTTGTAGCCGCAGTAGGTCAGGGGCTGGCCGGGGACGGCGCGTTCGGGGAGGTGGTCGCCGAGGACGAAATAGGCCGGGCCTTCCCCCACTACGTGCGCGATTCCGCGCTCGTCGACGAGGACGGCGGTCTTCTCATTGGCGGCGATGCCGAGGGAGGTGTCGCTGGTTTCGAGTAACTGCCGGGCGATGAAGGCCAGCAGGCGGCCCATGCGGTTGCGTTGGGCGAAGTGGGTGTCGGTGATGACGTTCTGCAGGAAACGCCAGTCGAAGTAATCGGTCGTGAAACTGATCTCTTCGTTGTAGGGATCGGCGAGGGCGCGGGCGGATTGTGCGCTGGCGTCATTACAGGCGTCGTAGATGGCCCGTCCCTGGATGGCCATACCGGCGCTGGTGCCGCCGATGGCGCCTCCGCGCGCATAGACGGCCTCGATCATTTCCTCGATCGGGCCGCGGTAGAAGTACTTGATGTAATTGCACTGATCGCCGCCGGCGAAGAAGACGTACTCCGCGTCGCGAACGGCGTTGACGACTTCCTCTTCGTACGCGGAGTGCAGGTCCGTAATGACGAACGTGGTCACGGAGTCGACGCCGGGCATGGCCTGCAGGTAATCGTTGTAGCCGTTGCCGCCGGAGGAGCGCAGGACTACGACGTCGATCTTCGTGTCGCAGCCGGTGCAGCCGCGAATGCGGTCGATGACCTCTCTGTACGCCGCGTCGACGTCTCCCCCGCCGCCGGCCAGGTGAATCAATGGTCCGTGCAGCGCGGGACGCACGTCGGCGGGATTGCCGGTGTCGAAACGCTGCATGGCCGCGGAGAGCGGGAGCGTGAAGAAGAGAAAGAGAGCGAGCAGAAGAAGGGGCGGGCACGAATGCCCGCCCCTCGAGAAACGCACGGTCAGAACTGCACCCGCGCGCCGACCCGCCAGATGCGCGGGCTCTGCAACTGCTCGATCCAGTTATTGACGTCGACGTTCGGTCCGTTGGCGGAGTACATCCGGTTGTCGCGCCAGAGGACGGTGCGCTCGTTGGTGACGTTGAAAAGGTCGATCGACAGACCGAGGGACACGCCGCTGGTGACGCGGAAATCGCGTGCGACGCGGAGGTCGAGATTGAACAGGTTCGGCAGACGGTTGTCCCCGAACTCGTCCGAGACCATGAGGTTCTTGTTGCCCAGGGTGTCGCGGTTGTTGACGCGGCGGAAGTATGGGACGACATACCCTTCGCGCCCGATCAACGCGGCGCCGAGCATGATGCCGAGGGGCGCCTCGTAGGCGCCATTGAGCGAGTAGGCCCAGCGCGAGTTGATGTAACCGCCGACGCCGCCGCTCGAGGCGACGGTGTCGCCGTCGCACGAGGTGCAACTGTCGCCGGACACGATCGGCGACGGGTCGATGAAGCCGTCATCGCCGACGTGCTGCTTCCAGTCCGAGAGCGTGACGTTGCCGCGCAGCATCCAGCGGTTGGACATCCGCTTGCTCGCCGTCAGCTCGAGGCCGTTGTAGGTCTGGTGATAATCGGGGCGGTTGGTGGTGACGTAGTACACCTGGGCCGGCAATCCCGCCTTCAGCCGCCAGTGCGGAACGGAGTACGCGCTGCCGTCCGGCAGTGTCCCGGTCAGCGTTCCGGCCGGGATGAAGTCGGCGCTGGTGTAATAGTCACCCGAGCCGCGGGTCTTCTCGTAGCGGTCCCAGACGAAATTAGTGCGATTGCGATAGGAGTACGCCGCGCCCACGGCGAAATTCGAGAAGAGCTCATGGTCGAAGCCGAGGACGAACTCGTCGGTCGTGGTCGGATCCATGCCGTAGTCGATGCGGCCCGGCGAATAACCGGCGGCCGGATTGGCGGGATCGATATTCGAGGAGCTGACTAAACCCTCACCGAAGTCAATCTCGTTGAACTGGACGGTCTTGTCCGAATTCAGATCCTCCCAGTAGTAATAGAGCATCTGCACTCGATAGAACGGATTACTGGCCCCGACGTCACTGGAGCCCAACTGGTCCATATACCGGCTGTAACTTCCTCGGACGACGGTCCTGTCGCCGAGGGCATACGTTGCGCCCAGTCGCGGAGAGATGCCCGTCCATTCCAGCGCCTCTTCGTCACCGGCGTAACTGACGGCCGGCAGGAGCAGAGGGACGACCGGATTGGCCGGGACGTCGCTGCCGAAATTCTTCGCGCGCTGGATGTCGTAGCGGAAGCCGCCGGTCAGCGTGAGATTCTCGAAAGCGACGGTGTCGCCGACATAGAGGTCGACGTACCGCGAGCCGAAATTCGGCACGGCCGGACGCGTCAAGGCAGCCAGCGCGTAGCCGTCATAGAAATTGCCGAAGTTTCCGTTGCCGGGCCAGACCGTGGCCGATTTCACGGGCGTGTCGCGATAGCCGAAGCCGAATTTCAATTCGTGACGGACGCCGCTGCCGACGAATGCCGAGCCGTCGACGCGCGCGTTTTTCTGCGGCACGTCCTGCTCGTAATAGCGATAGGTGCGGTGCCAGCCGTTCTCCTCGTCCCACCAGGCGTCGACGTTCCGTCCGCCGCCCGGCTGGAGCTTGTAGCCGCTGTCGACCATCGCGAACGCGCCGGTGAGATAGAGGCTCTGCGAGAAGATGTGCGTGTCTTCGAGCTTGAGCAGAGTTCCGGGTCCGCTCTGATAGTCGGCGACGTCGAGCGTGCTGCGGCGCGTTCCGAGGCCGCGGCCGACGACGGTCTTGTCGCTCCACATGTAGAACAGCTCGGCGTTGTTGTTGTTGGACGGCTGGAAATTCAGCTTGCCATTGAGGTTCGACAGGTCGGTGGCCTGCAGCTGGCCGCCGTCGGCGGTAGTGAAATTGTTGATGTCGTTGCTGGACCACGCGCCCCACGCCCAGAGGCGGTCGCGCACGATCGGCCCACCCGCTTCGAGGCCGTAATCGTCGATGTGGTCGATGGAGTTGGCCACCGGCTCGAGATACTCGATGGCCTCGGCGGGAATGGTGGCGTCGGACTGCCACCGCTTGTCGGTGGTGAAGTAGCGTCCGGAGCCGCGCAGGTCGTTCGTGCCGCGCTTGGTGACCATGTTGAGCTGCACGCCGGGCGTGCGGACGCTCGGGTCGGCGCCGCCCGTGGTGACCTGGATCTCCTGGAAGGAATCGAAGTCGTAATAGAAGGTCGAGGTGCCCGTGGCGGCCATGTCGGTGACGGCGACGCCGTCGACGTTCCACTCGGTCTGATGGCGCTCGACGCCTTTGCCGACGAAGTACGACTGCTGGCCGCTCTCGTTGCCGCCGATGTTGACGCGGTCGACGAGCACGCCCGGCACGGACTGCAGCATGACCCACGGATCGCGCGCGGTCGGGATGCTGAGCATTTCGATCTCGTCGATGGTGGCGCCGGTGCCGGTGTCGCGGCGGTCGATGAGCGGGGTCGCGGCCGTCACGGTGATGGCCTCGGCCACGGACGGGCTGAGGACGAGGTTGAACTCCGTGTTGCGGCCGAGAGCGACGGAGACTTCGCGGCGCTGTGCCGCGAATCCGGAGAGCTCGGCGGTGACGGTGTACGTCCCCGGATCGAGGCCGAGGAAGCGGAACTCGCCACTGTCGTTGGTGACGAAGGTCTGCCGTCCCGAGGCGCTGGACACGGTCACGGTGACGCCGGGGAGCGTCGCGCCGCCGTTATCGACGACGGTGCCGAGGATGGTTCCGGATTGGGTCTGCGCGGAGAGGCCGGCGGGAAGAATCATCACCGAAAGCATCGTGAGTATCAGCGAGGAACGAAGTACGAATCGCATCGTCGAGTGCATCCTCCTGCTCGTGAACTGCGCGGATGGTTGGGAACGAGGCCTATGGTACGACGCGCGAGGGGAAACCTCTCATGCGCGTTCGGTACGAAGAGGGTGTGTGGGCTTCGTTGTGGAGCGATGGGCTTCCGCACACCGAGGGCGTGAGCTGCGGCGGGTTAAAGCCAATGGACTTAACTTAGCGCAACTTGCACAGCCCCTCACCCGCCCTTCGGGCACCCTCTCCCCGCTCATCGCGGGGCGAGGGGCAACAAACATGGCTCTCGCGACACG
>DASVSV010000449.1:0-4245 GCA_036387915.1 Thermoanaerobaculia bacterium
CCGATCAACCAGGCCACGTTCCTGATGACGAACATGATCCCGCAGGCGCCCGACAACAATCAGGGCCCGTGGGCGAACCTCGAGAACTTCCTGCGCACGCTGCTGCCGGCGAACGAGGTCTACGTCGTCGCGGGCGGCCACGGCACCGGCGGCGTGGGCAGCAACGGCCCGGCCACGACCATCGCCAACGGCAACGTGACGGTCCCGGCGCAGACGTGGAAGGTCGCGCTCGTGCTGCCGAAGCAGGGGGGCGACGACGTCCTCCGCGCCACCGCCGCCACGCGCACCATCGCCGTGATCATGCCCAACATCCAGGGCATCCGCACGACAAACTCCAACGACTGGCAGAGCTACCTGACCACGGTCGACGCGGTCGAGGCGCTGACCGGCTACGACTTCTTCGCCAACGCCGGCGACGCGGTCGAGAACGCGATCGAGGCGGGCGTCAACGGCGTCAATCCTCCGGGCGTCGAGCACCAGTCGTTCAGCACGGACGAAGACAGCGCCCGCTCGTTCACCATCGACGCGGTCAGCGCGAACAACAACACGCTGACGTACACCATCGTCACACAGCCCGCGCACGGAACGCTCTCCGGCAGCGGCGCGAATCAGACCTACACGCCGGCGCCGGACTTCAACGGCACGGACACGTTCACCTTCCGCGTCAGCGACGGCACGCGCAACTCGAACACCGCCACGATGACCATCACGGTCCTCGAGGGGAACGACGCGCCGGCCGCCGCCGCCGACAACCGCACCACGAACGAAGACACGCCGCTGCAGTTCGCGGCCTCCGAACTGACCGCGAACGACACGGCCGGCCCGGCCAACGAGAACGGCCAGACGCTCACGGTCACCAGCGTCACCGGCGCGTCGCTCAGCGCCACTCTCAACAACGGCGTCGTGACGTTCACGCCGGCGCCGAATTTCCACGGCGCGGCCAGCTTCACCTACGAGGTCTGCGACAACGGCGTCACCGCCGGTCTCACGGCTTCGCGCTGCACGACGGCGACGGTCAACGTCGACGTGACCTCGGTCAACGATGCACCGGCGGTCACCGTCGACGCACCGGCCACGGGTGTCGAAGGCTCGCCGATCACCGCCACCGCTTCCGGCTCCGACCTCGACGGCGACGCACTGACGTACACCTGGACGGTGACGAAGAACGGCGCGCCGTTCGCCACCGGCAACGGTGCCTCGATCAGCGTCACGCCGGACGATGACGGCGCGTACGCGTTCTCGGTCGCCGTCAGCGACGGCATCGCCTCCGGCAACGCCGTTGCGACGACGAACGTCACGAACGTGGCGCCGGTCGTGACGACGGTCTCCGGTCCGACCACGCCGCTGCAGCTCGGCACGCCGGCCACCGTCACGGTGAACTTTACCGATGCCGGTGCGGCAGACACGCACTCGGCGACGTTCACCTGGAACGACGGCACGACGTCGACGGTCGCCTGCGCCTCGGGCGTCTGCACGGCCTCACGCACGTACGCGGCGCCGGGCAACTACACCATCACCGTGCAGCTCTCCGACGATGACGGCGGCGCGGCTTCGGTCACGTACAACTCGGCCATCGTCGTCGACGCGAACGGCGGCTCCGTCACCGGCGGCGGCAACATCGCCTCCGGCACGTTCACCGTCAACGCGAAGTACCTCAAGGGAACCGCCACCGGCAACACGCTCTTCAAGAGCGACGCGGTCGCCTTCAAGAGCACGTCCTACGACTGGCTCGTGGTCTCCGGCACGTCCGCGCAGTACCGCGGCACCGGCACCGCGAACGGCACCGCCGGCTACGCGTTCCTCATGACCGTCACCGACGGCACCACGGACGCGTACGCCATCCGCATCTGGAACAAGACCACCGGCACCACCCTCTACGAAGCCGCCGCCCAGCCGATCACCGGCGGCAACATCACCATCCACCCGTAACCCACTCCGTCCCTCTCCCCGCGCGCAGCGCGGGGAGAGGGCGTTTGCGGCGATTACGCCGCTCCGCGCTTGCGGAGCTCCTCGCGAATGACGCGGCGGAGCGTCTTCTCCAGCGGAACAGTGCGGTTCGCGATGTGCTCGCGCAGCGCCGTGTTGATCATGGTCTGGTAATTTCCGCCGCCTGCCGCGTTGACCTGCTCCCGGAACCACTCCAGCACGTCATCGTCGATGCGAATCGTGATGCGCGATTTCCCTTGCGGCACCGCGACGACGGCTCCGCGTTTTCCCTTCGAAAAGTCGTCGGTCTTCTTCATCGTCGCTTCCTCTCGTACACCGCAGATTGTGGAGCGTTCGCTTTTCGCCCCGAGATCAGCAGCCGCCACAGCTCGACGATGATATGCACAAGTGTATGTACGTGCAACGAGCCGGCCATCCCTATGGAGTGCGGCGGCCTGGCCGCCGCTTTCGTATTCGGCACCAACCTGGCGCTGCGTTCACAAAGCGGCAGCTAAGGCTGCCGCACTCCATAAGAGGCGTTCCTAACGCCGGTCGATCCGCACGTACGCGGGCCGCGGGGCGACTGCTTTCGTGCACGGTAGCTCGACCGTGCGTTGTGCAATCCCCACCAGCACCGGCTGTGCGCTGCCGCACCTTACCTGGACGTGGTCCCAGGCGAGGTGGCCGGCGCGGAGGACGTGGTGGCCGCCGATCGATTCCACCACGTCGCCGGCGTTGACGCCTTTGCAGTTCACGGGCGTCTTGACGGTCAGGCTGGTCGAGGTCGTGTTGAAGCCGTAGTTGCCGGTGCAGACTCCGGCGAGGAGGTGGATGAGGGCGTCGCGGCCTCCGTCGTCGGCACGAACTTACATGCGCAGAAGAGAAAGACGAGCGCGGCGGAAAAAAGAAGGCGGCGCATGCATTCACGAAGTGCGCCGATCGTGCAAAGCGGCCTCAATCGTGCAATAAGGAGGTAGAGGAGCAACTGTGAAACGATCTTTTGACGAAGTGCATGTGTACGAAAGCGTGGCCGAGCGAACCGGCACGAGCGTGGAACGTGCGGGAATCCGCGGCCGCTCCGGCGTCTGCCGCAGTCTCACCGAGCTCGCCCTGAAGTGCCGCCGCCTCGGCGATGGCTACTATTACCTCGCCGCAACCGCGTGGCCGGCCGACCAGACCAAGGTCGACCTCAACCGTGCCTGGCAGCCGCTGAGCTAGCCGACCAACGCCCGGAACCGGAGCTGCTCGACCGCATCGGCTCAACCAGCGCTGCCGGTCGTACCGGCCCGCCGGAGGCCTCCCGTCGTTCTCCTGTTGCATCGGGAGGAAACGCGCGCCGGGTGGTACGTGGGGTGCTACGGTGCTCGACAAACGATGAAGGCCGCTGGCGCGCACCCGCCGTTCCTCTACGGCACCGCCTGGAAGGAGGACGAGACCGAGCGCCTGACGCGCCTGGCCATCGAGACCGGCTTCCGCGGCATCGACACGGCCAACCAGCGGAAGCATTACTTCGAGGCCGGTGTCGGCGCTGCGGTGCGCTCCGCGATCGAGGGCGGCGTGGTGCGCCGCGAGGAGCTGTTCCTCCAGACTAAATTCACGTATCGCGACGGGCAGGATCACCGTCTGCCGTACGAGCCCGATGCCGATCCGGCCACGCAGGTGCGGCAGTCGTTCGCCAGTTCGCTCGAGCACCTGCACGTCGAGACGCTCGACTCGTACGTCCTGCACGGGCCGTCGCGCAGGCGCGGTCTCGCGGACGTCGATCGCGAAGTCTGGCGGACGATGGAAGAGCTGTACGACTCCGGCAAGACTCGTTTCCTCGGCATCAGCAACGTGGCCCTCGATCAGCTCGAGCTGCTCTGCGCGGCCGCGCGCGTGAAGCCGGCATTCGTGCAGAACCGCTGCTTCGCCCGCACCGGCTGGGACGCCGCCGTACGCGCGTTCTGCCGCACGCACGGCATCGTCTACCAGGGCTTCTCGCTGCTGACCGCGAACGCGACGGAGCTGCGCACGCCGGCGTTCCGCGACATCGTGCGCCGCACCGGCCTGACGCCGGCGCAGGTCGTGTTCCGTTTCGCGCTGCAGGTGGGGATGCTGCCGCTCACCGGCACGACGGACGCCGCCCACATGCGCGAGGATCTCGCTGCAACGGAGCTCACGCTGTCCGACGAAGACGTCGCCCGCATCGAGCGGCTCTGAACGAAGCGGACCGCCGGCGTCCTCGCCGGCTGTACGCGCGGGCGTCCCGCCCGCGCTACGTCGCTCGCAGAGCGGGGCAGGCGAGACGCCTGCCCCTACAGCCGCCGGGACGGGCGGCGG
>DASVSV010000450.1:0-53644 GCA_036387915.1 Thermoanaerobaculia bacterium
CCCCCCCCCAAGAGCCAAAAAAGTGTGCACTTTGTACGTGGAATAAGGCCCTCCGAGGTGGGCGTTTGCGCGCTCGGCCTGCGGAGTCCCTGGCGTGGTCGTTGACCGCCATTCCCGCCGTCACTATACTCACCGCTTTCATTTTCAGAGGGTTAAATGGCATCGAAGCGAACTTTTCAGCCGAACAATCGCCGCCGTAAGCGGACTCACGGTTTCCTCGTCCGCATGCGGACCAAGGACGGTCAGGCCGTCCTTTCCCGCCGCCGTCGTAAGGGCCGCAAGCGCCTCGCTGTCTAAGCGGGCGCTCGCGGTTTACCCGGTTGCAACGCCCTCGGCCCGAGGCGCTGCTCAAAGACAGACGACTGGCGAAACGTCGCGAGTTCGTCAGGGTTTACGATTCGGGCCAGAAGGTCTTCTCCCGCTTCGCCGTTCTCTTCTTCCTGGCCAACGACCTGCCTCACTCGCGGGTCGGCATCACGGTGACGAAGAAGGTGGGGAAAGCCCACGTTCGGAACCGTCTGAAGCGCTGGACCCGCGAGATCTACCGGCGGCAACGCGAGCCGCTGGGCCTCGACTCCCAGTCGCTCGACATCGTCGTCAATGTCAAGCCGAACGCCGCCGCCGCCTCGTTTGCCGATTACAGCCGCGACTTCGAGCGCGTGCTGGAGCGCGTCGTGAGCGGCGCCGCCCGCCGAACGTCATGATCGTCCGAGGCACGGCGCTCTTCCTTCTCCGCTCCTATAAGCGGTTCATCTCTCCTCTGCTCCCGCCGATGTGCCGCTTCGAGCCGACCTGTTCTGTGTATACGATGCACGCCGTCGAAAAATATGGCGTCCTTCGCGGCGTCTGGCTCGGTGCCCGCCGTCTGGCGCGCTGCCACCCGTTCAATCCTGGAGGTTGGGACCCGGTCCCCTGAAATGGAAAAGAGAATCTTTCTCGCGGTAGTGATCTCGATCGCGCTCCTGGCCGCCTGGAGCATGGTCCTGCCGAAGTTCTTTCCGGAGCTGGCGAAGAAGCCGGAACCGGTCAAGCCCGCGGTGACGGCGACGACCACCAATCCGGCCATCCCGTCGACCGGTACCATCGCCCCGACGACCACGGTTGCCGAGGAGCCGGCGGCGCCGGTCGTGGCCACTCCGGTCGCGGCGGCCAGCGTGCAGATCAGCACCGTCGACATGCCGGAGTACACGGCGGTCTTCACGAACCGCGGCGCGCAGCTGATCTCGTTCAAACTCAAGGACTACAAGCGGAAGGACAACACAGGGCAGTCGGTCGACCTGGTGCGCCAGCGCGAGCCGAACCGCACCGACTATCCGTTTGCCATCGAAGCGCAGAGCGCGCCGCTCGCGGCGCGGCTGAACTCGGCGCTCTACAGCGTCACCGACCGCACCGACCGCGCCGGCGTGCGCACGCTCGACTACCGCTACTCGGACGGACGGCACACCGCGACGAAGACCTTCCGCTTCGACCCGGCCCGCCCGTTCCTGTTCGACATCGCCACGAAGATCACGCCGCCGGTCGTCTACCGCGTCGGCGTGGGACCGGGCATCGGCAACCTCCGCGCGGAGGAGGCTGATTCGGCCGCGATCATCACCGGCAACGGTGTCGTGCAGACGGCCGGAGAGTTCGACGTCGTCCCGCGCGAGAAGGGCGACCGCTTCCAGCCGTATCCGGGCGTCGACTTCATCGGCCTCGAGGACAACTACTTCATGACCGCCATCCGCCCCGCCGTCGGCGGCGACGGTGTGCTGGTCCGCAAGTCGTTGACCGACCCGGTGTCGAAGACCAGGCGCGACGACTTCGTGGCCGGCGTCAACACGAGCCCCGACGGCAGCATCGCCGGCGCGGCGTTCTTCGGCCCGAAAGAGACCACCATCCTCGACCGCTACGGGATGGAGAACGCGCTGCAGTTGGGCTGGTTCGGTCCGATCGCGCGCTTCTTCCTCAAGGCGCTGCTCTGGATCAACCAGTTCACGAAGAACTGGGGCTTCGCCATCATCGTGCTGACGATCATGATCAAGCTGGTGCTCTACCCGCTGCAGCACAAGAGCAACGTCTCGATGAAGAAGATGCAGCGCGTGCAGCCGAAGGTCGAGGCCATCAAGGCCAAGTACAAGAAGTCCAAGACCGACACCGAGCAGCGCAACAAGATGAACATGGAGATGATGGGCCTCTACCAGAAAGAGGGCATCAACCCGATGGCCGGCTGCCTGCCGCTGGTGCTGCAGCTGCCGATCCTCTGGGGCTTCTACAATCTCCTCTCGCGCGCCATCGAGCTGCGCGGGGCGCCGTGGATCCTCTGGATCAAGGACCTCTCGGAGAAGGATCCGACCTACATCCTGCCGATCCTCATGACGGCCACGATGTTCCTGCAGACGTACCTCACGCCGGCCACCGGCGACCCGATGCAGAGGAAGATGTTCCTCTTCATGCCGCTGATCTTCGGATTCCTCTTCAAGGACTTCCCGAGCGGCCTGGTGCTCTACTGGCTGGTGCAGAATGTGTTGACGATCATTCAGCAGTTGATCATGAACAAGTGGTGGAAGGATCATCCCGATCCAGCCCCGGCCACCACGTAACGGGACGAGCGAATGAGCCAGCGTTTCGAAGGACGGAATCTCGAGGACGCGCTGCAGCAGGCGGCGCAGACGTACGGCGTCGAGCGGTGGCAGCTGACCTATCACGTGCTGCTGGAGAAGCGAGGCTTCCTCGGCGGCATGAAGCGCGTCGTGATCGAAGCGGAGATCAACGCGGCCGCGGCCCCCGAGCCGCAGCCCGCGGCTCCGGTCTCCGCTCCGGCTCCCGCGGCGGTGTCACCGGATGCGCGCCCGTCGCGCCTCGACCGGCCGATGCGCGTCGGTCCGCGAACCGACAGCGCTCCGAGTAGCGATCGCGGTCCGCGCGGTGGCGGCGGCGGCGGGGGAGGGCGGGGCGGCCGCGGCGGAAGCCGCGACGGCGGACGCTCTCGCGACGGCGGCGGCGGTGGCGGACGCGGACGCGGCGGACCTCGCGGAGATCGCGGCGGACCTCGCGCGGGTGGACCTCGTGGCGGCGGCGGGCGCGAGCTCCGCACCGGCGACTTCGAGACGTTCCTCGGCGACGTGCCGGAACAGACTCCCGAGTCGGATGCAGCGAAGGCCGTGCGCGAGTGGCTGGAGACGGTGTTCTTCCTGGCGAAGATCGACGTCGTCGTCCGCACCGAAGAGAACGACACGCAAGTCAACGTCAAGCTGTACGGCGCCGACAGCGGCCGCCTGACCGAACATCACGGCGAGCTGCTCGACGCGATCCAGGTGCTGGCCAACAAGGCCCTCACCGGACGCAAGGTCGAGAAAGAGATCGAGCTCGATTGCGAGGGCTTCAAGCACGGCCGCGAGGAAGACCTCGCCCGCCGGGCCCTCGAAGCCGCGGACCGCGTTCGCAAGGGCGGGCGCGAGGAGCTGCTGCCGTCGATGTCTCCCATCGAGCGCCGCATCGTGCACATCGCGTTGCGCGACGACGCCGACGTGACCACCGACTCGCGCGGCGAGGGATTCTTCAAACGGGTGGCGATCATTCTGCGTCCTGCCGGCGAGGCCGCCGGCGAGCCCGCGGAGTCCGCCCCGTCCAGTGATCCCGCTTGACACGATCGTCGCCCCGGCCACCCCGCCGGGGCGCAGCGCGCTCGCGATCGTGCGCATCGACGGTCCGCTCAGCAACACCATCCTGACCGCGCTCTCTGACACGCCTCTTCCGGCAATCCGGAATGCCACGCGTATATATCTAAAGGATATCGACGACTGCGTCGCCGTCCGCTACGAGGCCCCGCGCTCGTTCACCGGCAATGACCTCGTGGAGCTGACGCTGCACGGGAACCCGCTGCTGGTCGAGCGGGTGATCGAGGAGTGCGTGCGCCTCGGCGCGCGGATGGCCGAGCCGGGGGAGTTCACCGAGCGCGCGGTGCTGAACGGAAAGATGGACCTCGTGCAGGCGGAGTCCATCGCCGACCTGATCAACGCTCGGACGACGCTCCAGACAAAGCTGTCGCTCTCGAACCTGGAGGGGATGCTGAGCCGGAAAGCGTCCGCGATCCGGCAGACGCTGCTCGAGGTGATCTCGAGGCTCGAGGCCGCGCTCGACTTTTCGGAAGAAGGCTACGAGTTCATCACCCGGGCGGACGCGCGGTCGCGGATCGCCGCCGCGCTGACGGATGTCGAGGCCATGGCCGAGACCTACCGCCGCGGCCGGGCCACGCGAGCAGGACTGAGCGCGGTGATCCTCGGCCGCCCAAACGCCGGCAAGTCGACGCTGCTCAACCGGCTGGTCGGCAGCGACCGGGCCATCGTCACCCCGATCCCCGGGACGACGCGGGACATCGTCCG
The DNA here is from genome assembly GCA_036387915.1 of Thermoanaerobaculia bacterium. Lineage (GTDB taxonomy): Bacteria > Acidobacteriota > Thermoanaerobaculia > Gp7-AA8 > Gp7-AA8 > QHVT01. The sequence goes on from DASVSV010000450.1 coordinate 4,362, forward strand.
CGAGACGATCGAGATCGGCGGACTGCCGGTGACCCTGGCGGACACGGCCGGACTGCGGGAAAGCTCGGACGTGGTGGAAGGCATCGGGATCGAGCGGGCGCGCGAAGCGGCCCGGTCCGCGGACCTCATTCTTTATCTGATCGACGCTACGGCCGGGCTCACTGCCGAGGACGAGGCGGAGCTCGCCACGCTGGAAAACGTCCAGCTCGTTTTTACCAAAGCTGACCTCGCTCCGGCGGACGGACTTTCCATAAGTGCCGTATCGGATCACGGGATTGATGAGCTGCTCTCGCGCTTGGATGAGCTCGTCCGCGACCGTTACGCCGCCTCCGAAGGCGCCCTCGTCAACGAGCGGCAGCGAGTCGCCGTGGCTGAATGCGCTTCCGCCCTCCGCACAGTTCTCGAGTCCCTCGACGCCGGCTACGACGAGCAGATGGTTCTCGTCGATCTCTACCGCGCCGCGAACTCGCTTGGCCTGCTCACCGGCGCGATCACCCGCGACGACGTTTGGACAGAGATCTTCGGCAAGTTCTGTATCGGAAAGTAATCGGCCCCTTCGCCGTGTTCCACGTGGAACATGTCTGCGTTCGACATTCTGGTCATCGGTGGCGGTCACGCTGGAGCTGAGGCGGCGCGCGTTTGCGCCCGCGGCGGCGCCCGCGTGGCCATGGTCACCATGCTCCGCGACGCCATCGGCCGGATGTCATGCAATCCCGCCATCGGCGGTCTGGCCAAAGGAAACCTGGTCAAGGAGATCGACGCCCTCGGCGGCGTGATGGGGGAGGCCACGGACGCGGCGGGGATTCAGTTCAAGGTCCTCAACCGATCCAAGGGGCCCGCCGTGCAGGGACCGCGAGCGCAGTGCGACCGCGATCTCTACGCCGCGGCCGTCCAGAACATCCTCTCCGCGGAGCCCAACCTGACCATCGTCGAAGGGGCCGTTCAGTCGCTGATCCTCGACGGCCGCACTGTTCACGGAGTCGTTCTGACGGACGGCACCCGACTCGACGCGCGGGCGGTCATCGTCACCACCGGCACTTTCCTCCGGGCGCTGATGCACTCCGGCGAGGAGAAGACCGTCGGCGGCCGCTTCGGCGAGCCGTCCGCCGAGACGCTCTCCGACTCCCTGCGCGCCCTCGGCCTGCATCTCGGCCGCCTCAAGACCGGCACGCCACCCCGGGTCGACCGCACCACCGTCGACTACTCGAAGCTGGAGGAAGCGCCGGGCGACGAGCGTCCGCGCCCGTTCTCCATTCTCACCGACCGGCTCGAGCAGCCGCAGATCCTCTGCTGGCTGACCTACACCGGCGGCTTCGCCCATGAACTGATCCGCGCGAATCTCCACCGCGCCCCGATGTACTCCGGCCAGATCTCCGCCGCCGGCCCGCGCTACTGCCCCTCGATCGAGGACAAAGTGGTGCGCTTCGCGGAGAAGGATCGCCATCAGGTGTTCGTCGAGCCGGAAGGTTTGCAGCACCCGTGGCTCTACCTGAACGGCATCTCCACCTCGCTCCCGCCCGACGTGCAGGATGCGGTCGTGCGCTCGCTGCCCGGCTTCGAGCAGGCGAAGATCGCCCGCTACGGTTACGCGGTGGAGTACGACTTCGTGAATCCGGAGCAGCTCGATCCCACTCTGCAGGTCCGCGGCGTGGAGGGACTCTTCCTCGCCGGCCAGATCAACGGCACTTCGGGCTACGAGGAAGCGGGCGCGCAGGGACTCCTGGCCGGAATCAACGCCCTGCAGACGATCCGCGGGGGCGAGCCGGTCGTGCTCCGCCGCGATCAGGCCTACGCCGCGGTGATGATCGACGACCTCGTCACCCTCGGCACCGAAGAGCCGTACCGGATGTTCACCTCCCGGGCCGAGCACCGTCTGCTCCTCGGCTGCGACTCCGTTTACGAGCGTCTGTCGCCCGTGGCCGAGCGCCTCGGCATCCTCGACGACGAGCGGAAACGCCGCGTGGAACAGCGCGTGCGCCGGATGCGGAAAGCGGCCGCACTGGCCGAAGTCGACCTTCGTCCCGACCGCGAGACCGTGGCCTGGCTGCGCGATGCCGACGTCGAGCTCACCACGCAAACCACCATCGCCAAGCTGCTGCAGCGCCCCAATCTCGAGATTTCCCGCCTCACGGACGCCGCGGCGAACGCGCTTCCCGAGCTGGCGGAGGCGTTCCGCGCCCTCACGGACGAGGAAACCGAGGGTGTCGTGAGCCGTCTGCGCTACTCCGGCTACATCGACCGCCAGCAGCGCGAAGCGGCGAAGCTGCAGGAAGACGAAGACCTGCGCATCCCGGTCACGATGACGTACGCGCTTCCGGGTCTCTCGCGGGAGATGACCGAGAAGCTGACGAAAGTGCGGCCGGTCTCGCTCGGGCAGGCGAGCCGCATACCGGGAGTGACGCCGGCGGCCGTTGCCATCGTGCGGATGCACCTGCGACGCGGCGTCCGGGCCTGAGATGGACAAACTCGCACTCTACAAAGCGGAGCTCCTGAAGTGGAACGCCAGGGTGAACCTGATCGGTCCCGAGGCGACGGAGAACCTGGACGACCATATCGCCGAGGCGGTGGCGGCCGCGGAGATCCTCCGGCCGGAGAGGGAAGTGATGGATTTCGGCTCGGGCGGCGGGTTGCCGGCCATCCCCATGGCCATCGTTGCGCCCGGCGCACGGTTCCACTTGGTGGAGGCGGATCAGAAGAAATGGGCCTTTCTGAAGCACATCGCGCGCGAATGCGCTTTGAGCTGCCGGGTGTACGGTGATAGATTGTCGCGCCTTCTGCAGCGGCTGCCCGCCGACTTGAAGTTCTCCCTGGTGGTGTCGCGGGCAGTGGGGAATCCGGAGGAGTGGGTGCCGTCGCTGAAGGATCATCTGGAAGACGGCGCGCGGGTGGCGCTTTTCCAGGGATCGCCGGACGCCCCGGAGATGCCCGGCTTTACCCGAGGTGAAGCGGTGCCGCTGCCCCGAGGTCAGTCCAACTACCTCGTGCTGCTGACGTTCCACGTGGAACAACCATGAGTAAGATCGTTACGCTCGTCAACCAGAAGGGCGGTGTCGGTAAAACGACCACCGCGATCAACCTCGGCGCCTCGCTGGCGGCGTGCGAGCGCAATATCCTGCTCGTCGATCTCGACCCGCAGGCCAACGCCACCTCCGGACTGGGCATCTCGAAGAATCTGGAGAAGTCGATTTATCCCGTTCTGACCGACGGGATGAACATCCGGGAAGTGATCGTTCCCACCGAACTGCCGAACCTGCATGTGGCGCCCTCGTCCGTCGATCTCGTTGCGGCTGAGCTGGAGCTTTCCGACGCCATCGGGCGCGAGTTCTACCTTCGCCGGGCTCTGCAGGAAGTCGAGAAAGACTACGACTACATCCTCATCGACTCGCCGCCGTCGCTGAGCCTGCTGACCGTGAACGGCCTCACCGCCGCCAGTTCCGTCCTCGTCCCGATGCAGTGCGAGTATTTCGCGATCGAAGGCGTGGCCCAGCTCATCAATACGGTCGAGCGTGTCCGCGACATGCTTAACCCCGGCCTCGAGATCGAAGGCATCGCCCTGACGATGTACGACGAGCGGATGAACCTGGCCCGCCAGGTGGCGGAGGAAGTCCGCAACCACTTCGGAGACAAGGTCTACAAGACCATCATCCCCCGCAACGTCCGCCTCGGCGAGGCGCCGTCGTACGGCAAACCGATCATCCTCTATGACATTCGCTCGCGAGGCAGTGAGGCCTACATCAGCCTGGCCAAAGAATTCATCCAGCGCGCGGAGACGGTCCTGACATGAGCACCCAGAAGAAAGCGCTCGGCCGCGGCCTGGGGGCCCTCATCCCCAGCCGCCCGCAGCAGGAGGCGCCTCCGCCGCCGCCCCCGGCGGCAGCAGCCGTTTCCGGCCCCGGTCTGGCGAACGTGCCGATCGAGCAGATCTCGCCGAACCCGTATCAGCCCCGCAAGACCTTCAACGACTCCTCCATCGAGGAGCTCTCGCGCAGCGTCCGAGAGCACGGTATTATTCAACCATTAGTCGTCACGAAAATCGGCGACAATAAATACCGCCTGATTGCGGGCGAGCGCCGTTTCCGCGCCGCGCAGAAGGCCGGACTGGACGCGGTCCCCGTCGTCATCAAGGAAACGATGACCGACGGCGACGTCCTCCAGGTCGCGCTCATCGAGAACATCCAGCGCGAAGACCTGAACCCGATCGAAGAGGCGTACGCGTACCACCAGCTCCACGATGAGTTCCAGCTCACGCAGGAAGAGATCTCGAAACGGGTGGGGAAGGAGCGCTCCACGGTCGCCAACTTCCTGCGGCTGTTGCGTCTCCCCGATTCGGTGAAGAAACTCCTCGCCGCCGGCCAGCTCTCCATGGGCCACGCCCGCGCCATCCTGGCCGTCGACTCTGCGAAGAAGCAGGAGCAGCTCGCCGAGCGCGTGGTCAAGCGGAACCTCAACGTGCGCCAGACGGAGATGCTCGCCTCCGAGAGCTCGCCCAAAGCGGAGCAGCCGGAGAAAGAGAAGGACGTCTTCACGCGCGACGCCGAGGACCGGCTGGCCAAGACCCTGAGAAGCAAGGTAGAAATCGATCGCAAGCGCCGCGGCGGCGTGATCCACATCCGCTTCGGCTCGGAAGATGAGCTGATCCGCCTCGTCGAAGAGCTGATGGGGAGACGGAGATAGTCCTCACGGCCACGGAGCCTCACAGGCTCATAGGCTCATAGGCTCACAGGAAAAGCAGCTCCTATGAGACCGTGAGCCTCTGAGACTGTGAGCCTCCGAAACGACTATGAGACTCGGAGAGATATATGAAGGGCAAAAGCGGTGACCTGAACGGATTCCTCGACCGCGGCTCCTCCTTCAAGGGAGAGCTGGAGTTCGAGGACACGATGCGCATCGACGGCAAGTTCAACGGGCGCATTCGCTCGAAGAACGAGTTGATCGTCGGCGAGAGCGCGCACATCGAAGGGGAGATTCACGTCGGCCGCATCGCCATCAGCGGGACCGTGGTCGGCAAGATCAAGGCCGACCAGCGCGTGGAGATCCACCGCAACGGCAAGGTCTACAGCGACGTCGACACGCCCGCCCTTGTCATCGAGGAAGGCGCCATTTTCCAGGGCAACTGCGTGATGGGAGACAAGAAGGGCGGCAGCGTGACGAATCTCAATCCGCAGCCCAGCCGCGTAATCGGCTGACCAGCACGATGACCTCGGGGATGGTGAACTCGTCCTCGACGCCGAGGATGTCCTCCCACTCGAGGTCCCAGGCGGCGCTCATCCGCTCTTTCGCCGTCGACTTCGTGAAGTTCAGCTCGCAAATGTCGCCGATGTAGCGGCGTCCCTCGCGGAGCGGCAGGCCGAACGTGCGGCAGACCAGCGGACGGTGCTCGTACATCATGCAGAGCCCAGCCTCGTCGAGGTTCGGACACGGCGTCGCCTGCGTGCGGTCGAAGAACGCTTCCTTCTCCTCGGGTGAGCATTCGCGCAGGTTGGGATGCGCGCTCTGCTCCACGATCTCCAGCGCGCGGCGGATGATTTTCCGCCGCCGCGACGGGTGCAGTTTCTCTAGACCTTCGGCGATCAGAGGCACGTCGCCGGAGCCGATCTCGAAGAGACCGTAGCAGCAGAGCGAGCAGCCCGCGCCGCACTGGAGATTCCGCGCCTGCGACTCCATGACCGCGGCGAAGTGCAGATCAGCCCGGTCCAGGATGCCGCGATAGTTTTCGTCAGCCACTGCGAGCCCTCAACCCGTTGCGTGACAACGTTCTTTCCGGTGTGGTATACAACCGCGGCTTTGGGCGTTGTCTGCGCATCCTGGAGCCCTCCTGCGCGGCCCTCCCGGAGCTTGCTTTCCACAGAAAAACGTTATGCAAATCAACCTGACGCCCGATCTATCTCTGCTCGCGATCATGGTGATCTTCATCATGAATTACTTCGTCGTGCGCAAGTTCTTCCTGCGCCCGATCAACGAAGTGCTCGAGGCGCGCGAGACCGAGACCCGGTCGGCTGAAAAATTGTACGAGGACGCGCTGGCGCGTTTCAGCGAAGCGACCGCGCAGACCGAGGCCCAGCTGCATGCGGCCAAACGCGAGGCGGCGCTCGTGCGCGAGCGTTTTCGCGGCGAGGCGGCGACGTATCGCCAGCAGCTCGTCGAGAAGACCAACGTCCAGGCGCGCGAAGTGGTGGCCGAAGCGGACCAGCAGCTGAGCGGCGACGTCGCGGCCGCACGCGCGAAGATCGTCTCCGAGTCCGATTCCCTGGCGCGGCTCGCGGCCGAGCGCATTCTCGGGAGGCCCGTTTGAAGCAACGCCTGATTCTGATTCTCATGCTGCTCGTCACGCCCGCGCTCTTCGCGCAGGTGGACAAGAGCGGCGGCACCGCGGCCCATGGCGCCGAGGGCGCCGCCCACAAAGAGGCGCACCCGCAGGAAGGTGCGGCCCCGGGCGCCGAACATCACGAGAAGACCTACTTCGGCATCCCCGGCTGGATCCTCAAGCTGGCCAACATGGCTCTCTTCATCGGCGTGCTGGTGTACTTCGTCGGCGGCCCCGTGAAGAAGGGCTTCGCCGAGCGCAGCGCCGCCATCCGCCGCGCGGCCGATGAAGCGCGCGAGCGCCGCGAGAAAGCGGACCGCATGGCCGGCGACATCCAGGCGCGCCTCTCCGCGATCGAAGCCGAAGTGCGGGCCATCCACGAGCGCGCGCAGGCGGAAGGGGAGCGGCAGAAACGCGAGCTCCTCACCGCCGCCGAAGCGGAGTCGCAGAAGATCCTCGCCGCGGCGCGCACCGAAGTCGACAACCGTCTCAAGCACGCCCGCGCCGAGCTCACCGAGTACGCCGGCCAGCTCGCCAGCGAGCGCGCCGAGCAGATCCTGCGCGAGAAGATCACCGACCAGGATCAGACGAAGCTGTTCCGCGAGAGCCTGAACGAGGTGGGCGCATGATCGGGAATGCTGAGCGAAGCGAAGCATCAACGGAGCCCTCTCGCAGCATGGGCGGATTCACGCAGGGGGCTCCATTGACCCTTCGCTTCGCTCAGGGTTCGCAGACCGCGGGGGGGAACCGATGATCCGCCGTTTCGCACGTCCGTACGCCCGCGCCATCATGGACGCCGCCGGCTCGCCGCAGAAAGCGAACGAGCTGCGCGGAGAGCTGATCCAGTTCGCCAACGCGCTGCGGAGCTCGAACGAGCTGCGCGACCTCTACGCGAACCCGGTCGACGAAGCCGCCAAGCTGACCATCACCGCGCAGCTCGCGAAGAAGATGAAAGCGTCGGACCTGGCCGCGAAGACGCTGGAAGTGCTCGTCCGCCACCACCGCATCAACGACATCGACGCGATCAACGACGCGCTGCAGGCCTACGTCAACAAGGCCCTCGGCGTCGCGGTCGCGGAAGTGCGCAGCGCCAAGCACCTCACTCCCGAGGAGATCCGCGACCTCGCCGACACCCTTTCCAAGAAGGTGGGCAAGAAAGTGGAGCTCGACGTCAAGACCGACCCGAAGCTGCTGGGCGGCTTCGTGGTCAAGATCGGCAGCGAGATCTGGGACGCGTCGGTCATCGGCAAGATCAATAAATTTCGCGAATCATTAGCGTAGCGATTCACGTAGCCCAATCGGAGAAGACAAATGGCTGTCGATTTGAAGGCAGAAGAAATCACAGAGATTATTCGTCAGCAATTAACCGGCATCGGCCGCGGCGTGGACGTGTCCGAGGTCGGGACCGTCACCTCGGTCGGAGACGGCATTGCCCGCGTCTACGGGCTGGAGCGCGTCATGGCCGGCGAGCTCGTGCAGTTCCCGGGTGACGTCACCGGCCTGGCCCTCAACCTCGAAGAGGACAACGTCGGCGTCGTGCTTCTCGGCGACTACGCGAACCTCAAGGAAGGCGCCGAGTGCAAGCGCACCGGACGGATCATGTCCGTGCCCGTCGGACCGGCCGTCGTCGGCCGGGTCGTGAACGCCCTCGGCCTTCCCATCGACGGCAAGGGCCCGATCGCCACGACCGAGTTCTACCCGATCGAGCGCCTCGCGCCGGGCGTCATCGACCGCAAACCTGTCAAAGAGCCTCTGCAGACCGGGATCAAGGCCATCGACGCCATGATCCCCATCGGCCGCGGCCAGCGCGAGCTGATCATCGGCGACCGCCAAACCGGCAAGACCGCCGTGGCCATCGACGCGATCATCAACCAGAAGGGGAAGAACGTCGTCTGCGTCTACGTCGCGATCGGCCAGAAGAAGTCGACCGTCGCCCAGATCGTGAAGACCCTCGAGCAGTACGGCGCGATGGACTACACGATCATCGTGAACTCCTCCGCCTCGGAGGCCGCGCCGCTGCAGTACCTGGCGCCGTACGCCGGTTGCGCGATGGGCGAGTACTTCCTCTACAACGGCCAGCACGCGCTCGTCATCTACGACGATCTCTCCAAGCACGCGGCCTCGTATCGCGAGATCTCGCTGCTGCTCCGACGGCCGCCGGGCCGCGAGGCGTACCCGGGCGACGTCTTCTATCTCCACTCCCGTCTGCTCGAGCGCGCCTCCAAGCTGAGCGACGCGCGCGGCGGCGGCTCGCTGACGGCGCTGCCGATCATCGAGACGCAGGCCGGCGACGTCTCGGCGTACATCCCGACCAACGTCATCTCCATCACCGACGGCCAGATCTTCCTGGAGACGGATCTCTTCCACTCCGGCGTCCGTCCCGCGATCAACGTCGGCATCTCGGTCTCGCGCGTCGGCGGCTCGGCGCAGGTGCGCTCGATGCGCTCCGTCTCCGGCACGCTCCGTCTCGACCTCGCGCAGTACCGCGAGCTGGCGGCGTTCGCGCAGTTCGGCTCCGACCTCGACAAGACCACGCAGGCGCAGCTCAACCGCGGCAAGCGTCTCGTCGAGATCCTCAAGCAGGGGCAGTATCAGCCGATGCGCGTCGGTCTCCAGACCGCGTCGATCTACGCCGGCACGAAGGGCCTGCTCGACAGCCTCGCCGTCGAAGCCGTCCGTCCGTTCGAGGCCGCGCTGCACCAGCACCTCAGTGACGAGCACGCGCAGCTCGTCGACCAGCTCGAGACCTCGCCCAAGTTCGACGCCGAGCTCGATGCCGCGCTCCGCAAAGCCATCACCGATTTCAAAGAACAGTACGTGAAAGACAACGCCAACGTGCTGGCGGCCTAGCTCGCGGCTCGCCGTTCGCAGCTCGCAGGAGCGGCGGACAGCGGTCTCCTGCGGCCTGCCAGCTGACAGCTGAGAGCTCAAAAGCCATATGCCTTCAACGATCGACCTCAGACGGCGCATCCGCAGCGTCAAAAACACGCAGCAGATCACCAAGGCCATGAAGATGGTGGCCGCGGCGAAGCTGCGCCGCGCGCAGGAGCGGATGATGGCCGCGCGTCCCTACTCGGCCGCGCTGCGGAAGGTGCTGGCCTCGATCTCGTCGCGCGTCGACGTCGGCGTGCACCCGCTGCTGGCCGAGCGCGAGCAGGAGAACAAGGTCCTGCTCATGATCGTCACCGCGGACCGCGGTCTGGCCGGCGCGTTCAACACGAACATCGTCCGCGCCGCGCAGAACGCGATCGCCGAGAAGGGATGGGGCGAAGTGCACCTGCTCCCGATCGGCCGCAAGGCGCTCGACTTCTTCAAGCGCCGCCGCTGGCCGATCCGCCGCCAGGCCACGCAGGTCTACCAGGCGCTCTCGCTCGAGACCGCGCGTGAGATCTCGACCGGCATCACCGAGGACTTCGTGAGCGGCGAGTTCGACGCGGTTTACGTGATCTACAACGAGTTCAAGTCGATCATCGCGCAGCGCGTGACGCTCGAGCGGCTGCTGCCGCTGAGCCGCGAGTGGGCGCAGACCGAAGAGCGGCAGCAGGCCGAGCCGGCCGTGGAGTACATCTTCGCGCCGGGTCCCGAGGCCATTCTCAGCGACCTGCTGCCGAAGCACATCGAGTTTCAGTTGTACCGGGTCCTGCTCGAGTCGGCCGCGTCGGAGCAGGGCGCGCGCATGACCGCCATGGAAGCGGCCACCAAGAACGCCTCGGAGATGATCAGTCACCTCACCCTGACCTACAACCGCATCCGCCAGGCTTCGATCACGAAAGAAATCATCGAGATCGTGAGCGGCGCCGCGGCCGCAGGACACTAGGAGAACAGAATGGCAACCGCAACAGCTACTGAAACTGCAACCCAGGTCGGGCGCGTCGTCCAGATCATCGGCCCCGCCGTCGACATCGAGTTCGGCGAGGGACATCTTCCCGCGCTCCACAACGCCATCCGCATCGTCGACGACGGCGAGCTCGGAAAAGTGCCCATCGACGTCGTCGTCGAAGTGGCCAACCACATCGGCGAGAACCAGGTCCGCTGCGTGGCCATGAAGCCCACCGACGGCATGGTGCGCGGCATGAAGGCCATCGACACCGGCAACCCGATCATGGTCCCGGTCGGACGCGAGACGCTCGGCCGCATCATGAACGTCCTCGGCGAGCCGGTCGACGAGCGCGGTCCGGTCAACTCCGAGCTCCGCTGGTCCATCCACCGCGAGGCGCCGTCGTTCGAAGACCAGGCCACCGGCATCGAGATGTTCGAGACCGGCATCAAGGTCATCGACCTCCTCGAGCCGTACACCAAGGGCGGCAAGACCGGCCTCTTCGGCGGCGCCGGCGTCGGCAAGACCGTCCTGATCCTCGAGCTCATCACCAACGTCGCCAAGCAGCACGGCGGCTTCTCCGTGTTCGCCGGCGTCGGCGAGCGCACCCGCGAAGGCAATGACCTCTACCTCGAGTTCGAGGAGACGGGCGTCATCACGCCGGGCGATCCCTCCAAGTCGAAGGCCGCGCTGATCTACGGCCAGATGACCGAGCCGCCGGGAGCGCGTCTCCGCGTCGGCCTGACCGGCCTGACCGTCGCCGAATACTTCCGCGACGTCGAAGGGCAGGACGTGCTGCTCTTCATCGACAACATCTTCCGCTTCACGCAGGCCGGCTCCGAAGTGTCGGCACTGCTCGGCCGCATGCCGAGCGCCGTCGGCTACCAGCCGAACCTGGCGACCGAGATGGGCGAGTTGCAGGAGCGCATCACCTCGACCAAGAAGGGCTCCATCACTTCGGTCCAGGCGATCTACGTTCCCGCCGACGACCTCACGGATCCCGCGCCGGCGACGGCCTTCGCTCACCTCGACGCGACCACCGTTCTCTCGCGCCAGATCGCGGAGCTGGGCATCTACCCCGCCGTCGATCCGCTGGCCTCGACCTCCAAGATTCTCGACCCGCGCATCCTCGGCGACGAGCACTACAACACCGCCCGCGCGGTGCAGGCGGTCCTGCAGAAGTACAAGGACCTCCAGGACATCATCGCCATTCTCGGCATCGACGAGCTGTCGGAAGAAGACAAGGTCATCGTGGCCCGCGCGCGCAAGATCCAGCGCTTCCTCTCGCAGCCGTTCCACGTCGCCGAGCAGTTCACCGGCATCAAGGGACAGTACGTGAAGATCGCCGACACCATCCGCGGCTTCCGCGAGATCGTCGACGGGAAGCACGACGACATCCCCGAGCAGGCCTTCCTGCTGCAGGGCACGATCGAGCAGGTGCTCGAGAAGGCCGAGCAGATGAAGCGCGACGCGGCGTAAGGAAACGACATGGCGGATCTGGCAACGAAGATCAATCTCACCGTCGTCACGCGCGAGCGGAAGATCGTCGACGCGCAAGTCGACGAAGTCATCCTGCCCGCCACCGACGGTGAGATCGGCGTGCTCCCCGGACACACGCCGCTGCTCGCCACGCTGCGCATCGGTCCGTTGCGGTACCGGACCGGTGCGCGCATCGAGCGGCTGGTGATCTCGTGGGGCTTCGCCGAAGTCCTCCCCGACCGCGTGATCGTCCTCGCCGAAAAGGGCTTCCTGCCCACCGAGATCGACCGCGCCGAGGCCGAGCGGGAGCGCACCGCCGCCGAACGCGAGATCGCCGACCTCTCCTCGCACGACCCCGAGTTCGCCCGCGTCGAAGCGCGCCTCGAGGAGTCGATCGCGATGATCAACGTGCATCGCGAGCACTGAAACGTAGGGCGTGGCTTCAGCCCGCCCCTCCCCGGGGGCGGGCGGGCTAAAGCCGCGCCCTACGTCCCCAGCGGCCTCGTGTTTGCATTACCCTCGCGCCGGTTCAAAACACCATATGGAGTCCTGGCTCGACAACTTCGCGCGCGCGAACTTTCAGCGCAGCGCCGATACCGCGCACGACCTCAAGACGCCGCTGAACGTGGCGGTGCTGAATCTCGAGCTGCTGCGCATGCGTCTGCGCAAGGTCGCGGGCGAGGACGAGAAGATCGACACGTACACGCGTGCGATCGAGACCGAGCTGCGTCGCCTGGGGCGCATCTTCGACGCGTTCTTCCTCCTCTCCATCCCGCCCAAGAACGAAGGCGATCCCGCGCCGCTCGACCTGAGGCCGATCTGCGTCAACGCCGCGAGCTCCGCCGGCTTCAGCGTGCAAACGAACGGCGACGGAGTCGTGCTCTGTCACGAGGCGAGAATCCGTCAGGCATTCAAGCTGTTCTTCGAGGGAGCGTCGAAGCTCTTCTCCGAGCGGCAGGGGGAGGCGGTTTCGCACGATTCGCGCTTCACCGTCACGCTGTCCGGAACTCCTGACACGCCGGATGACCTCGAGGTGACGAAAATCTTCAAGTTCTACTACACGGGCAGCGATGGGAACCCCGATCTGTCGCTCGCGGTTGCTCGCCTCATCACGGAGACGTATGGTGGTGAGATCTCTGCCGCGCTGGATCGTGATAAGGTCGTTCTTCGCCTGTCGCTACCATTGGGAGTCCGATGAAAAGAGTCCTCATTGTCGATGATGATCGCGCCACCAGCGCCGGCATGGCCGACGTCGTGGAAGAGTGGGGCTACGAGCCCGAGCTCGCCGACACGGTCAAAGCCGGTTGGAACGCGATCAACAAGCTCGTCCCCGACGTTGCCATCGTCGACCTCAAACTGCCTGACGGTTCGGGACTCGACCTCCTCCACCGCGTGAAGGAAAACTTCCCCGACGTCTCCGTGATCATCCTCACCGGTCACGCCACCGTCGACTCCGCGGTCAAGGCACTCAAGGTTGGTGCCGAGGATTACGTCACCAAGCCGGTCGACCTTCCGCGACTGCAGGTGATCCTGAAGTCCGTCGAAGACAAGCAGATGATGAAGCAGGAGATCCTCGAGCTTCGCCGTCAGCTCCAGAAGATGGGCGCCCTCGGCCATCTGGTCGGCAAGTCGCCGCGCATGCAGCGCCTCTTCGAAGAGATCGAGATGGTCGCCAACACCGACGCCAACGTCTTCATCGTCGGCGAGTCGGGCTCGGGCAAGGAAGTCGTCGCCAACACCATCCACTACCTCTCGCGCCGCCGCAACAAGCCGTTCATCGCCTTCAACTGCGGCGCGATCTCCCCCACCCTCATCGAGTCCGAGATCTTCGGCCACGAGAAGGGCGCCTTCACCAACGCCATCAAGCGCCGCGAGGGCTACTTCGAGATGGCCAAGGGCGGCACCGTGTTCCTCGACGAGATCACCGAGATGCCCATCGAGCTGCAGGTCAAGCTCCTGCGCGTGCTCGAAGAGGGACGCTTCCGCCGCGTCGGCGGCAACGACGAGATCAACATCGACGCGCGCATCATCGCCGCGTCCAACCGCGATCCCGCGCGCGCCATCAACGACGGCAAGATGCGCGAGGACCTCTACTACCGCCTCAACGTCTTCCCCATCGAAGTGCCGCCGCTGCGCAACCGTCTCGAGGACATCCCTCTCTTCTCGCACTTCTTCCTCCAGAAGCTGAACGAGACGGAAGAGAAGAAGGTGGAGAAGATCGACCCCGACTTCATCGAGGCGCTGCAGGCCTACGAGTGGCCGGGCAACGTGCGCGAGCTGCGCAACGTCATCAACCGCGCCTTCATCATGGCCCGCACCGACACGCTGACCGTGGAGTGCCTGCCCGACAAGCTCGCCGGCGGACGCCGCAAACGTTCCAAGGACGCGGTCAGCATTCCGCTCGGACAGCCGATGGAAGAGGTCGAGCGCATCGTCATCGAAGAAACTCTGAACATGACCGATGGCGACCGCCGCAAGACCGCCGAGATCCTCGGCATCTCCTACAAAACGCTCTACAACAAGACCAAAAAGTACAAGAGCGCCGGCGGAGAAGACGAGGACGAAGAGTAGACCGGTCGAGACCGGCGTCGGAATAACGCCGGTCTCCCTCTCAGTTTGGCGCCTCCGCAATGTCCAAGCACCTCGTCATCGTCGAATCTCCCGCCAAAGCGAAGACGATCAACAAGTTTATCGGCAAGGATTACGTCGTCAAGGCTTCGGTCGGACACGTACGCGACCTGCCGAAGAGCGAGTTGGGCGTCGACGAGGAAACATTCGAGCCGACGTACGACGTGCTCGAAGGAAAAGAGAAGGTCGTCAGCGAGCTCCGCGCCGCCGCGAAGAAAGCCGACACCATCTTCATCGCCTCCGACCCCGATCGCGAAGGGGAAGCCATCGGCTGGCACGTGATGAAGCTCCTCGGCAACGACGCCACCAAAGTCCGGCGCGTGCTCTTCCACGAGATCACCAAGAAAGCCGTCCAGAAGGCCATCGGCAATCCGGGCGAGATCGACATGAACAAGGTCAACGCCCAGCAGGCGCGCCGCGTTCTCGATCGCCTGGTCGGCTACAAGATCTCGCCGCTGCTCTGGGACAAAGTCCGCCGCGGCCTCTCCGCCGGACGCGTGCAGTCTGTGGCCATGAAGATGATCGTCGAGCGCGAGGACGAGATCAAAGCGTTCGTCCCCGACGAGTACTGGTCCTTCGCCGCCAAGCTCTCCGCGAAGACGCCGCCGCCGTTCACGGCCAAGCTGACCAAAATCGACGGCAAGAAGGCCGACGTCCCGAACGAGGAGACGGCCCGGAAGATCGAAGCTGCCCTCAAGTCCGGCAAGTACGTCGTCACGGAAGTGGCGCGCAAGGAGCGGAAGCAGACCGCCGCCCCGCCGTTCATCACCTCGACCCTGCAGCGCACCGCCTACAACCGCTTCAAGTGGCCGGTCAAGCGCACCATGCAGGTCGCCCAGAAACTCTACGAAGGCAAAGAGCTCGGACCGTTCGGGTTCGCGGGTCTGATCACCTACATGCGTACCGACTCGGTGCGCATCAGCGACGACGCGCTCACCGAAGTGCGCTCTTATATCGCTGGAAGATATGGTGACGATATTCTTCCCGAAAAGCCGAACGTTTATAAGGTCAAGAAAGCTGCACAGGCCCAGGACGCCCACGAGGCCATCCGCCCCGCCTCCGTCGAGCTCGACCCCGACAAGATCAAGGACTTCCTCACCCGCGAGGAGTACGGCCTCTACAAGATGATCTTCGACCGCTTCGTCGCGTCGCAGATGAAGCCGGCCCTCTTCGACGTCACCGACGCCGACATCACCGTCGGCAACCTGACCCTCCGCGCCTCCGGCGAAGTGCAGAAGTTCGCCGGCTTCCTGGCCGTCTTCCAGGACGAGCCCTCCGAGGACGAGGAAGAGAACGAAGAGAAGAAGAACGAGAAGGCCCTGCCGCCGCTGAACGAGGGCGACGTGCTGGAGCTGCTCGATCTCGACACCAAACAGAACTTCACCCAGCCGCCGCCGCGCTTCACGGAAGCGACGCTGGTCAAGGCCCTCGAAGAGAACGGCATCGGCCGCCCCTCCACGTACGGCGCCATCCTGACCACCATTCAGGCCCGCGACTACACCTACAAGCACGACGGCAAGTTCCACCCGACGCACCTCGGCGCACTGGTGGTGAAGCTGCTCAAGCAGTCGTTCGGCGACATCATCGACGAGCGCTACACCGCCGACCTGGAGCTGAAGCTCGACGACGTCGAAGACGGGCAGGTCGAGTGGAAGGACCTGATGCGCGAGTTCTCCGTGAAGTTCAACACGGACCTCGAGCGCGCCGGCAAGGAGATGACCCAGGTCAAGGGCACCGGCCTCGAGACCGACGAAAAGTGCGAGAACTGCAGCTCGCCGATGGTCATCAAGTTCGGCCGCTTCGGCGAGTTCCTGGCCTGCTCGAATTACCCGGAGTGCAAGACCACCAAGGAAATGGCCAAGGGCGACGCCGCGGAGGCGACGTCCGAGGACGAGCAGATCATCTGCGACAAATGCAGCAAGCCGATGGCGCTGAAGCGCTCGCGCTTCGGCCAGTTCTTCGCCTGCAGCGGCTATCCCGACTGCAAGAACACGAAGGACCCGAAGCTGATGAAGGCCGCGGCCAACCTCCCCACCGAGCCGCAGCCGCCCTGCGAGAACTGCGGCAAGGAGATGGTGCTCAAGTCCGGCCGCTACGGTCCCTTCTACTCGTGCGCCGGCTACCCGGACTGCAAGACCATCCGCAAGATCGGCCGCGGCGGCAAGTCGTCGACGCCCCCGAAGCCGACCGGCGTGAAATGCCCGAACTGCAAAGAGGGCGATCTGGTCGAGCGCATCTCGCGCCGCGGCGTCTTCTTCGCGTGCAACCGCTACCCGAAGTGCGAGTTCGCGCTGAACAACCGCCCCATCGCCCGCGCCTGCCCCAAGTGCGAAGCTCCCTATCTCATGGAGAAGGAAACCAAGCGCGAAGGTCACATCGAGCTGTGCAACAACCCCGAGTGCGACTACCGCGCACCGATCTCCAAACCGGCCGCCGCGAACGAGTAAAGTAAGTACCCCTAGACAAACAGCGGGAATGGGCTCATATTCATAGGGTCAGCTAGGGAACCCTAGGGATGAGTGATGCCCCGTACCAAGAAGCCACAGATTTCGGCCGAGACTACGGCTGATTTTCAAAGCCGGTTCGACGAGTTCTGTGCATCGCAGCCTGCTTCGAAACGATTGATCATCGAAACATCAATAAACAACTACGTTAACGAAGCGCGTGGGCGACGGCTCGCATTCGATATGTCTGACAGCATGCAAGCACGTGTCGCCGGTGTTCAGGCAAAACAGGGGCTTCGAACCGCCTGGCTTATCGAGCAGGCCCTTGATCAATTTCTTACGGCGCGCGAGTCAACGGCAGTGCCGCGCCTCGTTGTAGATCTTAGTGACCGAGTGGCGCGCCGCCTTTCGGCTTACCGCCGCATACGAAGCAACCCTGAGCCGAAGCAACTCGTGGAGGACGCCCTCGATAACTACATTGAGAACGACCTTAAGTATAACGAGGATCTGAAACAAAGATTTACCAATGCATTGGATGAAATTGCTAGAGACGAGCCGAATTAGGAGAAAACGAACATGATCGCGACAGCACGCGTCGAAACACTTCAGGATCCGGCCGACTTAGCAGTCCGACTAGCCAAAACCCGCGTGGCACTCGCTGCGTTTAAGCAGAAGCATACGTCGGAAGAAGTAGAAGACGAGGATGTTGCATACGCAGCGATGCTTCGAGATTATTACCTGCACCGGCTACAAGCAGACGAAGCGGTCATTCTTAACGAGCAAATAGTGCCCAGGGAAGACGTTCGTCAAATTCTTCAAACTGTGCTGTCGCAGTACGGAAGCGAGCCTCGCGAGGTAACCGACAAGGACGCTCTCGAACGTACGGTCGATTACCTTGAACGGCTGATTTCTAAGCGTTTATCGGGACTTGAAGCGGGCGAGTTGATCAAACTCCTCAACCAGCAGGGGAAGCCGCCGCAGCCCCCCAACTACGAACCGGATGTGCTGTCGAGCTAGGGCACGTGACGACCGCACAACACGTACTGGGAAGGATTCTCTTCGAGCTTCTCAACCGAAGTCGACGTCTCCGCAACTATCTAAAAGAAATAGGACCCGGCGAATCAAACGAATTTGCACAATTAAGTCGTACGATAAGCAGTGCCCTTGACCAGTTTGAAGCGACAGCTATTGCTGCCGTCAAGCAGACCCGCCTTGACACGATCGACGCTGCCGATCAAAAACTTCTTCTCGGCGCGCTTGAAGTGTTCTCTCGCGCGTTTTCTACGATACATGAATATCTGACCTACTTTCCTCCTCTACCAATTCGGCCCGAAACAATACAAGCGCTGACATCGACATTTGGCGGAGAGTTTCGTCGACACGAGCCATCGGTACTACTTACCAGCGCATTCAACGCGTTCGAATTCGACTTTGTAAGGCATCTCACAAGTAGTCTCGCTGCCTTGCAAGTACTTACCGCGCCGACCGAGCGGAATATTGTCTTGCAACTGCCGACGGTAGATGTAGCAAGTCCTACCGCCTGGCCACTATTGGCTCACGAGGTGGGACATGCCATCGACTTTGACCATGGAATCTCGACCAAAATCGCGGCACGCCTTGCTCCTGGTACAAAACGAGGCGTGAGGCTGCTAATGCAGGACCTCTGCGAAGAGATCACTGCAGATTTGATTGCGGCGCGTACCGTAGGGCCGGCGGCCACCTTTGCGCTTCTTAGCTTTGTTTATTGTCTTCTGCCACAGGAGGCTATCGAATGGGATCCGTCCTCACGCCTAAACGGATCTGCCGAGCGTGTCTATCCTGCCACGCGGTGGAGGGCGCGCGTGGCGTACAACTACCTCTCAACGAAGACTAGCCAGCTCACGGCTTTAGAAAAAGAGGTTTCAGAGTTCGAAGACGCGTGGACGTTTCGCGCGAACGTTATACTCGGGCAGCAGCGTGCGCAGACTGCCGCCGACAATGAGCAGCGCGTATTTGACGGCTTGATCACAACTCTTGTCCGAGAAATTACAAAGGAGGTGGACGCATTACCCGTACGAGACTTCTCAACGGTGGATGAGGATCTCGACCGACATGTGCGCCGCTTGCATTATAACCTCCCGGTGGGAGCGCAGGGGCAGGCAAGACACACGTTACTGAAGGCTGTCGACCTGTATCGGAATCTCCAGCAAAGAACGCGAGCCGATATAGACGCTGTCATACGTCGCTTCGAAGAGAAGCCCACAGGGATCGCAGCGATTCTACTAAGTGGATTTCTGCACCGTGGCAAACTTATCGCCGATATGTCGGCCCAGCCTGGCGCGATTACCCCAGCGTCCGCGAAATCGCTTTGTGATAGTCTTGATCGATGTGACGCGCTTCTCAGAACGTCAATAGAGACAAGCGAGGTTCATCGAAGACTACTTGACCGGCGACGTGCGAACGAAGTTGCGCTACGGGCTGCGGGTGTAGCCGAAGCAGCGCGACCCAACATCGTCATGGGAGCTAATAAAGCTGATCCGGCATCCCTGTTGTCGGATATACAAATACTCGCTCGGCTCGTTGACGCAGACGACGGGAACTTGCTATTTGTCAGTCCAGTTATCAATCCTGTGACGCAGCTGGGGCCCAGTTCGTTGGACGTCCGCTTAGGCACAGATGTTTTCGTCACTACCATTTCGACGCTGTCACATCTGGATTTGGAAGCTGACAGAGATGAACTCGAACGTCAAAAGCGTCTGTATTTTCGCCGGCACCGCGTAGGATCTGACGGTGTATTCGTTCTGCACCCGGGGCAATTTGTCCTTGCCTCGACGTTGGAGTACTTTAGGTTTCCACGCGATATTGCTGGCCGTCTGGAGGGTCGTAGCTCATTAGGGAGGCTGGGTCTGCAGGTTCACGCAACCGCCGGATTCGTTGATCCCGGGTTTGAGGGCAATCTCACTTTCGAGTTGATTAACTCCGGAAATTTGCCAATGCGCATTGCGCCAGGGTTCAGACTAGGACAGATATGCTTTTTCCCAGTTAGCGAAGTTCAACTTTCTTATGGTGAAAAGCCTGACGCGAAGTATCCCGGCAGTATCAGCGCGGAGCTATCGCGAGTCGAAACAGACCGTGAGATTCTGTATCCTGGGGCGGACAAGCATTTGCTAGGCGAAACGCGCTGAACGCTTCACCAAAGCGGCGACTGAAGTCGCACATTCTGAAAAGCCGTAGGGTGAGCTCGCCGCCGCCGCAATTCTAAAGCGATTCGAATCGGCGGCATCAGCGCCGCACGGCGCGTTGCTTCTTCGCCGGCTCCTGCCCTACCGCGAACAGCACGCCCGCGTTCTGGGTGTAGATCTTCCCGTCGGCGCCGAGGGATAGCGGGGTGTAGGCTGCGCCGAGGACGAGCTTGAGGAAGATGCGCTCGCGGAGCGTGCCGCCCTGGTCGATCGCGTAGAGGTGGCCGTCCTCGCTGTTGACGTAGACCACGCCGCGGTTGTCGACCGCGGGGGCGTTCACGCACCACTCGTAGCCGACCGGGCGCTCCTGCGTCTGGTTCGTGCTGCGGAAGCTCCACTCGGGTGTCAGTTCGGGCGAGAGCTGCGTGATGAGGTAGCCGGCCTCGTTGCCGGCGACGCGGTCGGTCGAGCATCCGCTGCAGTACGAGCCGACGCCGTCGTAGCGGTTCTCCTTCGTGATCAGGGAGAAGGTGCCGTCGTGCTCCCACAGCGCGGGCGTCACGTCCCAGCCGAACGGGTACGCGCTCATGTACTGGCCTGACGCGGAGAACCGCATCATCTGTCCCTGCGAGTAGTTGTAGCGCGTGAAGGCGCCGTAGTAGATCGTGCCGTCCGGCGCGACGACCGGCGACGAGGTCGCGTTGTCGTTGATCGCGCCGGAGCCGGGCTGATTGTCCGTCGGATCGACACCCGTGGTCGCGCCGGCGCGGCATCCGCCCGGCTGGCCGTTCGGCGGCAGCAGCACGTTGCAGCCGTCGTTGAACCGGTTGCGCAGCGACGCGGACCACTTCGGCCTGAGATCGGGATTCACCGCGACCAGATAGCCCCACCGGCTGTTGAAGTGCGCGCGAGAAACCGTGTAGATCGTGCCGTCCGGAGCGACGGCCGGCGTGACGTTCAGTCCCGCGCGTTGGGGCCCGCAGATGCTCGACGGCGCGACCGCATTCGGCGACGGCGGCAACGGAAAATCGGGTGCGAATTCCGTCGTGCACTGTGCGCCCGGCGACGGGGCGTTCGCAACCAACTCCGTGTACGAGGCGCGTGACGCGGTGCCGTCCGGCGCGATCTTCACCAGCCACGCCCCCTGATGCGCCGATCCCCATGGATTCCCGGCCGCGAGCTTCAGCGCGTTGTAATAGATGTTGCCCGCGCCGTCGATGGTCAGCGGACTGGTGACGTAGATCGTTGGATCGAGCTGGGTGCTGAACGAGCCCAGTCGCCGGAGCAGCGCGCCGCTCGTGCGATCGACTTCCAGCACCGTCCCTCCCGCCGCCGGCATGTACACCCGCTCCTCGGTCAGCGCCGCGTGGAACACCGGCTCGAATCGCGCCGCGCCCGGCGGCACCGGCACCCAGTCGCTCTCCGCGCGCCACTCCGCCGCAAGCTCCTCGTCCTGCCAGACGAACTTGCGGATGCCCCACGTCTGCGTCGACCAGTTGCTGAAGCTCGAGTACGTCCCGCCGATCGACTCCATGAACACTTCGTTCCCGTCGGAGAGCGGCGTCTGATAGTGCACGAGCAGCGCGCCGCCGGCTTCGGCACGTTTCGTTTCGACGTGCGGATCGACAACGTGCTCCGCGAGTTTCAGCGCGAGCCGCTGCGCGTTCACGTCGATCGAGCCGGTGTGCCGTGGCCCGCCGCCCCACTGACTCCACGTGATCGCCAGGAGGAGGGAAAGGGTCTTCATTGCGGGGAAGTGTAGAGGCTCGGAGCCTCACAGTCTCATAGGCTCACAGTCTCACAGGTTCACAGCTTCCCAGCGCCGCGCCTCCTATGAGCCTATGCGCCTATGAACCTATGAGGCTATGAACGGAGGCCGTAAACTGCGCCCATGACGCTCCGCCTCGGCAAACTCGTCGTGCTTTTCCTCCTCGCGGCCGGCCTCGCGGCCGACGAGGCCTCCACCGCCGCGCGGCTGGAGAGCCTGCGCGACGAGCCGCTCCTGCTGCGCCGGTTTCTCGAGCAGATGCCGAAGGGCGGCGACCTGCACAACCATCTCTCCGGAACGGTCTACGCCGAGACTTACGTGGCGCTGGCGGCGAAGGCGAAACTCTGCATCGACACGAATCGCAGCGCGTACGTGACGTGCGACGTGGAGAGCAAGACGCAGGTCCCCGCGGAGAAGGCACTGACCGACTCCGCGCTCTACTCGAAGATGCTCGACGCGCTGTCGATGCGGCAGTTCCGCTCCGACGTCTCGCAGGTCTCCGGCCACGATCACTTCTTCTCCACGTTCTCCCGCTTCGCGATGGTCTCGCGCGGTCATACCGAGGAGATGCTGACCGAGGTCGTGGCGCGGTTCGCTCGCGAGAACGTTGATTACGTCGAGTCGCTCTTCGGCCAGGACAAGGGCGCGGCGCGCGAGCTCGGCAAGACGTTGCCGGCCGGCGCGTCGTTCTCCGAGATGCGCGCCGCGTTGCTGAAGGGCGGCCTGCCGGACGTCGTGAAAGCGTCGCGCAAGACCATCGACGACGCGGAACTGCACCTGCGCAAAGAGCTGGCGTGCGGCACGCCGGAGGCGAAGCCGGGCTGCGAGTCGACGGTGCGTTATCTCTTCGAAGCGCATCGCGCCTACGCGCGCGAGCAACTGTTCGCCGAGCTGCTGGTCGGCTTCGAATTGGCGAAGGCGGACTCGCGCGTCGTCGGCGTGAACGTCGTCCAGCCCGAAGACTCGTACGCGTCGATGACGACCTTCGACGAGTTGATGCGCATGTTCGCGTACCTGCGTCCGAGCTATCCGACGGTGCGCGTCTCCGCGCACGCGGGCGAGCTCGCGCCGGGACTCGTGCCGCCGGAAGGTCTGCAGCACCACGTCCGCGACTCGGTGATGATCGCGCGCGCGGAGCGCATCGGCCACGCCACCGACATCGCCTACGAGCGCGACGCCATCGAGCTGCTCGCGGTGATGGCCCGCCGCCCGGTCGCCGTCGAAACCTGCCTCTCCAGCGCCGGCATCATCCTCGGCATCCACGGCAAGCGCCATCCGCTGCGGATGTTCCTCGAGAGCGGCGTGCCGGTGGTCCTCGCGACCGACGACGCCGGCGTCGCGCGCACCGACATGACCACGGAGTGGCAACGCGCCGTCGAAGAGCACGCCGTCACATACGCGGACCTCAAGCGCTTCGCGCGCAACAGTCTGGAGTACTCGTTCCTCGAAGGGGCCAGTCTCTGGGCCGATCGTGAGTACAGCACCCTCACCGGCGCCTGCCGCGACGAGGCCTCGGAGCGTTGCAACGCGTTTCTCGACTGGAGCCCGAAAGGTCGCGCGCAGATGCGGCTGGAACGCCGCTTGCGCGCGTTCGAGAGCTCGGAGCTGCGCTGAAGATGCTGGATCCACAAGCCACACCGATCGACATCAAGAAGTGGCGCGACACACCGTCTGTCAGCGGCCGCACCGCCACCGACGACGACGTGAACGAGGGCCGCGCCATCTTCGCCGTCGGCGGCGAGCCCGTCGACATTGACATCCCGTCGTGCGCGATCGTCCGCGAGGACGGCGTCGGCGAGCCGACACCCGTGGTCGTCGTCCAGGCCGAACGCCTCGACGACGGCACCATCGCCGTCGGCTACCAGCTCATCGACGGCGGCAACGGCATCGCCCCGTTCGACGACGTCGAGTTGCTCAGTGAGCCGGACGAGCGGTTTCGGTAGTTGTTGGTTGCTGGTTGCTGGTTACTAGTTGCTAGTGCCTTCAGGCCCAAACGCCCTGGCAACCAGCAACCAGCAACCTTCATCAACTACCAGGGACGCCAGCGTTCCGGTAACCGAGGAACTCGCGCACCAGCGGGTCGATGAGGTGGTAATCGATGAGAAACGTGTCGTGGCCGTTGGCGGAGGGCACGAGCTCGTACTGCACGTTGTCCATCGCGGCGGCCACGCGTTCGCTCTCGGCGGGCGGGAACAGCCAGTCCGTGTCGAAGGCGACCAGCAGCGTGCGGCCGGTCCACTTCGCGAACGCGGCCTGCAGCGTGCCGTACTGCTCCTCGAGGTCCATCTCGTCCATGGCCGCCTGCACGCGGATGTACGAGTTGGCGTCGTAGAGCGCGGCGAACTTATTGCCCTGATATTCAAAGTACGAGTCGATCTCGAACTGCCGCGTGTTGTTGCGGCGGCGGCGTCCGAACTTGCGTTGCAACGATTCCGCGGAAAGGTACGTCATGTGCCCGAGCATGCGCGCGAGCTGCAGGCCGCGCAGTGGCTCGTCGTGATCGTAGTAGTCGCCGCCGTGGAAGCGCTGGTCGGACTCGATGATCTTGCGTCCGAGGATGTGCCAGGCGATGCCGGTGACCGGGACGGCGGCGCCGGTGGCCATGGCGATGAGGTCGTCCGCCATGTCCGGATACATCGCCGCCCACATCAGCACCTGCATGCCGCCGAGCGAACCTCCTGCAATGGCGCGGAGATGGGTGATGCCGAGGTGGTCGAGCACGCGCTTCTGCGACTCGACCATGTCCTCGATGGTCGGCCACGGATAGCGCGAGCCGTACGCCTTCCCCGTCGCCGGGTCGATCGACTTCGGCGCGGTGGTGCCGAACGGCGAGCCGGGCAGATTCACGCAGACCACGAACCAGCGATCGAGGTCGATGGCCTTGCCGTAGCCGACCAGACCGTCCCACCATCCCGGCTTCTCGTTGGGGTCGTCGGTGTAGCGGCCGGCCGCGTGTGCGCTGGCCGAAAGGGCGTGGCAGACCAGGATCGCGTTGGACCGATCTTCGTTGAGCGTGCCGAACGTTTCGTACACGATCGTGAACGGCGCAATGGTCTGTCCGTGTGTGAAGCGGAAGCCGTCGGGGAGCACGAGCTCGCGCGGCGGACTGGTGAGGAACGACATCGGCGGGCGAGCATAACAAATCAGCTATAGTCCGCCCCATGTCCACCCGCCCCCGTGTCCTGCTGGTCGAAGACGACGAAGGTCTGCGTTATGCGATGTGCGTCGCCCTCGGCCGGGCCGGTTTCGAAGTCGAGGAAGCCGTCGACGGCAAGGAAGCGGTGCAGGCGCTGAGCGCTGCCGACGCGTACTGCTGCGTCCTCCTGGACATGCTCCTGCCGAGCGTCCACGGCTCCGCGGTCCTTACGCACATCGCGCGCACCGCGCCGAGGCTTCCTGTGGTCGTCGTGACCGGCTTCCCCGACCGCGTCCTCTTTGCCGACCCGTCCGACCGGCACGTGGTGAAGGCGATCTTCACCAAGCCGGTCCAGCCGGTCGACATCGCCGCCTACGTCAAAAGCCTCTGCGTCAGACCGGAGACTTTGGAATCACCAGCCAGAGAATGACGTAGACGATGGCGCCGGGAAACGCGACCGACAGTACCGAGCCGATGATGTAGAGCACGCGCACCCAGGTCGGGCTCCAGCCCAGCCATTCGGCGATGCCGCCGCACACACCACCGAGCATCGAGTTTCTGCGGGAACGATAAAGGGGCATTGGTGTCAGTCCTCTTGTGCTTCTCTGCGAAGCTGTCCTTCATAGATACGGCGAACTTCGTCAATGGTTGAGACCTGCTCCGCCGTCTTGTCGTCGCGGATGCGCACGATGCGCGGAAAACGCAGCGCGTAGCCGGCCTTGTGCCGCTTCGATTCCTGAATGCGGTCGAAGGCAATCTCGAGCACGACCGTCGGCTGAACGCGGTGCACCGGCCCGTGGACGTCGATCGTCGTGTTCTTGAAGTGCTCCGTCATCGCCGCGATCTCGACGTCGGTCAGTCCCGAGTACGCCTTTCCGATGTTCACCAGCTCGCCGTCGCGCAGCACGGCGAACGTGAGATCGGAGAGCACCGCCCGCCGCCGCCCGTTCCCCCACTGCGCGTACGTGACGACGCAGTCCAGCGTGGCCAGAGCCTTCTTGTATTTCAGCCACGATTTGCCGCGGCGGCCGGGCGTGTAGATCGACCGCGGGTCTTTCACCACCAGCCCTTCGTTCGCACGCGCGCGCGCGGCGTCGAACAGTTCGTCAACGTGGGCCGCATCGCGAATGGGACTCTGATGCGATGGACGGATGGCACCTTCGCGGATCAGGCCGCGCAGCTTCTCCAGACGCTCGCTCAACGGTGTTTCGAACAGCGGCTCGCCGTCGAGAAACAACAGGTCGAACGTGAAGAACACGACCGGCGCGTCGTTCATCAGCTTCGCGCTGACCTGCCGCCGCCCGAGCCGTTTCTGGATGATCGCGAATGGCAGGATGCGATCGGAGAAGGCCACGATCTCGCCGTCGAGGATCAGGCTCCGGCCCAGTGCGCGCGCGGCGTCGGCGATCTCGGGGAACCGGTGCGTGACGTTGTCCAGCGTGCGCGAGTAGATGCGCACTTCCGTTGCGCCGTCGGTGTGGATCTGCGCGCGGATGCCGTCGTATTTGTCGTCCGCGAACGCGCCCGCGCCGAGCGCTTGGACGATCGCGGCGGGATCCTCTTCCGGCTGCGCGAGCATGAACGCGAACGGCTGGAAGAGCGCCATCTTCGCCGTCGTCAGCGCGTCCGATTTCGCGAGCAGCGCCGTCGCGCCGATGTCGCCGGTGAACATGTTCGCCTGCCGCACCGCGTCGAGCTTCCGACCGAATGCCTTGGCGATCGACGACTCCACCAGCCCTTCCACCAGTCCGATGCGCAGCTCGCGCGTGAGGATCTTCACGATGTACCGCGCGCCCTGTGCGTTGACTTTGCGCAGCAGCTCGGCGAGGACGTCTTTCTTTGCCGTCGCGCCCTGCGTCGACGCGATGCGGTCAAAGTACTCGCCCAGTTCGACGAGGGTGATGTCGCGCGACGGATCGTCGGGAAACGACTCCGCGATGGTGTCGCCCGGATCGGCGTATTTCGGCCACGGCTCCCACACTTCGTCGTGCGTGCGCCCGGTCGCGTCGACCACCGCGTCGCCGATCGCCGCCCCGCCGACACCGGCCACGCGCTCGTCGCGCCGCGGAAACGGAGAGCCCGAGAAAAAGACCACCGCCCGCTCCAGCGAGGCGTCGTCGAGCGTGAGGAGGTACGCCGCGAGAATGCGCTCCTTCTCGCTCTTCTTCGTCGTGGCCGCTATCGCGTTGGCCGTTTTTGCGAAGTTGCTGAGCATGGGCTGAAACCGGGTTGCGCGCGCGAGGCTTGGCCAACTAGTGCTGCCGGCCTTGCCGGCTTGCAAAGTCGGAAAGCATTGACGATAGAATCCGCCGCCATGAAAACCAAAGTCACCGTGGTCGGCGCGGGGAACGTCGGCGCCACCGTCGCCCAGGGCATCGCACTCAAGGAGCTTGCCGACGTCGTCCTCGTCGACATCGTGGAAGGCGTCCCGCAGGGGAAGTCGCTGGACATGATGGAGACCGCGCCGGTCGAAAAGTATGACTCGATCCTGACCGGTACCAACAACTACGACGGCACCGAGAACTCGGACGTCGTGGTCATCACCGCCGGCCTGCCGCGCAAGCCGGGCATGAGCCGCGACGACCTGCTCTGGAAGAACGAGGAGATCGTGGCCGGCGTGACGTCCGAGGTCGCGAAACGCTCGCCGAATGCGGTGATCATCGTCGTCTCCAACCCGCTCGATGCGATGTGCGAAGTGGCGCGCCGCGTCTCGAAGTTCCCCCGCGAGCGCGTCCTGGGCATGGCCGGCGTCCTCGACTCCGCCCGCATGCGGGCCTTCATCGCCATGGAGCTGAACGTCTCCGTCGAGAACACGCACGCCTTCGTCCTTGGCGGCCACGGCGACACCATGGTCCCGCTGCCACGCTACTCCACGGTGGCCGGCATCCCGATCACGGAGCTGATCTCGGAAGAGCGCATCGCCGCCATCGTCGACCGCACCAGAAACGGCGGCGCCGAGATCGTCAACCTGCTCAAGACCAGCGCCTGGTACGCGCCCGGCGCGTCGACGGTGGAGATGGTCGAGGCGATCCTCAAGGACAAGCGCAAGATCCTCCCCTGCGCCGCCTTCCTCCAGGGCGAGTACGGCTACAACGACCTCTTCGTCGGCGTCCCGGTCAAACTCGGCCGCAACGGCCTCGACCAGATCATCGAGATCAAGCTCACCGAGGACGAAGCCGCGGCCCTGCGGAAATCCGCGGATGCGGTGCAGGAGCTGTTCGACAAGCTGAAGACCGCGGCATCCTGAGCGTAGCGAAGGATCATTAGAGCCCTCTCGTAGAGGTCGCGAATGGCATAAGCGTCCCGTCAGCGCCTGTTGCACGGATGCGCTGAGGGCTCCATAGATCCCTCGCTACGCTCGGGATAAATTCAGTGAAAAAACTTGTCATCGACATCGAGACCGTCGGTCTTCCGTGGGAAGAGCTGGACCCTTACGTTCGTGAGTACATGATCAAAGGCCTCTCCGAGGGGGACGCCGAAGAGGCGAAGCGCTCCGGGGGGCTTTCGCCGTTTCGGGGGAAGATCGTGGCCATCGGCGTGATCAACGTCGGCGACGGGCGGTCGTGCGTGCTGTACGAGATGCCGGGGCAGACGGAGCTCAAGGTCGAGAAGGCCGGCGCGCGGACGTACATCAGCGGCAGCGAGAAGCAGATCCTCGAAAAGTTCTGGGAGTTCTTCGACAGCGACTCCCGCTTCATCTCCTTTAACGGACGCCAGTTCGACGGACCGTTCCTGATGATCCGCTCCGCGGTCAACGGCATCGTCCCGAAGCGTGATCTGGTTGGCTATCGCTACGGCTTCCATCCCAACTGCGACCTGCGCGAGGCGCTGAACTTCTTCGGCACCGTCAACGCGCGGCAGTTCAAGTTCAACCTCGACCTGGCCTGCAAGGCATTCGGCGTCGAGACGTCGAAGGGTGAAGGTCTCGACGGACGCTCGGTCGAGACGTGGTATCGCGCCGGCCGCCATCGCGAGATCGCCGATTACTGTCTCGACGACGTACGCGCCACCGCGCAGCTTTACGACAAGCTCGCGCAGACGCTGCTGGTCTTCAACCAGGAGTTCGCGAAGGCCGAGGAGCGCGACCGCAGGACGCGCATCGAGGCCGCGGCGCAGATGACCATCATGCCGCCGCCGGAGCCGAGCTTCATCGAGTCGGTGACGAAGACCTCGCTCGCGCTGACCAGCGCACTCGAGGACGAGACGGACGCGAACGTGGACGGGGACGTGGCCGGCAAGCACCAGGCGCACGTTTTGGAGAAACTTGTTCACGACGGACGCGAGGAAGACTTGCTATAAACGCGGGCATGCGCCGCATGCCGACCTTCCTTCTCGCCGTCCTTCTCTCCTTCTCCGCCTTTGCCGCCACGGCCACGACGCCGCTCGACCCGTTTCTCGCGAACGTCAAGCGCCGCACGCTCCCCAACGGGATGACGGTGATCACGCGCGAGACGCCGGGCACCGGCGTGGTCGCGGTGAACGCGTGGGTGAAGGCCGGCTACTTTCACGAGCCGGACGAAGTGGCGGGCATGGCCCACCTCTTCGAGCACATGCTCTTCAAGAGCTCGAAGAACTTCCCGCGCGTCGGCGAGATGACCGAGGAGATCGCCGGGCTCGGCGGCCAGATCAACGCGGGCACGATCTACAACACCACCAACTACTACTTCGCCGTGCCGAAGGAAGGCTTCCGCCGCGGCATGGAGCTGCAGGCCGACGCCATCGCCAATCCGCTCTTCGACGCCGCGGAGCTGAAGAAGGAATCCGAGGTGGTGATCGAGGAGTCGAACCGCAAACGCGACAACCCTCCGGCCATGGCCTCGGAGCTGATGTACGCGACAGCATTCGAGCAGCACCGCATCCGCCGCTGGCGCATCGGCTCGAACGAGGTGCTGCGCAACATCAAGCGCGACAACCTGGTGGCGTTCTTCTCGACGTTGTACCAGCCGCAGAACATCGTCCTGGTCATCGCCGGCGACATCCCTGCTGACGAGGCGTATCGCGTCGCCGAGCAGACGTTCGGCAAGATGACCAAAGGTACGCTCTCGAAGAAAGGGGGGCCGGCCGAGCCGCAGCAGAAGGCGTTCCGCTACGGACAGTCGTCGGCTGACCTGCGCCAGGGCTACACGAGCATCGGCTTTCACACGCCGGGCGTCGGCCACAAAGACGGTCCCGCGCTGGACGCGCTCTCGGTCATCCTCGGCGGCGGACGCTCGTCGCGCGTCTTCCGCCACGTCGTCGGTCCGGGCGCCGCGGCCAGCGCGGACGTGAACCACTTCGCGTTCGAGGACGTCGGCATCTTCGAGGTGCAGGCGTCGTTCGACGAAGCCAATCGCGCCGAGGTCGATCGCCGCGTGCTGCGCGAGCTGGAGCGGATGAAGGCGCACGGTCCGACGCCCGCGGAACTGCAGCTCGCGAAGAACCTGGTCGAGTCGCAGACGATCCTCGGCCTGCAGAGCGTTCTCGGACAGGCGCAGGCGCTCGGCAGCTCTGAAGTGAACGGCGGCTACCGCAAGCTCGGCACCGACCTCGCGGAGCTGCACGCGCTCACGACGGCCGACATCCAGCGTGTCGCGAAGCAGTACCTCCGCGTCGACAACATGACCATGTACCACTACCGCGCCAAGGGCGCGCCGGAGCTGACGCGCGACGCCGCGCTGGCGTTCGTGAATCAGGCCATCGCCACCGCGCCGGAAGCTCCCGCCGCCGACGCTGCGCCGGCCGCCGCATCCGCGGCCGTGCGCGCTGCACGCGGAGCGCGCGCCCCCGAGGCTTCGAAGCTTTCCAACGGTGCGACGCTGATCGTCGAAGAGCGCAGCGGCACGCCGGCCATCACGACCGGCATCTACTTCCGCGGCGGACGCTCGTACGAGAACAGCGCGAACGCCGGCATCACTCGGCTGATGACGGCGTCCATGCGCCGCGGCACCGCCTCGCGTAGCGCGGAGCAGATCGACCGCGAGATCGAGTTCCTCGGCACACAGCTCAACACCGACCTGCAGCGCGACTACTTCGGCTACGCGGTCGACGTCGTGTCGCGCAACGTGCGTCCGGCGGTGGCGTTGCTCGCGGATGTCGTGCTCAATCCGACCTTTCCCGCGAAGGGCGTCGAGGAAGAGAAGCATCTGCAGAAGGGCGTCATCCGCCGCAGCGCCGACTCGGCCACGGCGCGGCCGTCGCAGCTGATGTACGAGGCGCTGTATCGCAATCATCCGTACGCGCTGCCGACCGAGGGCTACACGACTTCGGTTGATGCCACGAGCGAGGCCGCGCTGCGCGACTGGTGGCAGCAGAACGTGACCGCGGACGACGCGCTGATCGTGATCGTTGGCGACATTCACGCCGATGACGCGAAGCAGATCGCCGAGGCAGCGTTCGCCAAGCTGCCGAAGCGCACCGCACCGCGCGCCGCGGCCACGCTGCCGCTGGCGGCGCAGGGGCGCGCGGACGTGATCGAGTATCGCGACCGCAAGCAGTCCGCGATCGCGGTCGGCTTCCCCGCGGTCGGCTACACCGACGCCGACTACACGCCGCTGCGCGTCCTGCAGCAGATCACCTCCGGCCTCTCGGGCACGCTGTTCACGGAGCTGCGCAGCAAACGCTCGCTCGCGTACACGGTGTTCAGCAACATCACGCCGGCCGCACAGGGCGGCGCCTACTTCGCGTACATGGCCACCGACGCGGCGAAGGAAGAAGAGGCGAAGAACGGCCTCATCGCCGAACTGCGCCGCCACGCCGCGGACGCGTTCACGGAAGAACATCTGAAGCGCGCCAAGTCGGCGCTGGCGGGCCAGACCAAGCTGCAGCGCCAGACGAACTTTGCTCACGTCGCCGAGGTTGCCCGCGATCACTTCCTGGAGCTCGGCACCAACTTCACCGACCGCTTCCTGGCCCAGGCGGAGAAGCAGACCATCGAGGACGTGAAGAAAGCCGCCGCCAAGTACGTCGGCGGCGAGAACTACGTCATGGCCATCGTGCGCGGGAAGCCGTAGTCGCCGCGTTGCCCAGCGGCGCAGGTATGGAGTGCGGCGGCAAGGCCGCCGCTTTCCAACGCGCTGCGCGTCGCAGAAGCATCGACGCGTCTGAGTTGCGGAGACGGTGCGGAACGCCGGACATGTGACGACGGCAGAACGTCGCAATCTTGCAACCGTCATCGCAATTCGCACTCGAATTGGAAAGCGGCGGCTAAGGCCGCCGCACTCCATATCTACATGCTCCCCGGTACAATGCCGCGCGTGGTGACGGTCTACCGCTCCCGCGTCTTCACGCCGCTCCGCGATCCGTTCGCGGGCGGCGTGGAGGAGTCGTACCGCTGGTTCGACGACGGCTATCTGGCCGTTGACGACGATGGCCGCATCGCCGGCGTCGGCGAGTGGAGTGATGCGCCGGCGGGCGAGGTCGTCGACCTCTCCGGGAAGATCATCACGCCGGGAATGATCGACACGCATCTGCACGCGCCGCAGATCGAGATGATCGGCTCGTACGGCGGGCATCTGCTGGAGTGGCTGAATCGCTACACGTTCCCGACCGAGCGCAAATTCGAGGAGCCGGAGCACGCGCGCAAAGTGGCGCGCGCGTTCTATGACGAGCTGCTGCGGCACGGCACGCTGACGGCGCTGATCTTCTCGACCGTGCACGCGACGGCGACTGACATCTTCTTCGAGGAGGCGGAGCGGCGCGGCTTCCGCGGGATCATCGGCAAGGCCATGATGGACCGCAACGCGCCCGACTATCTGCTCGACAAGTCGCCGCAGCAGTCGTACGACGAATCGCGCACGCTGCTCGAGAAATGGCACGGACGCGGTCTGCTGAACTACGCGATCACGCCGCGCTTCGCGCCGACCTCGACGCCCGAACAGCTCGAGCTGGCGGGACAGCTCAAGCGCGAGTTCCCCGATGCCTGGGTGCACACGCACATCTCCGAGAACCGCAACGAAGTGCGCTGGGTGCAGGAGCTTTTCCCGGAAGCCGAATACGCCGACGTCTACGATCACTACGGTCTCCTCGACGAGCGCACCGTGCTCGCCCACGGCGTCTGGCTGACGCCGGAAGAGCTCGAGCTGATCGCCAGCCGCCGCTCCCGCATCGCCCATTGCCCGAACTCGAATCTCTTTCTCGGCAGCGGACTCTTCCCGCTGCACCGCGTGCTCGACGCCGGTGTAGTCGTCGGTCTCGGCAGCGACATCGGCGCCGGGACGACGGTCTCACTCTTCAATGCGATGGCCGACGCGTACAAAGTCCAGCAGGTGCAGGGCATCTCGCTCAGTCCGTTTCACCTCTGGTATCTGGCCACCCTCGGCGGGGCCCGCGCGCTGACGCTCGACGGCGTGACCGGCAGCCTCGAGGCCGGCAAGTCGGCGGACTTTCTGGTGCTCGACCTCGGCGCCACGCCGCTGCTCGCGCTGCGCACCAGCCGCGCCACCACGGCCGAGGATCTGCTGGCCGGACTGATCTTCATGGGCGACGATCGCGCGGTGGAGCAAAGCTTCATCGGCGGCCGGTGCGTCTCACAAAGAGCACGAGTGGCGTAGCGTTTGCGCTCTCATCTTTGAACGGAGGCCCCCATATGAAGCAAACCCTGCGAATTACAGCAGTTAGCGTGATCCTCGCGCTCACCGCGTTGTCCTCATTAGCGCAATCCCGTCCCATGGTCGGGACAATCATTGACGTCGACGAAGGCCGCGGCCGGCTGCAGGTCGAGTACGACGACGGCTCGCGCATGACCGTCGAGACCGATTCCGTCTCGACCGTCTACCACGGCTTCGGTACCGCCATCGCCGGCAAGCCGGAGATCTTCACCGGTTCGTCCGGCCTCTCGAACGTGCGTCTCGACGACCGCGTCGAAGTGCGCGGCTCCGAGCGCGGCCAGGGCGTCTGGAAAGCGGACCGGATCACGCTCGTCGGACGCAACGTCGCCGCGGGCGCGACCGGCGTCGGCACGACGCGCGAGCCGACCAGCGTCTCGACTCCCGTCGACGACCGCGTCACCGGCACCGCCACGACGACCACGGGCGGGACGGTCGAAGGCACGATCCGCCAGATCAACGAAGAGGAAGGGCGCCTGGTCATCGTGACCACGCAGCGCCGCATGATCACCGTGCGCACGTACCGCAACACGCCGGTGCTCTATCGCGGCGAGACGTTCAACGTCACGAACCTCGAGGTCGGCGACCGCGTGCGTGTCGAAGCCGACACGCGCGGAGCCCAAGCGGACGAGATCACCGCCCGCCGGATCACGGTCACGGCCTCGGTCCAGGAAGGCGGCACGACCACTGACGCGGGCCGTGTGACGACACTCACCGGCCGTGTGGCTCGCATCGAAGCGGGCCTGGACCGCGTGTTCCTGAACACCGGCCGCGAAGAAGTGCGCGTCGACATGGCCCAGGCCGAAGACGCGACGGGCGCCGTGGTGCGCGCGCGCGACCTGCGCGTCGACGAGAACATCGAGATCACCGGCAGCTACAACCGCGTCGGCGATGCGTTCAACGCGTCGACGATCCGTTTCACGGACGACAATCGCTTCCCCGAGGAGGGCGGCGGGGCGTTCGACCGGCCGGCGCTGATCACTACCGGCGGCGCCATCACGGAGACGCTCGAAGACGCGTCCACGGTCGGCGTGCGCGAGACGGACACGAATCGCGTCGTGCGCATCTGGGTCTCGCCCGATTTCGTGGTCCGGCTGAAGGCCGGCACGTACGCGACGGCGACCACGCTTCGCGAGAAGGACACCGTGCTCATCCAGGCGTACCGCGACGGTCGCGGGAACCTCATCGCGCAGACGATTCGCGTGCGCAACCGATAGCGCCCGCGCTCTGGAGCTGCCGCTTTGGTATCGCCAATGCCAAAGCGGCGGCAGATGAGGCCGCCGCCGCACTCCTGAAACGGAATAGTTATTCGAAGCTGTTGCTTGAGACCAATACATGACTAAAAACGATCTGCTACCGGGGGTTTCGACGACCGTCTGCCCGCCTCGTGTCATGTGCGACGCGCATCGCGCGATCCGTGCGGCGCGGCGCCGTGTCTGGGTGCGCGACGGGCTCCAGCTCTCGCTGCTGGTCCTGGTCGACTTTCTGTTCATGTACTGGCCGGAGTCGCGGATGCCGTTCATGGAGCGGCACACGTCGCTGGCGTTCCTGCGGGCGATGAACGTGGCCATCGTCGGGCATCTCTGGCTGGCCCGCGCGCTGCCGAAGTGGTACGCGAAGCGGATCGCCGCTACGTGGTGTCGCTCGGAGCGTGAGAAGTTTCAGGCCTGACCAGCAGCAATCGCAGCAGCGTCGCGATCAGCACCACTGACGCGATGACGATCCCGATCCAGAACAACTTTCTCCCCTGATTGTCCTCGCCGGACTCGCGTCCGCCGTCCGGCGGCGCCGCGAGCTTGAGCTCGCGCGCCGGCTCGGCGAAGAGCCGCGGCGCGAGCAGCGCGAGGTCGTAACGCGGCGCGGCCGCGCGGCCGTTGCCGTAGAGCAGGAAGAGCGGCGTTCCGGGATGGTCGAAACGCAAGGCCAGCGGCGGCAGCAGGAGTTGCGCCGATTCGAGCGGCAGCGGCGCGTTGTCCCCTTCGTCGATGACGACTTCGATCATGCGAGGCCCGCGTTGCGGCAATTCGAGACGCAGGACCGGCGCTGGGAGATCGGGCTCCGCGCTGCGCCACTGCGCCGAGGCGAGGACTTCGCCGGCACGGCGGCGGTGGTTCCTGCCGGCACGGCGCACGGTCACGTTGCGATCGAACACACGCGCACTGGTGGTGAGGACGATGCCGTGCAGCGGCAGGTTGTCGTACGGCAGCTCGAAGCGATAGACGGACGATGTTCGCTCGTCGCGCCGCGGCGGGATGGGCAGGTCCAGCGCAAACGGCTCGGCGCGACGTTCGAGGAGATACGGCACCTGCCGCCCGTTCGCATCGGCGATGCGCAGGTCCCGCTCGTTGCTGCGCGCCAACGCATGCGCATCGAGCAGCAGCACGGTCAGACCGGGCGGCGCCTCGGGGAGCCGGCGCGAGACGCGGTACTGCTCCCGATCGATCGGCCCTCCGGTACCGGGTGTGACGGCGCGCTCCTGCGAGAACGCCACCGCCGCCGTTGCCGCGAACAGCGCCAGGACGAAACTCACGACGCGGCCTCGGGAGTCGTCGCGGAGGGCGGCGGCGTTCGCCGCGAGAGCACGAACTTCTGCAGCAGCACGCTGACCAGCACCAGCGCCAAAGCAAGGCCGAGGAACGAGGCGATGCGATAGAGGCCGCCGAGGCGGGAGAGGTCGTGGATGAAGCACTTGAAGATCGTCACGACCAGCAGCGCGATCGCGGCCACGCGCGCGGCGCGGGTGTGGAAGGCGATGCCGGCGACGAGCATCCCGATGGCGAAGACCGCCCAGCCGATCGTGTACGTGAGGTCCTGCGCCAGTGACGACGAGAAGAAGTTGAACGTCAGCGCGGAGCCGGTCGAGTAGTAGTCGGCGATCTCGATGTTGAGGAGGAAAAAGAGCAGCAGCGCGCCCGCGGCGCGGCAGGCGCTCGACGCTTTCGCGTACTCCCGCGGCGCGAGATACGCGGCGACGAAGAACGCCACCGCGCAGACCAGGTATGTGTAGAAATACCAGTTCAGGATCGCGCGGTCGCTCGGCGCGTGATAGGCGAGCACGGCCGGATTGAAGGCCAGCCGCACGAAGACAGCGGTCAGCAACGCGGCCGCCCACGCCAGCAGGCCGCGATGCGGGATGCGGCGGAAGAGCCAGACCAGCGCCGCACCTTCGAGCGCCCAGCCGATGGTGATCCACTGCTTCTCGAGCTGCAGCGGAATGGCCACGGTGACGAAAGCCAGCGCGGCCGCGGCGACGATGGCCAGTCGCGTGAGCAGCCGTTCGGTCGGCGGCTCCAGTCGCAGGAGACGGATCAGCAGGACCAGCATCAGCAGCGCCTGCGCGACGGGCAGCACGCCGATGGCGTACCCGAGTCCCGCCTCCGTCATCGCATCGCGGGCGATGAAGAAGAACGGGACGCTCGCGAAGACGGCGGCCAGATACGGCTCGAACGCGCGGCGGGCGCGCGTGCCGAGGACCAGCGGGTAAAGGATGTAGAGCGCGTAGAGCACGGCCGCGAAGGTGAAGGTCTGGCCCGGCGTCTCCGTGCGCGCGAACATCGTGGCGATGGCGGTCAGCGGAACGCTCAGAACCGCGAGCACCTGCACGCCGGTCGCGGCGGCGAGGAGCAGCGTGGCGATGACCAGGATCGCGTGCGTGGCGAGCAGCGTCGTGAAGAGCGGCGTGCCGGAGGCGGAGCCGGCCACGATGGCGACGACGTGCCCGAGGAGGAGCGCGA
This sequence comes from Thermoanaerobaculia bacterium, assembly GCA_036387915.1. Lineage (GTDB taxonomy): Bacteria > Acidobacteriota > Thermoanaerobaculia > Gp7-AA8 > Gp7-AA8 > QHVT01. The sequence continues at coordinate 41,415 of DASVSV010000450.1, forward strand.
CGGCCGCGGCGGGAATGAACTTCGCGGGATCGGCGGCGCGGCGGCGCGCGAGCAGATACCAGAGCCACCCGTACGCGGCGACGGCGAGTGTCGAGGCGAGTGCGACGTTCGGCCACGGCGCGAGGTCGACGCCGATGCTCCACGTCAGCAGCACCAGCTGCGACATGACCACGGCGCCGAGTACGAGCGTGCCGCGGTCGAGATAGAGCGCGGCGATGCCGATGGCCAGGTTCAGCACGAACAGCACGGCCAGGAACGGCCACGGCGGAAAGGCGAGCGTTTGCGACGCGGCGACGAAGATCAGGAAGGCGTGGCCGGCCAGGGCCAGAAACGTCTGCTGTTCGAAGCGCGCCCACATCGAGGCCAGGACGACGATCACGCCGAAGACGGCGATGACGAAGAGCGCGGGGATCAGGGCACGCTCCAGCGGCGCCGCTTCCCACCACGAGGCCAGCACGATCCAGGAGAGGATCACCGCCACGGTCACGAGCGCGGGGCGCGCGGTGAAACGCGCCTGCACGATCGCGCCGACGAGCAGTGCGCCGAGGAGCAGGGCCAGTCCCCAGAGAGCGTTCGGCGCGACTTCGTCGAAGGTGAGGAAGAGCAGCATGGCCACGCTGACGATCACCGTCACGTTGACGCCGTTCACCGGACGCAGCACGCGGTCGAAGCGCCGCGCCAACGCGGGAACGGCCAGGAAGGTCAGGCCGAAGATGACGTAGACCGCCAGTCCCGCGTACAGTCGATCCGCCGTCAGATGCTTCACCGACCAGAGCGCCTCGCTGAGGATGGCGAAGAATGCGGCGACGAAGTAGACCAGTCCGAGCCGGTAGCGCAGCGCGTACGCGGCGGCGAGCGCGAGCAGAAGGAACAGGGTCGCGAAGAGCAGCACCGGCGACGCTGCCCGCAGCTCGATTTGCAGGAGCGCGGGGAAGACGAACAGCAACGCCGGCGCGACCAGCGTCACGCGCGAGCGGAGACGGATGCCGGCGCCGAGGTAGAGCACGACGAAGGCGCTGACCCAGGCCAGGATCGTCGGCCAGGCCTCGGGCGTGTACGAGACGGTGAGCCAGATGCCGAAGGTGAGGATCGTGGCGATGCCGCCGAGGGCGTGCAGCCATTCGAGGTCGCGCAGGACGGCGATGATCGCCAGTGCCGCGGCCATCAGCAGCAGGAAGCCGAAGAGGATGTTGTAGCGCTCCCCGTACGCCGGCACGGCCGCGCCGAAGAGCGCGAAGAGGAGCGGCAACGCGACGCCGATCTGCCCGGCGCGGTCGAAGAGCTGCTGCTGCGGATCGTCGCGGCGCATCCAGAGCGCGGCCGCGGCGGCCAACGCGAAGACGGCGAAGATCCCGGCCGCGAGCGGGAGCTGTGCGGCGTCGAGGAACTTCGCGATCCACGCCCACTGGTAGATGACGCTGAAGAGCACGCTGCCGATCGTCAGCGCCGGCCAGCGTTTCTTGTACGCGACCCACGCCAGGCCGGCGTTGAGCAGGAGCAGGTACGAGAAGAGAGCGACGGGACGGTTGTCGCCCGTCGACAGCAGCGCGGGCGTGGCGAAGCCGCCCATCATGCCGAGCAGCGCGATGAAGAGCGACTCGCGCCGGATCGAGAGCGCGACCGCGACGGCGGTCACGACCAGCATCCCGGCGAAGACGACGCCGGACGGCAGCAGATGCCAGAGCGCGTGGACGGCGAAGAGCGTCGCGTAGAGGATGGCGATGCCGGCGCCGTGCAGCGCGTTGGCGGTGAAGGCGTAGCCGCGGGCGATGCGCAGCTCGCAGATGACCAGTAGCGCGCTGCCGGTGAGGAGGCCGATCGCGGCGCGCACCGGCGGCGAGACCCAGCCGTGCTCGACGGAGTATTTGAGGAAGTAGATCGCGGCGACGACGAGCGCAATACCCGCCACCCACGAGAAGAGCTTCACGCCGACGAAGCTCTCCCAGTCGACGTGCTGCCAGAAGGGGGGCTGGGGTGGCCGGGCGGCCGGGCGCACGCGTGGGCGCGGCGGCGGGGGCGGGGTGCGGGCGGGGGGCGGCGGGATAGGGGGCGGCTCGGGCTCGGGGACGGGTGCCTGGTAGATGGGGATGACGGGCTCGGGCCGCGGCTCGGGAACCGGCCGGCTGGGAGCCGGCGGGACGGGCGGCGGGGCGCCGGCACCACGTTGCGGTGCGGGCTGCTGTGGAGCCGCCGCGTCGGCGGCTCCCGGCCGGCCGGCATCCCAGGCCCCCTGCTTCTGCTGCCACGCGATCCATTCGCGCAGCTCGCGCACTTCCTGACGCGCTTTCCACGCCCAGGCGAACGCGATCACCGCAACGACCAGCGCGAGAAAAGTCCCCATAAATGATTAGGGCGGGCTTGGCGGCCCGCCCTGATAGATTACGTGGTTTCGCGACTGGCGAGGATTTTCTCTCGTCCGGTCAGGTAGAGAATCAGGATCAGGATGACGAACGGGATCAGCGACCAGAAGTCGCCGAAGCCCTCGCGCAGCAGCGGATTGTTCTCCGACCACGCGGTGATCTTCGCGTTGAAGCCGGCCATGAACGGCACGCCGGCCAGGAAGGCGATGATGATGCCGGCGATCGCGCCGCCAGCGATGTAGCCCGAGGCCATCAGCACGCCCGGGCTCTTGTCGCCTTCAGCGACGAGCTGCTCTTCGGTCAGGTTCTTGCCGGCGTGCTTCTTGGCGATCCACCTGTCCACCGCCCAGCGGATGAGGCCACCGATCAGGATGGGCGAAGAGCTGGAAAGCGGGAGGTACACACCGACGGCGAAGGCGAGGGAGGGAATGCCGGAGAGCTCCAGCACGACCGCGATCATGACGCCGAGGAGCACCAGGCCCCAAGGCAGCTCGCCGCCCAGGATGCCCTTGATGATGTACGACATCAGCGTCGCTTTCGGCGCGTCGAACTTGTCGACCTGCTTGCCGCCGGGCAGCTCGCGGATGGTGCCGTTGATGCCCGGATCGACGTAGTACACCGGCTTGCCGGCGTCGTCGACGAGGTACTTCTCGGCGTTGCCGCCGCCCGGATCCTGGCGGAACCAGATGTTGTACTCCTTCGCATCGGCCTGACCGGCGATGTTGCCGCCGGCGCGCTCGCGTCCGTGGAACTGGTCGCGCGGGGCGATTTCGCCCGCCTGCACGGCGCCGCGGGTGATGCCGGCCGGAGTGTTGTCGACGGGGACGTAAACCGAGTACGCGTCGTTGAGCGTCAGGAGAATCGGTCCGAGGACGAGGGCCGAGGCCAGCGCGCCGATGAGGATGGCGATCTGCTGGTACTTTGGCGTGCCGCCGACCAGGAAGCCGGTCTTGAGGTCCTGCGAGGTCGTGCCGCCGTTCGACGAGGCGATGCAGACGATGGCGCCGATCGAGAGCGCGGTGACGAAGTAATTGCTGCCCGTCCAGCCGAGGACCACGAAGCAGAGGCAGGTCAGCAGCAGCGTGGCCACGGTCATGCCCGAGATCGGGTTCGACGAAGAGCCGATCTCGCCGGTGAGGCGCGAGGAGACGGTCACGAAGAGGAAGCCGAAGACGATGATCAGCAGCGCCGCGGCGATGCGCGCTCCGATGCCCGTGCCGCCGACGTACAGCGGGTTGGCGAAGGCGATCACGACGATGAGGGCGATGATGCCGATCAGCACGACCTTCATCGAGAGGTCGCGGTCGGTACGCGGCGTGGCGGCCGTCTCGGCGGCCGACTTCGACGTGGAGAGGTCGCGCATGCCGCCCTTGATGCCGTGCCAGATGACCGGCAGCGAGCGGAAGACGCTGATGATGCCGCCCGCGGCCACGGCGCCGGCGCCGATGTAGAGGATGTACTCGTTGCGGATGGCGCCCGGGCCCATGTCCCTGATCAGCGTCGTGGCCGGGGCGAGCGGCTGGGTGAGGAACTGGCCGAAGTAATAGATCATCGGGATGAGCACGAGGTAGGCGAGCACGCCGCCCGCGCACATGATCGCGGCGATGCGCGGTCCGATGATGTAGCCGACGCCGAGGAGCTCGGGGGAGACTTCGACGGCCACGGAGGCGCGCTCGAAGTAGCCGCCGAAGACCTTCGTCGGCGCGTCCTTCCAGCCGCGGAAGGCGACCATGGCCGTCTTGTAGACCAGGCCGATCCCGAAGCCGGTGAAGATGGTCTTGGCGCTGGTGCCGGCGCCGCCGAGGGCTTCCTGCTCGCGCTTGGCCTGCTCGGAGGCGGCCGCGCGGGACTCGTCACTGGCGCCGGCCTTGAGCACTTCGGCGCAGGCGGTGCCTTCCGGATACTTGAGGATGCCGTGCTGCGCCACGATGAGGGCGCGCCGCAGCGGGATCATCATCAGGATGCCGATCAGGCCACCCAGGACGGCAACCAGCATGACCCGGCCGATCTCGAGATCGAAGCCGAGGATGAGGATGGCCGGCATCGTCACGCCGACGCCGAAGGCGATCGACTCACCGGCCGAGCCCGCGGTCTGGACGATGTTGTTCTCGAGGATGGTGGCGTTGCGCGCGCCCATCTTGGAGAGAATGCGGAAGAGCGTGATGGAGATGACGGCGACCGGGATGGACGCGCTGACGGTCAGGCCGACCTTGAGCACGAGATACAGCGACGAGGCGCCGAAGATCATGCCGAGGATGGTCCCGACGATGACGGCGCGCGGCGTCAGCTCCGGAAGCGACGTCGTTCCTGGCGCGATGTACGGCGTGAAGGGCGCCGGTCCATCCGGCTGCGCGCCTACCCTGTCCGGATACCCCTGCGGTGGAACAGCACTCATGCGTCTCCCCCTTGCTAAAGTCGGTGCATTGTAATCCAGCGCATGAAACGGCTCTTCCACGCGATCGCGCTCGATGATGCGCCCTTCGCACGCGCGCATCGCGGCGATGTCGCAGTGTTTGCCGGATTGTATGGAGTGCGGCGGCCCGGCCGCCGCTTTTGTATTCGGGCGCCAAGGGGCGAGGAAGGCGCCGATCGACAGACATTCGTTTGCGGGCGACTTTCGGGCGTTCGACACGCGCGACGTTCGCACCGTCTCCGCAACTCAGACGCGTCGATGTTTCTGCGACGCGCAGCGCGTTGGAAAGCGGCGGCCTTGCCGCCGCACTCCATAACGCGGAGCGGCGATTTACGCGTGAATCGGCGCACTCCGGAGATATCGCGTGCTCCTCACGCTAGCGCGCCTTCGCGCGCGATCGCACGGCCGTCCACCACGCCGGCTGCACCTCACCGCGACGAGTGACCCGACCCGACCGTAACTCGGCAACCAAACGATACGGCTCTTCGGCGGAGCTGTTGTCGAACAGGAACGCGTAATCGACGAAGGTGAGCGCTTCGCTCAGGTTTGCGAATGTTCGCGGAAAGCGTGTGGCGATCTTGTCGTCCGGCACGTCATGTCCGCCCTGCTCTGTCCTCTGGATGACGCGGGCGACGGCGAGCGCGGGGCTGTCGAGGGCGATGAAGATCAGGATGACGGCATAGCCACGATCGCGAGCCTCGCGCAAAAACGCCAGCTTCGCGCCCTCGGGATCGGAAAACACAGTCTCCATGCAGAACGAGACGCCTCGTGTCAGCAGATCGCATCGCACGCCGTCCGCGACCGCAGCCGCTTCGTAAGCGACGGCGCCCGGATCGGCGGGGGATAGCGCTCGCGCAATCGCGTCAGGATTTACGACGCGGAGGTCGAGTCCTGCCAGGAAAGTCTCGACGAATGTGCTCTTCCCGGCGCCGTTCGGACCCGCCACGACCACCAGGAGGCGCGTTTCCGCGTCGATCCGCGCCCGGACGTCAGGGATCATCAGCGGCGAGTGCGTCGTGCCGGCGCGTCTTCGACGAACGTCCGGTTTACGAACCGTCCGGTGGTCCGACGGCCGCCGGGCTCGATCCGCTCGATCGTGTCGGTGCCGTCGTGGCTCTGATACACGACCCGATCAGCAGGGACTGCGAAATCATGGCCGCGGGCGATGTCACGCAGCAGGGTGACAACGGCCGTGCGGGTCGGTTTTTGTGGGAACGCTGCAGCGAGATCTCCGCCTGCCTCCTTTAGCGCGGAAGCATCCTCGTGGCGCAGGGCGCTTTCGACCGAGCGGCCCAGCTTCGCCCAGTGTTCGATCTGCGCCGTGATCGAGCGGTCGGCAGCCTTGGCTTCCTTTCGGGCCTCCTGCACCAGCTCGTCCGACAGTTTGACCGGCATTCCCATATCTGACCTACGGTAGCATTTTACTACCAGAGACGATGCGGATTACGTTCCGGATCGGCTACGCGTGCACCACAGCACCGCGCAGATACCGCCCGGTGATGCTCCGCGCGTTCGCCGCGATCTGCTCCGGCGTCCCCACGCCCACGATCTCGCCGCCGAGGTCGCCGCCGTCGGGGCCGAGGTCGAGGATCCAGTCGGATTGTTCGATGAGCTGGAGGTTGTGCTCGATGACGAGGACGGAGTTGCCGCGGTCGATGAGGTCGCGGAAAGTGCCGATCAGCACCTGCACGTCGGACGCCGCCAGGCCGGTGGTCGGCTCGTCGAAGAGGAAGAGGCGGGGCTTGTCGCTCTTGGCGGCGCTTTCGGCGAGGAACGACGCCAGCTTCAGGCGCTGCGCTTCGCCGCCGGAGAGCGAGTCGGTCGACTGGCCGAGGCGGAGGTAGCCGAGGCCGACGGAGCGGAGGGCGTCGAGGCGCTTGAGGAGCGCGCGTTTGGCGACGAAGAACTTCGACGCCTCGTCGACGGTGAGCTGCAGGATCTCGTTGACGTTCTTCCCCTTGTACGTGACCTTCATGACCTGCTCGCCGAAGCGGCGGCCGTCGCATTTGTCGCAGACCACTTCCACGTCCGCCAGGAACTGCATGTCGATGGTCACGACGCCCGCGCCCTGGCAGACCTCGCAGCGGCCGCCGTCGGTGTTGAACGAGAACATCCCCGCGGTCACACCGTGCAGCTTGGCGGCGGTCGTCTCCGCGAGCAGCTTGCGCACCTCGTCCCACGCCTTGATGTACGTGGCCGGGTTCGAGCGCGACGAGCGGCCGATGGGCGACTGGTCGACGAACTCCATGTCATAGATGAGGTTCGTCCCTTCCAGCGCGTCCACCTTGCCGGTGTCGAGTCCCGCCACGCCGCGCACGTCGCGACGGTAGCGGTTGAAGAGGCAGTTGCGGATGAGCGTCGACTTGCCGGAGCCGGAGACGCCGGTCACGGCCACGAGCTTGCCGAGCGGGATCTCCGCGGTGACGCCGCGGAGGTTGTTCTGCCGCGCGTTGACGATGCGGATGACGCCCGAGGTCTGCTCCGTCCCCTCGCTCCGTTCGTCGGCGCGCGGCTGGTCCGCGGCGCCGGTCGAAGGACTGGCGCCCGAATGAATGACCTCACCACCGAACTCCCCCGCGCCCGGTCCCATCTCCACGTGGTAATCCGCGCCGGCGATGATGGTCGGATCGTGCTCGACCACGATGACCGTGTTGCCCGCGTTCTTGAGCCGCCGCAGCACGGCCAGCAAGCGCTCCGAGTCGCGCGCGTGCAGTCCCACCGTCGGCTCGTCGATGACGTACATCGTCTCCGTCAGCGAAGAGCCCAGCGCCGCCGCGAGGTTGATGCGCTGCGATTCGCCTCCTGAGAGCGTGCGCGTCTGGCGGTCGAGGGTGAGGTACGAGAGCCCGACCTCGTCGAGATAAACCAGCCGGTTCACGATTTCGCGGCGCAGATGTCCGGCCAGTGACTCCTCGTACTTGGACATCGCCAGGTACTCCCAGAAGCGTCGCGCCGTTTTGACGTCCATCGCGAACAGCTCCCCGACCGTGAGGTCGCGGAACTTGACGTTGTTCACTACGTTCTTGAGGCGCGAGCCGCGGCAGTCGGGGCAGGGCTCGTAGCTGCGGTACTTAGCCAGCTTGACCCGCACGTGGATCTTGTACTTTTTCGTTTCCAGCCACTCGAAGAAGCCCTTGATGCCGTACCACTTGCCCCGCCCGTTGTAGAGCAGGTCGTACTCGGCCTCGGTCAGGTTCTTGATCGGCACGTCGAGGCGCAGCTTGTACTTGGCCGCCGCCTTCTCGAGGTCGTCGTAGCAGTCCTCGTAGCCGGCCGAGTTCCACGGCGTGACCGGCTGCTCGTCGAGCCGCAGGTCGCGGTTCGGGATGACTTTCTCCATGTCGATACCGATGATCCGGCCGTAGCCCTGGCAGCCCGTGCACGCGCCGAGCGGCGAGTTGAACGAGAACATGTGCGGCGTCGGCTCCAGGAACTCCGTCCCGCACTTGTTGCAGGCAAAGTGCGACGTGAAGCGGTGCGACACCCACTCCACCGGTTCCTCGGAGTTCCTCGGAGCTCCTCGGAGTTCCTCGGCGGATTGCCGCCCCTCCGAGGAACCCGAGGAACCCGAGGAACTCCGAGGAACTGCTTCTTCGAGCACGTTCACGTTGCCCTTCGAGAGCGCGAAGGCCTGCTCGATCGCTTCCGTGATCTGCGTCCGCCGCTCCCCCTCGATGCGCAGGCGGGTGATGACCATCTCGAACGAGGTGGCGTTCTTCGTGTCGATCTCATTCAGATCGCGCACTGCGCCGTCCATCCAGACGCGGTAGAAGCCCCCCTTGACGAGCTGTTCGATCACGATCTCGCGATGGCTGGCGTCGAAGAACACCGGCGCCAGGACCACCGCCCGCCGTCCTTCCAGCGTCTCGACGATCTGTGTGGTGATCGACTCAGGATTCTCTTTGCGGACGGTGGCCCGGCAGTCGGGACACCACGTCTCGCCGCAGTAGGTCATGAAGAGGCGGATGTGGTCCGCGAGCTCGGTGGCGGTCGAGACCGTCGAGCGCGCGTTCTTGACCGAGTTCTTCTGCTCGATGGCGATGGCCGGCAGGATGCCGTCGATGGCGTCCACTTCCGGCCGGTCGATCCGCTCCAGGAACTGCCGCACATACGTCGACATCGACTCGACGAACCGCCGCTGCCCCTCGGCATAAAGCGTGTTGAACGCCAGCGACGACTTGCCCGACCCGGACGGACCGGTCACGACCGTGAGCTGCCGCTGCGGGATCTCGACCGAGACGTTCTTCAGATTGTGCGTCCGCGCGCCGCGGATGGAGATAGTGCGAGAGGGCATCAAGGAAAGAACGCTTCGCGTCAGATCCGTATGCCGTGGCGGTGGTAGAAGTTGTACCCGCCGAGCCGTGCGCGCAGTTTGTCGACGATCTCCTGCGGGATGCGCACTTCGTCCGCGGAGGCGTTCATCTCCACCTGGCGCACGTTCTTCGCGCCGGGGATCACCGTCGACACGGCATCGTTCGCCAGCGTGAAGCGCAGCGATCCCTCGGCCAGCGAGCGGGCGGTGCCGCCGATGATCGACTTGGCTTCGTCGACGCGCGGGATCACTTCCTCGAGCCGCTTCGGCGTGAGGAAGTTCTGGCGGACGTCGTCCTTCGCGAAAACCGTGTCGGGACGGAACTTGCCGCTGAGCAGTCCCGACGCCAGCGGCACACGCACGACGATCCCGTAGCCCTTCTCCTTCGCCAGCGGAAACAGCTCGTCCGCCGGCGCCTGGTTGAGGACGTTGTACAGCACCTGCAGCGTGTAGCCCCACCCGCGGCGGATGCACTCGATCCCTTCCTCGGGCGTGGTGACGGAGATGCCCCAGAAGCGGATCTTGCCCACTTCCTGCAGCCGGTCCATGGCCTCGTGAATGTCGTCGCGGCGCAGCTCGTCGAGCGTGGGATTGTGCAGTTGATAGAGGTCGATGTAATCCGTGCGCAGGCGCTTGAGCGAGCCGTCAACCGCGTGCGAGATGTGCGCGCGCGAAAAGTCCTTGGCCAGCTTTCCCTCGGGGCCGCGCACGACGCCGACTTTCGTGGCGATGACCACGTCCTCGCGCTTCCGCGACAGCACGATGCCGAGCAGCGATTCGCTGCGGCCGAAGCCGTACGTGTCGGCCGTGTCGAAGAACGTGACGCCCAGCTCTCGCGCGCGGCGAATCGCGGCCAGCGACTCGTCGTCGCTCGTGCGTCCCCACCCCAGCGGCGTCCCCCCGGCGTCGGCCGTCCCGCCGATGGCCCACCCGCCGAAGCCGAGCTCCGAAACGGTGATGCCGGTGTTGCCTAACTTCCGGTAATGCACGGGGCGAATGTTAAGTCACACGCGCAGTTGCCGCACTTCTTTGATGGCCGGCATGACGCGCAGCGCGGTGAGGGCGTCGTCGGTGAGCGGGGAGTCGATGGTGATGACGGCCATGGCCGTGCCGCCGCTCTCGCTGCGGGCCAGGTTGTACTCGGCGATGTTCACGTCGTGGTCGCCGAGAGTGGTGCCGACGCGGCCGACGACGCCGGGGACGTCCTTGTTGAGGATGTAGAGAATGTGTCCCTGCGGCTTGAACTCGACGCGGTAGTTGTTGATCGAGACGATGCGCTGGTTCTTCTCGTGGAACACCGTCCCGGAGATGCACGTCTCCTCGGTCGGCGACGACGCGCGGAAGGTGATCATGTTCGCGTAGTCGCGCGGTACGGGATGAATGGTCGAGCTGATGGCGATGCCGCGCGTTTCCGCGATCTGCTGGGCATTGACGAAGTTGATGGCCTCGGCCAGATGCGGCGAGAGCAATCCTTTCAGCGAGGCGATGGAGAGGATCTTCGTGAGCCGCTCTTCCACGCCCCAGAGCTCGATCGCGACGCGGCTCACCGGGCCGTTCGTGATCTGCGAGGCGAGCGCGCCGAGCTTCTCCGCGAGCACGATCAGCGGCGCCGCCTCCGCGTCGGCCACGCCCTCGAACGGCAGGTTCACCGCCGAGACGAAGATCGAGCCGCGCAGCGCCTCGACCACCATCTCCGAGGTCTGTACGGCCACCCGGTCCTGTGCCTCGATCGTGTTCGCGCCGATGTGCGGCGAGAGGATGGCGTTCTTCGCGGTCAGCAGCGGATGGTCCTTCGCCGGAGGCTCGTCCTCATAGACGTCGATCGCCGCGCCCGCGACCTTGCCGCTGTTGAGTGCATCGGCCAGCGCCTGCTCTTCGTAGATGCCGCCGCGGGCGATGTTGAGGACGATCGCGCCAGGCTTCATCTTCCCGATCTCAGCCGGACCGATCATGCCGCGCGTCTCCTCGGTGAGCGGCGTGTGCACGGTGATGAAGTCCGACTGCGCCAGCAGCTCGTCCAGCGTGACGCGCGTGGCGTTCACGCGCTCGAACGCGGTGTCGGCGATGTGCGGGTCGTACGCGATGACGCGCATGTTGAAGCCGCGCGCGCGGACGGTGACGCGCGAGCCGATCCGTCCCAGTCCGATGATGCCCAGCGTCTTCCCATCGAGCTCGATGCCCATGAACTTCGACCGCGTCCACTCCCCGCGCTTCACGCTCGCATGGGCCTCGGGGATGTTGCGGCAGAGCGACAGCAGCATGGCCATCGTGTGCTCGGTGGCCGACATGATGTTCGCCGTCGGCGCGTTGATGACCAGGATGCCGCGCGCCGTGCAGGCCTCGACGTCGACGTTGTCGAGCCCCACGCCGGCGCGTCCGATGATGCGCAGGCGCGGGCCCGCGTTCACCAGCTCCGGGGTCACGGCGGTGCCGCTGCGCGTGATCAGCGCGTCGGACTCGCGGACGGCGGCCAGCAGCTCTTCCCCTTTGAGGCCGGGACGGTAGTCGAGCTCCACGTCCTCCGCCTGGCGCAGGATCTCCAGACCGGAATCGGCGAGCGTGTCGGTGACGAGCGCGCGGTACATGCCGCGTATCCTACAATCCGCGCGCCCATGAGACGCATTGCACTCGTGCTGCTACTGGCTGCCGGCTGCGCCTCCACTCCGCGCACGGACGTGCGCCAGGCCATGGCGGACTGGATGATGGCGCTGAACGCGCTCGACGAAGCGCGCATCGTCGGAGCGTTCGCGGAGGACGCGACGGCGTTCTTTCCGGTGGTGAAGGCGGAGCGGCTCGACGGACACGTGGCCATCGCCGAGGTCTTTCGTCAGTACGTCGCCGGCTCGACGAAGAAGACCAGCATCGTGCCGGAGGACCTGCACGTGCAGCAGCACGGCGACGTGGCCATCGTCACGTTCAACGTGCACAACCCGAGCGCCGTGTCGCGGCGGACGTTCGTCTGGCGGCGGGGCGCGCGCGGATGGCGCATCGCGCACATGCACGCCTCGAACACGCCGATCAAGCAGTAGCCGGGCGCCCCCCTCGTGCGCCGTCGCACGCCGCGCAAGACGCACGCTTTGGACGGGCTGAAGCCACGTCCTACGTTCGCACACGCTGCGTTCCCTGCACCCAACGCGCGATGCCT
>DASVSV010000451.1:0-8924 GCA_036387915.1 Thermoanaerobaculia bacterium
TAAACAAACTGGAAGCCGTCGTTCTCCTGAACAAGCTCTACATGATCAATCTACAAAACCAGATCGTGCGTGAGCTGGCACCTCTTGGGCTGGACAAGGTAGAACGGTATTTCGAGTTAGACCACGAAGCCCGTGGAGACTACCTCGTGGGGTTGGTCGGAAAAGACCGCGCCTTCGCGCTCCTCAAAGAGATTGTTGCTGAGACCCGCGCAGAGGCGTGTATCGGGCAGAACGACAAAGCGGCGCCGAAGCGCCGCTCGTGAATCACGAAACTGCTTTGAGTTTCCTTTCTTGTTTCGGCCAGGTCGCGCGCAGTCTCTCGCTCAACCGTGCCTGCCGCTCCTTCACCCACGCGGCGTAATGCTTCTCGCAGACGGCTTCCGTGTTGCCGAGGATCGCGGCCACGTCGGACATAGGTACCCCGTCTTCGAGGAGGCTGCACGCCAGCGTGTCGCGGAAGCGATGCGCGATCAGATTGCCGCGCTTCTCGACCTTCGCATCCGAGAGGAGCTTGCGGAGCGTGCGCTGCCAGCTTGAGACCGTGGAGAGCCGTTCGCCGTTGCCCGACCAGAAGAAGTAACGCGGATTGCTGTTCTTCTTGGCCTGCTTGCGGAGCGCATGGGCCACGTCAGGGGGAAGAGGGACGTAGACCGACACGCCGCTCTTCTGCGTCCGCAGGAACAGCTCGTCGTTCTCGTTTAACCGTTCCGTCTCGAGACACGCGGCGTCCTGGATGCGCAGGCCTGAGTAGCGCAGCAAGAGCACGAATGCTTTGATGCGCGCCGGCCGGTTGTGCCCATGGTCGCCGTGATGCGAGTACTTGTCGCAGGCGTCGAGGATCCGCGTCATCTCTTCGCGCGTGTAGGGGAGCGTCGGCGGCTCGTCCAACTCGGGCGCCTTGAACGCCGCGGCCGGATTCGTTTCGATGAGCCCCGCAGCCACGCAGAAGCCGAAGAACTGTTTCAGCAGTTCCAGGCGCTTCGCGGCCGTGGCAGGCTTCATCTTCCACGTCGACTTGAACTCGACGAGCTCGATGAACGTGACCTGCTTCAGATAGCGGAAGCCCTTCGATTCGCACCAGCCAGGGAGCTGGCGGCCGAGGAAGCGCCGGTAGATGCGAAGGGAGGAGGCGGCGAGGTTGCGGGATTCCGCATCAGCGAAGAAGAGCTTCACCGCATCGGGAATGAGGGTGAGCTTCTGGACGCCGCCGCCAATCTTCCCGGCCTTCGTCCATTCGCGGATGATGTTCTCCGCGGCTTCCCATGAGGTTTGATCCATCGAGCGGCGGATAGTTTCGCCACCGAGGGAGCCTTCAACTTGGATGGGGCAGGCGCAGCGCCGGTAATCTCGCCCTTTCGAGCGGCTGGCGCATGAGACACGATGACGCCGATACAGGGTGAGCATGTCGTCCTCCGGATTGTCCGGCGAACCACACGTATTGGCCACAGGGCCAATGCTCCAATTGCTAAGTCCCTGATTTCAAAGAGATAAAAGGTGGTGCCCAGGGACGGAATCGAACCGCCGACACGAGGATTTTCAGTCCTCTGCTCTACCAACTGAGCTACCTGGGCTCTCGGAGGCGGCGCGGAAGATACCACAGCGCGCGCCGGTGGCAAGCGTGGGTGATAAACGTCCGCTCCGGCGAATCATTCCGATCAACCTCATCCGCACAAACACATTGACTTGGCCCGCTTCCCGCGTAGACTCCCGATGCCGCCAGTTGGTGGCGGCCTTGCCGCCTAATCCTCGGCGCCGAGGAACGGGGGAACCAACATAAAAGACGGCTTGCCACCGTCCGGGGTGAATCCAGCCGCAAGCTGGTAGGGCTTCCAGCCCGAACCCGACAGCTAACCTCGTAGGCAGCCGGAAGGCTCGGCCACATAAACGCCGCGACGAACTCGCGGCGTTTATCTTTTCTGCCCACCTCTTTTTCTCCCGCGCGACGACCTTTCCTTAACAATGAGTCTGGTGCTAGAGTGCCGGCATCCTGACCCTGGAAATTTCGGCCCCCTCGGCCGCGCGATTCAAAATCCGGAACGGATGCGAACGGCGAACCGTAACCGCCGGCCCTCCCGTTCCCGCTCACTTTCCCTTTAACTCCCGCCCAGTCAACCAGTTGGCAAATTCCGGCCTCGAGGCTGGATTTCTGCACAAACGCTTCGCTCCACGAACAGGAAAGGAGACTGTATGAAACGGTGCCCTCCCCATTGGTATCGCGCGGTATTTACCGCGTTGCTGATGGCGCTGATGACGCTCAGCGCCTTCGCACAGATTCAGACCGGCAGCATCCTCGGCACGGTCGTCGACAAAGACAATGCCGCCCTCCCGGGCGTCACGGTCACACTCAGCGGTCCCGGCGCTCCCCAGACTGACGTAACGGACGCGCAGGGCCGCTTCCGCTTCGCCAGCCTGACCCCCGGAACCTACTCCCTCCGCGCCGAGCTGGCCGGCTTCGGCCAGGCCAACCGTGCCGGAATCGGCGTCCGCATCGGCGGCACGTCGGACATCGTCATGACGCTGAACCCCTCGGTGTCGCAGACCATCACGGTCACGGCCGAGGCTCCGCTGCTCGACGTCCGCAAGACCGGAACCGGCGCGACCATGACCAAGGTCGAGCTCGAGGCCGTTCCCAGCGGCCGCGATCCGTGGGTCATCCTTCAGCAGACCCCGGGCGTCCTCATGGACCGCATCAACGTCGGCGGTAATGAGTCCGGCCAGCAGTCCAGCTACGTGTCGAAGGGCGTCACCTCCGACCAGACCGCCTGGAACGTCGACGGTGTGAACATCACCGACGTCGGTGCGCTCGGCTCCTCGCCGACGTACTACGACTTCGACTCCTTCGAAGAAATGCAGATCACGACCGGCGGTACCGACGTCCGCATCCAGACGCCGGGCGCGCAGGTCAACATGGTCACCAAGCGCGGCACGAACGATTTCAGTGGTTCGGGCCGTTACTTCATGACCCCCGGCGATTTCCAGGCCGATCCTGAGATTCCGGCCGAGGCCAGCAACGGCACGAACGTGCCGTCCAAGACGAACTACCTGGCTCGCTCCAACGAGATCGACGAAGTCACCGACATGGGCATCGAAGCCGGCGGCCCGATCATCCGCGACCGTCTGTGGCTCTGGGGTGCGTACAGCCTTCAGAACATCGACCTCTTCACGGCGCAGAACGTCGGCCAGGCCGGTCCGTTCGCCGACAAGACCGAGCTCGAGACGTACAACGTGAAGCTGAACGCCCAGCCGTTCGCGGCGAACAGCCTCAGCTTCGCGGCCATGCTCGGCAACAAGGTCAAGCTGGGCCGCAACGTCGGCCCGACCCGCCCGCCGGAGACGGCGTGGAACCAGGACAGCAACTACTCCGGCCCGACCATGTGGAAGATCGAGGACACGCACGTGTTCAGCTCGAACTTCTACCTGACCGGCCTCTACTCGAAGGTCCAGGGTGGGTTCCAGCTCATCTCCGACAATGGACAGGGCTGCAACACCATCACCTGCGGTCTGTCCGGCACGCCGGCGTACCTCGACCTGACGGCCACGAATCCTGACGGCACGGTCTACGCCGCCAGCAACGCGTGGCAGAACAGCTACTACAACTACTACACCGAGCGCCCGCAGGATCAGGCCCGTCTCGACGGCTCCGCGTTCTTCAACACCGGCGGCCTCTCGCACGAGCTGAAGTTCGGCTTCGGCTATCGCGATGCGGAAGTCCTCTCGCAGTCGGGCTGGCCCGGCCAGCAGTACATGGTCTTCTACGGCGATGCGTTCGGCACGAACTACGGCCGCCCGGGTGAGATCGACGCCTTCGGTGGCGCCTATCTGCTCCGCAACTCCGACTTCACGTACAACGTCAACTCGACCGACCTCTACGTCGGCGACACGATGATGTTCGGCAACCTGACCCTGCAGGCCGGCCTCCGCTGGGACATGCAGGAAGGCTCGGTCAACAGCGGCACGCTGGGCGCGAACCCGGTCGCCGGCGGCCTTCTCCCGGCCATCACCTTCAACGGTGACAGCATCGGCTCGCTCGAGTGGAACAGCATCTCTCCCCGCATCGGGCTGACGTACGCCCTCGGCGCCGAGAAGAAGACGCTGTTGCGTGCGGCCGCAAACCGCTACCACGATCAGCTGGGCGGCTTCACCGTCTACGGTGCGTCACCGCTCGGCTATCAGTACATGTACTTCTACTTCACCGACGCCAACGGCAACCGCCGCGCGGACGTCGGCGAAGTCGACACGTCCACGGTCCTCGGCTACCTCGGCCTCGACCCGAACAACTCGGGCAGCGCCATCCCGGTGCGCCGCTGGGATCCGGACATGAAGGTCCCGCACACCGACGAGTTGCTCTTCGGCCTCGAGCGTGAGGTCCTCTCCGACTTCGTGGTCGGTGCCACGGTCACGTGGCGCAAGCTGAACGACTTCATCGAGACCCGCGCGGAGAAGACCCGCGGCAGCAACAACTTCTACACCAGCGCGGACTACGTCCAGACCCGGGTCACCGGAGCCTGCACGCCGTCGGCAACGATCGACTGCGGTCCCTTCACCAGCGGGTTCGCGGGCTATCCGTTCTACGAGCTCAAGGCCGGCGTTCCGGCCCCGACCTATTTCGTCTTCACGAACGCCGACGACTATCACCAGACGTATCAGGGCCTGGAGCTGACGGGCACCAAGCGCATGTCCAATCGCTGGATGATGCGCGCCAGCCTCACGCTCCAGGACTGGAAGCAGCACGTCGGTGAGAACTCGGTCGCCGACCCGACCCGCCAGCGCGGCGGCACCGGCTGCACCAACTGCGACAACACCCCTGTTCTCGAAGGCTCGGGCGCCGGGTCGGGCGCCAAGGGTGGCGTCTACATCAATGCCGAGTGGGCTTACAACCTGACCGGCGCATACCAGATCCCGTTCATCGAGACCTCGCTGGGCTTCAACCTCAGCGGCCGTCAGGGCTACCCGATTCCCTACATCGTCCGCTCGCCGTACCTCGCGACGGAACAGGCGTACAAGTACGTCCTCGTTCCGGAGGATCCGACCGAGTACCGTCACGAAGACGTCCACAACCTCGACCTCCGTCTGGCCAAGGACTTCCGCTTCGGCGGCATCGGCACGACGCTCTCGGTGGACATGTTCAACGTCCTCAACGCGCAGCCGGTCCTGCAGCGCAACACCCGCCTCGGCAACAACTTCGCCGCCGGCAACCGCATCACCGAACTGCAGTCGCCGCGCGTGTTCCGCGTCGGAGCCCGCCTGACGTTCTAGCCGTTTCGTTTCACGCTTCGTTCGAAACCGCCGGGGGAAACCCCGGCGGTTTTTTTTTGAGGTTCATCCCGCGTCTGCGCGCGAGATAAACTGGCAAAATAAAGCTCGCGCCCCGAGCGTTCCACCGGCGGGCAACTCTCACATCGGAGGCAACTACATGCGCAGAATCACGACAGTGGTCGCGGTCATCCTCATGCTCGCCGTCAGCACGGCGGCCATCGCTCAGGTTCGCGGCAAGGCCCGCCTGCAGGGCCTGGTCGTCGAACAGGGCACCGGCAAGCCGGTCCCGAACGCGAAGATCACCATCAGTCTCGCCGACGGCTCCACGCAGCCGATCGTCGTCAAGTCGAACGACAAGGGGCGCTGGTCCGCCCTCGGACTGATCGCCGGCAACTGGAACGTGGACATCGACGCCGAAGGCTTCCAGCCGTCGCGCAAGGGTCCGGTCGCCGTCACCGAAGTGGCCATGATGCCGCAGATGAAGATCGAGATCGCGCGGGCCCAGGTCGTCGAGGCGGAAGTGCCCGCGACCGAGATCCAGACCACGCCCGGCGTGCCGCAGGAAGCGGTCGACGCCGTGAACGCGGGGCAGGACCTGATGGCCGCCGAGAAGTACAAGGAAGCGATCGTCGAGTTCGAGAAGGCGCTCGTGCACCTGCCGGACAACGTGCAGGTCAGGCAGGTCCTGGCGCAGGCGTACTACAAGACCGGTGACCTCAAGAAAGCCATCACGATGCTGGAGGCCGTCCGCGCCGCCGACACCGCGAATACCGGCGTCGCCCTGCTGCTGACCAACCTCTATCTCGAGGACGGTCAGCTCGACAAGGGACGCGAGACGCTGGCCTCGGTGCCGGCGCACGAGATCGCCGATCCGACGGTCTACGTCAACATCGGCATCCTCTTCATGAACAAGAACAACGCGGCCGAGGCGGCGACGTTCTTCGGACGGGCCATCGATCTCGACATGACGCGCGCCGAGGGTTACTACTATCGCGGCATGGCCAACATCCAGATGCAGAAGCTGGCTGAGGCCAAAGCCGACTTCCAGAAAGTCGTCGAGCTCGCGCCCGATTCGTCGGAAGCCAAGGACGCCAAACAGTTCCTCGCCGATCTGAAGTGACCCTGTCAGGGGGCAGTGAGCAGGGCGCGGGGCGCAGGAGCGGAGTCCGATCTCCTGCGCCCCGCGCCCTGCGCGCTGCCCCCTTCGCACAAATGAAGAGACTTCTCGCCGCCGCCTTCGCCGTGATCGCGCTCGCCTCGTGCGGGCGCTTCACGGGGAGCGCACCGACGAACAAAACGCCGGTCATCCTCATCTCCATCGACACGCTGCGGTCGGACCGGCTGCCCGTGTATGGCTACAAGGGCGTGGAGACGCCGAACATCGACGCGCTGCGCGGCGATGCCATTCTCTACGAACGCGCGTACAGCCACTGCCCGCTGACGCTGCCGTCGCACGCGTCGGTGCTGACCGGACTTCTGCCCGCCGACAGCGGTATCCGCGACAACATCGGCTTCACGCTCGACGACAAAATCGCCACGCTGCCGGCGCTGCTCAAGGCCAACGGGTACGCCACCGGCGCCGCCGTCTCCGCGTTCGTCCTGCGCAAGGAAACGGGCATCGGACGCGGCTTCGATTTCTACGACGACCAGGTCGAGCCGCTCGGTGAGTCCGCGGTCATCGCGCGCGTGCAGCGCACCGGCGGCGACACGCTCTCGGCGGCGCGCAAGTGGCTCAGCGAGCGCGGCGACGACGAGCCGTTCTTCCTCTTCCTCCACACGTACGACCCGCACAGTCCGTACACGCCGCCGGAGCCGTTCCGCTCGAAGTACAAGGACGCGTACGACGGCGAGATCGCGTACACCGACCAGGTGGTGGGCGACCTCATGACCGATCTCAAGGCACGCGGCATTTACGACAAGGCGCTGATCGTGTTCATGTCCGATCACGGCGAAGGGCTCAACGACCACGGCGAGGAGGAGCACGGGATCTTCCTCTATCGCGAGGCCATCCAGGTGCCGCTCATCGTGAAGCTGCCGAAGAACCAGCACGCCGGGACCAGCGTCAGCGCGCCCGCGGCGCTCGTCGACGTCTTCCCGACGATCCTCGAGCAGACCGCGACGCCACTTCCGCAGCGGAAGACCGACGCGGTGTCGCTGGTGTCGCTCCTCGAGAAGAACGCCCCCGCGCGCATGATCTACAGCGAGACTTTTTATCCGAAGCTGCACTTCGGCTGGAGCGATCTGCACTCGCTGACCGACGGTGCGCACCATTACATCCGCGCGCCGATCCCGGAGCTCTACGACCTCGCCGCCGATCCGGCGGAGAAGAAGAACGTGCTGCAGGACAATCGCCGCACGTATACGGCCATGCGCAATGCGATCGAGCCGTACGTGCGCGAAGCCGCGGCTCCGACGGCGATCGACCCCGAGGACGCGGCCAAGCTCGCGGCGCTCGGCTATGTCGGTTCCGCCGCCGCGCCCACCGCCGGCGCGGAGCTGCCCGATCCGAAGAACACCATCGGCGTCTTCCACGAGATCCGCGTCGCGTTCACGCACTTCAAGGAAGACCGGCTGCAGGAGTGCCTGGCCATCTGCGACCGCCTCCTGCGCGACAACGACCGCATCCTCGATCTCTGGGACCTCAAGAGCAAAGCCCTCGGCAAGATGGGCCGCACCGACGAGGCCATCGCCGCGGCGAAGGAAGGGCTGAAGCGCCAGCCGAACACCGTGGCGCTGCTCTCCGCCGTCGCCAATCTCTCGATCCTCGCGGGGAAGCTCGACGACGCTCAGGCGCACGCCGAGCTGCTGCTCAAGCCGGAGCCGGGGCAGGCGCACGAGCTCCTCGCGCGCATCTACGCGGAGCGCAAGGATTACGCGCGCGCCGAGCAGGAAGCGCAGCTCGCGATGAAGACCGGCCGCGAGCCGGCCGCCGCGTACATGACCCTCGCGCTGATCGCTAAGCAGCGCAATGACCTCAACGGCGCGCTGCGGCATCTCGATCAGGCCATTGCGTCGATCGCGCATAAACGCAACCGCCGCGTCCCGAACCTGCACTTCTATCGCGGCGACATCCTGGCCCGCCTCGGCCGCAACGACGAAGCGGAGCGCGAGTTCCGTCAGGAGATCGCGCACTATCCGACGTCGCCCGACGCGTACTCCTCGCTGATCCTGCTGCTCACCGCGGCGGGGCGCCCGCAGGAAGCGACGCAGGTCGTCTTCGACCTGATCAAAGCCGCGCCGCAGCCGCCGTCGTACATCGCCGTGTCCGAGGCGCTGAGCGCGGTGGGCGATGCGCGGGGCGCGCTCTACTGGGCTTACCAGGGCACGCAGAAGTTCCCCGCCGACCGCGACCTGCGCACGCTGCTCCAGCAGATGCGCAACGGCGGGCGGGCGTGAGTCTCATGACTTTGACTGAGCGCGAGCGACAACCCCTCATCCGCCTTCGGCACCTTCTCCCCTCACGAGGGGAGAAGGGCAACAAAGAAACGTCTGGCGAGACGCGTGTTTGTTGCCCCTCGCCCCACGGCAACAATCAAGCGTCTTGCGAGACGCATGTTTGTTGCCTCTCGCCCCACGGCAACAATCAAGCGTCTTGCGAGACGCCTGTTTGTTGCCCCTCGCCCCGCGGTGAGCGGGGAGAGGGTGCCCGAAGGACGGGTGAGGGGTCG
>DASVSV010000452.1:0-6676 GCA_036387915.1 Thermoanaerobaculia bacterium
CTGTCGACGAAACACGCGTTTGCGCGACGACTGGGCTCAACCAGCGCTGCCGGTCGTACCGGCCCGCCGGAGGCCCCCCGTCGTTCCCTGGTCCCAGCATCAGAAGAGCGTCTGCACGCGGGCGACGACGCGGTCTCCTTCGTCGCTGTGCATCAGGTGGAGTTGCAGTTTGAGGTCGTGACCTTTGAGGAGATAGTTCGCGCCGCCGGTCCACGCATTCGTACTCGAGGTGAAGCCGTCGTACGTCTCGTAGCGCAGCACCCCCTGCCACTTCGGCGTGAAGAGCCAGCCGCCGAGGACGTAGAACGCGCTGAGGTCGCGCTGCGTCGCGGCGGCGGGGTCGTACTCGGCGCTGAGGTATTCGGTCATCAGCTCCAGCCGGTCGGTGAAGAGCTGCGTGTCGACGCCCCACGCGTGCCGCGTCCCGGCGAACGCGTTGTTCGCCAGCCCCGCTTCGGGCGGCGCGGCGGCGTTGCGGTCCTCGCTGCGATAGCCGTTCACGCCGGCCGTCCACTTCAACTTGCCGCGCTCGTGCAGCGTCGCGGCGAGGCGCGCGGCGACGAGAAATCCGTCGTCGTCGTTGTTGCTCGTGTTCACGCCGTTGCCGTTGAACGCGCCGATGGCGTACGAGACGCGCTTCTCCGCGAGGTCGCCCATGAGCTGCACGCCGATCTGCCGGCCGAGGGCCAGCCGGTCGACGCCGAGGGCGCGCTCGGGCGTGGAGATCAGCGTGTCGGAGTAAATCTGCTCGAAGCTGTACGGCGTCTTGAACTGGCCGAAGCGCACCTGCGCGGCGGGATAGCGTTTCCACTGCGCGTAAACGTCCGTGCCCTGCGCGCGGAGGTTGCTCGCGGCGCCGAGCGTGTTGCCGCCGACCTCCGCCTCCACCTTGAAATCGAAATGTTCCGCGAAGCCGCCCTGTACGTTGACGCGCGCGCGGCGAAAGTAGACGCGGTCGCTCTCGTCGAAACGCGCGTCCACGCGGCCGCCGCTTTCCGCCTGCGCGTGCAG
Organism: Thermoanaerobaculia bacterium; assembly: GCA_036387915.1. GTDB lineage: Bacteria > Acidobacteriota > Thermoanaerobaculia > Gp7-AA8 > Gp7-AA8 > QHVT01. The sequence goes on from DASVSV010000452.1 coordinate 1,012, forward strand.
GAATCCGCCGACCGTGAGCCGCGGCTCTTTGCCCGCGGGACGCACCACCGGCTGCGCGGTGACGGGCTCCGGCGTGGCCGCGGCCGGAGGCTGCACGCCGAGCTGGCGGCGCAGCTCCGCGTTCTCCGCACGCAGCTCGCGCATCTCCTGTTCGAGCCTCGACAACCGCTCCTCCACTGACTGTGCGGTCAGGGGAGTGGCGACCAGGATGAGCGTGAGGACTGCGCTGCGCATGGCTGCGAAGTATAGAGGTGGCCCGCTTCGGCTATGGAGTGCGGCGGCCTGGCCGCCGCTTTCTAATCACGTGTTCGTGGCGCGCGTGTCAAATTTCAGGCTGACGGCGACTTCACGGCACGTTGCACCCGAATAGGAAAGCGGCGGCTAACGCCGCGCGCACTCCATAAGCTCGTGCGCAACCTTTACGTCGATGTGCGACTTCACGGCGTGTTGCACCCGAATACGAAAGCGGCGGCTAAGGCCGCACGCACTCCATATGCGTCCGCTACAATGGGGCGCAATTCATCATGCGACGCACCGTCATTGCCTTCGCACTGCTCCTTTCCGCCTGCGCCTCGTACGCGCCGCGCGTCGGCGTGCAGGGGGTGTCGGACCGCCTCTTCTGCGGGCGCGACATCCCCGGCGGCGGCGAGGTCACCGACGCCGAGCTGCAGAAGTTCGTCGACGAGGTAGTCGAGCCGCGGTTCCCCGAGGGCTTCACGATGTGGACGGCCATGGGGAACTGGGAGGGGGAGGACGAGCGGACGCTGGTCCTCGAGTTCCTCCACCCGTACGGCCGCCGCTACGACGACGAAGTGCGCGAGATCGCCGACGAGTACAAGCAGCGCTTCCGGCAGCAGTCGGTGATGCGCGTGACCCTGCCGGTGATGATGGAGTTCATCGACGAATGAGCTCCGGCTACGCGCCCGCCTCCCGCCGCCGGCCGCCCGGCGTTTGCCAAACGTAGGGCGCGGCTTCAGCCCGCCCCCCGGGCGGGGCGGGCGGTCCGTCCCGCGCTCCCCGAACCCACGAAGCGTTCCCCCCTCCCCGGCATCCCACCCACGACGGATAATGCGGCTCCATGCAATCCCTGATCATCACCGGCGCGACGGGCGGCCTCGGCTCCGAGGTCGTGCGTCAGCTCAGCGCCGCATACGACTGCGTTGCGCTGTATCGCGGCACGGCGCCCGAGGGGGTGCGCGGCGTGCAGGCCGACCTCTCGGATCCGGAGGCGGTGCGCAGCGCGATCCAATCCATTGCCGCCGAGTCGGGTCCGCCGTACGGCCTCGTGCATCTCGCGGGTGGCTACGCGCCGGGCTCCCTCGCCGACACGACCGACGAGGCGTGGTCGCACATGCTCTCCCTCAATCTCACCGCCGCCTTCGTCGCCATCCGCGAGACGCTGGCGGTGATGGATCGCGGCACCGCGGGACGGATCATCGTCATCAGCTCCGACGCCGCGCGCACGAAGGCGAAAGGCAACCTCGCGTACACGGTCGCCAAGAGCGCGCTCAACACGCTCATCGAGCTGGTCGCGCAGGAACTGCGCGGAACACCCATCACCGCGAACGCGCTGATGCCGACCGCCCTCGACACCCCGGCCATGCGCAAGGAAATGCCGCGCGAGAAGCTCGTGCCGCTGGACCGCGTCGCGGCGACGATTGCCTTTCTGTTGTCCGAGTCGGGGACGAACGTCAGCGGCGCACTGATTCCGCTGGCCGCGCGATAAGGGCTGACATGGCCGCGGAGGAAGAGCTCACCGGGATGCGGCGGTAGTCCCGGCCAGGTTCCGCGCCACCACGTCCATGTGATGGCGCTCGTGGTAGAGCGTGAAGAAGAGCATCTCGCGGACGGACAGCTTGCCGAGGAGCGGGTGGGGGAGCTGGATGGTGTCGAGCTTCGCGTCGGGCCAGCGGTTGATGGCCGTGCGCAGCTCGCGGTTGACGGCGGCGAAGCGGGTCATGATCGCGGTGCGGTCGGTCTCGGCGTTTGCGGACGGAGCGAAGCGGCCCGCGGTTCCGCCTTCGGAGAGAAGCTTGCGGTAGTGATCGCGCAGCGTGTCGAACGTCATCGGCGTGCGTTTCGGTTTGCCAAAGCGGAGCCGCAGCAGCAAGCGCGGAAGGCCGAGCGCCTGGACCAGCGGGCGGATCGACTTCGTCAGATGCCGCACCGTTTCCGCGGGCGACCACGACTCGCCGATCTTCGCGAAGAACGCGTCCGTGTCGAAGCCGTTCCAGTAGGCGATGCTGTCACGCTCCTGACGCTCCAATGCCTCGACGATCTGCTCGCGCGTTTGCGGCGATGAACTCATGAGGCAACTATACAGTCGCGGCCGACCAGTGACCGGGGGCGCCGGCTATGGAGTGCGGCGGCCTGGCCGCCGCTTTCGAATACGCGTCCATCGGGACGGGTACGCTACGCCTCGGATGACGGTAACTTCGCGGGACGCGTCCCTGGGGACGAGTACGCAACCTCTCGGATGACGGCAACTTCGCGGCGCGTTGCCACCGAATTCGAAAGCGGCGGCTCGGGCCGCCGCACTCCATATCGGCGCTCGTGCCAGACGCTGCGCGTGCAGGGATGTCCGGACGGAAGTCAGGTTGCGCCGGGCAGGACCGTATGCTCTGATGCCGCGGCAGGTCCTGAACCACCAATAACGGAGGTCGCCCCATGCGGCACGTGTTCGCGTTCGCAGCAGCTTTGCTTCTCCTCCTGGCCGCGCCTCTGGCCGGGCAGACCTTCGTGTTCGACCTGAGCGGCGCGCAGGAAGTGCCGCCGGTGCCGACCACCGCCACCGGCGGCTGCCACGGGGTGCTCGACCAGCCCGCGGCGACCTTCAACATCACCTGCACGCACAACGTCGAATTCGCGACGGTGATGCACATTCATCGCGCGCCGGCCGGTGCGAACGGTCCGATCGCTTTCGACATGGGCGATCCCGCGGTCGACCCGGTCGTCGCGACGTGGAGCTCCATGACGCCGGCCGACGTCGCCGACCTGCTCGCCGGCAATCTCTACGTCAACATCCACACGGCCGGACGTCCGGCCGGCGAGATCCGCGGCCAGATCGTGCTGCGCACGGTCGATTTCGTCGAGTTCATCGCCGAGGGAGAGCAGGTCGTGCCGCCGAACGGCTCGGCTGCCGTCGCGAACTGCACCGCCGATCTCGACAGCGGCGCCACGGCCCTCGCCGTCAACTGCACGCACAACCTCGCCGCGCCGGTCTCCGCGCACATTCACAACGGGCCGTTCCGCACGAACGGACCGGTCGTCTACACCTTCCCCACGACGGCGTCGCCGCTCAGCGCGAGCGTCCCGCTGACGCCGGAGCTCGTCGCCGCGTTTGCCGCGAAGTTCCTCTACCTCGACATTCACACCGCGGCCGGCACCGAGGAAGATCCGAGTGAGGAAATCCGCGGGCAGATCGGATTGCCGCCCGCCGCCGCGACCAGCGGCACCGTCATCATCGCCAAAGAAACCGCGCCCGCCGGCGGCAGCGGCTTCGGCTTCAACGAGACCATCACCTCCGGCACCTTCACCCTGAACGACGGCGGCACCGAGACCTTCAGCAGCGTCACCCCCGGCACCTACACCATCACCGAGAACGTCCCGGCCGGCTACACCCTCGGCGACGTTTCGTGCGACGACGTGAACAGCACCGGCGACACCGGCGCGCGCACCGCCACCGTGCGCGTCGAAGCCGGCGAGACGGTGCGTTGCACGTTCCGCAACTTCGAGACCGCGGCCGCCGACACCATCTTCGTCTTCCACCTCTCGGGTGATCAGGAAGTCCCGCCGGTCCCGACCACGGACCGCGGCGGCTGCATGGGACGTTTCGACGCCGCGGCCAGCGAGCTCTCGCTGATCTGCACGCACGACGTCGACCTGCCGACGGTCATGCACATCCATCGCGGCGCACCCGGCGTGAACGGTCCGATCGCGTTCGACATGGGGCAGCCCGACAGCCCGGTCATCGCGACGTGGAGCGGCATGACGCCGGCCGACGTCGCCGAGCTGCTGGCCGGCAATCTCTACGTCAACATCCATACCGCCGGACGTCCGGCCGGCGAGATTCGCGGACAGATCGTGACGCGCACCGTCGACACGGTCGCCTTCACCGCCGACGCCTCGCAGACCGTTCCGGCGGGCACGGGACCGTCGACCGCGAACTGCACCGCCGATCTCGACGCGAACGCGACCTCGCTGGCCATCAACTGCACGCACAACGTGGCCAGCCCCAGCGCCGCGCACGTGCATCAGGCGCGGCGTGGCGAGAACGGGCCGATCGTCTTCACCTTCCCGTCGCCGAACAGTCCGCTCAGCGCCAGCATGCCGCTGACGCCGCGGCTCGTGGCCGACTTTGCGGCGTACTTTCTCTATCTCGACATCCATGGTCCCGAGGTCGGGGAGGAGTCGAATCCGATCGTGATCCGCGGACAGATCGCCACGACCGTCACCGCGCCGGCGACGGGTACGATCCGCATCCGCAAGGCCACCGCGCCCGCGGGCGGCGCCGGCTTCACCTTCAGTCAGAACATCACCGGCAGCGGCTTCACGCTGAACGACGGCGGCGAGGAAACGTTCGCGAACGTCCCGGTTGGCACGTACACCGTCACCGAGAACCTGGCGCCGGGGTGGTCGCTGAGTGACGTCACCTGCGGCGACGGCGACAGCACCGGCAACCCGTTCGCGCGCACCGCCACCGTGCGGCTGCAGGCCGGCGAAACGGTGGTCTGCACGTTCACGAACCTGCAGAGCGCGGCCGCGCCGTCGCAGTTCGTCTTTCATCTCTCCGGCGACCAGGAAGTGCCGCCGGCCAACTCCACCGCGCGCGGCGGCTGCTACGGGCAGTTCGACTCCGCGGCCAGCCGCCTGACGCTGCTCTGCACGCACAACGTCGGCAGTCCCGCGGTCGCGCACGTCCATCGCGCCCCGGCCGGATCGAACGGCCCGATCGCCTTCGACCTCGGCGATCCGGTCAGCCCGCTGGAGGCGGTGTGGAACATGACGCCGGCCGACGTCGCTGACCTGGCGGCCGGACGCCTCTACGTGAACATCCACGCCAGCGGACGTCCCGACGGCGAGATCCGCGGGCAGATCCTGCCGCGCACCGTCGACCGCTTCAACTTCACCGCGAACGCGAGTCAGGAAGTGCCGCCGACCGACTCCCGCGCCACCGGCCAATGCCTGGCCGACCTCGGCGACAACCCTGCTTCGCTGTTCGTGCAGTGCACGCACAACGTCGCCGCGCCGACGATGATCCATCTGCACGCCGCGCCTCCGGGCGTCGACGGCCCGGTGATCGCGGACTTCCCGCTGACCAGTACGTTCCAAGGCACCGTGCCGCTCACGCCGCGTCTCATCGCCGACTTCGCCGCCGGCTTCCTCTACGTGAACATTCACTCCGCCGATTACGAAACGGGCGAGATTCGCGGCCAGCTTCTCGGTGTCGCCGCTCCGGCGATCATCGCCCCGATCCCGACCCTCGGCGAATGGGCAACGCTGCTGCTCCTCCTCGGCCTCATCACAATGGCGTTCGTACGGATGCGGTAACCGCCCGGCGCGCGCTGCACGCGCTACGCGCGCTGACCGAGCAACGTGCGCTGCACGCGAAAACGTAGGGCGTGGCTTCAGCCCGCCTCGCCGGGGGCGGGCGGGCTGAAGCCAC
>DASVSV010000453.1:0-14264 GCA_036387915.1 Thermoanaerobaculia bacterium
CCCCCCCCACTCCATAATCACCGCCGCGCGAACCTCTCCCCGAACACATTCAGCGCGATCACCCGCCGCTCGTCGTCGAGCACGAACGTCACCGTCTCCTCGACGTCGTGCGCGCCTTCCTGGGCGAAGAACGTGTCGTACTGCAGATGCACCATCGGTGCTTTGATGCGTTGCCACTCCAGCGCGAGCTGCTCGCCGTGGCGGGTGATCTTCAGCGGGCCGTAGCCGGGATGCTCGTACTCGCCCACGTAGTCGGCGAGCGCGCGAGTGGGAGTCGCGTTCGGGATGCGCTTGGCCAGCCGCTCCTCCTTCTCCTTCTCGCTCTTCTCGTCGGCGGCGCGGTCGATCATCAGGTAGTACGGGTTCCAGTCTTTGGCCGGCTTGCCGGTGAGCATGTCCGCCAGTGAATTGCGCAGCGCGTAGAGGCCGATGCCGCGCGCGGCGTTGATGAGCAGCACGAATCCGGCGTTGCGCTTCGGCAGCAGGGCCACGTGCGTGCGGAAGCCGTTCAGCGCGCCGGCGTGCGCGACGAGCTGCTCGCCGCGGTAATCCTGGATGTTCCAGCCCATGCCGTACGTCATCACGTGCGTCTCCGGATTCGACTGCGCGCCGAGGCCGGACATGCGGATGACGGTGTGCGGCGATTTCGTCTCGTCGAGCAGTTCCGTGTCGACGAGCCGCGTGCCGTCGAACGTGCCGCCGGCGAGCTGGAAGCGGATCCAGTTGGCCATGTCGCGCGCCGACGACTTGATCGCGCCGCCCGCGCCGATGGTGGTCGTGTCGATGGGAACCTGCGGCAGGATGCGCGAGTTTTTCCATTCGTAGCGATGGCCGCTGGCGCGGTTGGTGGCCGCGTTCCACTCCGCGTCGGAGATCACCGTGCGGGTCATGCCGAGGGGTTTGAAGATGCGGGTGCGTGTGAAGTCGTCCCAGGACATGCCCGACGCGTGCGCGACGGCCTCGCCGGCGGCGATGAACATGATGTTCTGGTACTGGTACGTGGTGCGGAACGGCCGCGATGGCGCGACGTGGGCCATGCTGCGCACGACGTCCTCGCGCGTCAGAGACGTGTCGTCCCAGAGCTCGTCATGACGGGTGATGCCGGTGCGGTGCGACACGATGTCGCGCAGCGTCACGTTCGCGTCGGCGCAGAGATCGCTCAGGCGAAAGTAGGGGAGATGCTTCCGCACCGGATCGTCGAACGACAGCTTCTTGTCCGAGGCCAGCATGGCCAGGGCGGTGGACGTGAACGCCTTCGACGTCGACGCGATCTGGAACAGCGTGTCCGCCGTCACCGGCTCCGTCCCTCCGGCTTCCTTCACGCCGTATCCCTGCACGTACACCACCCGGTCGTTCTGCACGATCGCGATCGCCGCACCGGGGATGCCCCAGGCCTTGATGGTGTTGCGCATGAGGGAATCGACGGCGCGGGTGTCGACCTGGGCAAAAGTGGAGAGCGTGATCGCGAGTGACGCGAGAGCAACAAGCAAGCGCATCGGCAGATGATAGTTGGTGCTGGTTGCTGGTTGCTGGTTGCTAGTGCAGTAGCGCCTGAAGTCACGACAACTCAACCGCACCAACGTTACTCGTTGCTCGTTCCGGGTGCCGCCGCGCGAGAAGGCACCCCAGCCGAACAACGAGCAACGCAAACGTTCCGACCAGGCGACGCGTGCCGCACCGCCTGAAGTCGCTAGCAACTAGCAACCAGCAACCAGCAACGCCTCACACCCTGATGATCTGATTGATCGCCGCCACGACCTTCAGCGAGCGCGCGCTCCGTCCGACCGTCACTTCCGCCAGTCCGTTCGACATCAGTGACTTGCGGCCGTGCTTCTGCCACCAGCGGCCGACGAAGACCTGGCGGCCGATGCGGACGATCACCAGCTCGCCCGTCGAGGCGCGGCCGCGGGGGCGCAGCTCGACGACGAGCAGGTCGCCGTCGGCGATGCCTTGGTCGTGCATCGAGTTGCCACGCGCGCGAAACACGATCTCGTCGGCTTCGATCAGCGACTTCGGGACGGAGATCGTCTCCTTCTTCGACTCGTCGATCGGCTCCCCGTGGCGGATCTCGCCGGCGGTCGTGAGCTCGGCCCACTCCGGTCCTTCGTGGATCGCGCCGCCGTTGCCGTGCCGCTGCGGCTCGAGCTGACGGACCGGCATCGTCGGAAAGGCGACGGAGATCTTCGCCACCGGCCCCATGCCCAGGAGGTTCTCGGCGCGGGCGAGGATCACCTGCGCGCGCTCGGCTTCGGCGCGCGCCTCGCGGATCGTGTCGGTGAGGAGCGGGAAGTTCACGCCGCGGTCGCTCTCGCGGGAACGGAGCGAGAGATCGCCGAGCTGGATCTCGGCCAGCTCCAGCACGGCGGCCACGCGCTGGAGGATGCTCACCGACACGTTGGCGCCCTTCTCCAGGGCGGCCAGATGGCGGCGGCTCACTCCGGCGAGCTTGGCCAGCCGGGCCTGGGTCAGGCCCTTGCGGATGCGTGCTTCTCGTACGGTCTCACCGAGCATGTTGGGAACTTATAGGTTACTAATCGTCTGCGTAATTGGCAACACACCGAAAAACTGCAAGGGATCGCGGGATCAGAGGGATGCGACGAGAGTGCGGCAGCTCAGCGCGAGCTCTGGTACGGCAACGACCACTTCATGCACGGGACACTCTCGCACACGGTGTGACGCTAACGCGCATTTCCACCCCCTGTAGGAAGCAGAAGTGGATCAGGCCGTGATAAGCGGGCGCGCGGGGACGGTCGGCTGCAAGTCGAGGCGCCTGCGTGAGTTGCGCACTATTCTGCTCCGGAGCGCCCGCTTTGTGCACGTGCGGATTGACATCCATCCTGCACTTCTCTAGTATGCAACATACTGCACATGCCGACACGTCTCGAAGCGTTTCTGAAGAGCAGGGGGATCAAACCGGCGCACCTCGCACGGGAGTCCGGTTACAGCCGCCAGCACCTGTTGCGATTGCGATTAGGGCGGATGGAGCCGACCCGGCGATGTATTGCGGCCATTGCGGCCGCATGCCGCCGGCTCTCGGGCGAGAGTGTCCGGGCCTCGGAACTGTTCGACCTGGAGGGGGAGGATCAGTAGCAGCCATTCAACCGCTCAAGCATAGTCCCGCCCTCGACACGTTCACAACCCGGCGCGTAGCGCTCGTGGAGGGGGATCGCGAAGCTGCGGAAATGCTGCACATGTTCTTCCGGCTGATGGAGCTCGAATGCTCTCTGGTCAAGCCCGATTCCGACGCCATTGCCACACTCCGTAGACTCGCCCCCGACGTTCTGATCCTCGATCTCGACCTCCCGGATCTACGGGCGTTGGAAATCGCCCGCGCACTCCGCCGCATCCCCACCATCCTCCTCACCGAGTGCGACCCCCAGCTCATCCCCCTCGACGCCCCCGTCATGCGCAAGCCGGGCCCGCACTTCGAGGAGCTGCTGCGTTTGTTCGAGCTGGTATTACAGGTGGAGGGGTGAACAGGGTTGCTGGTTGCTGGTGACTGGTTGCTGGTGCGGTGTCGATCGTTGCTCGTTGCTCGGCTGAGAAGCTGCATCGGCTGAAGACGTGCTGTTCGCATCGGCGTTCCCAACTACTGTCATCCCGAGTCGAGGCACTGCGCGAGACGCAGCGATTGATCAAGAGAAACCAGCCTGTCGCCCGCTACGCGGGCTGAATGGTTAAACGCTTCATTCCCCCGGCTGAAGGGCGTGTTGCTCAGCTCCTGTTTCGGCAGACGACGATTTTGGAGTGTCGAAATCGAGTTCTATTGCGCAGCGGCGACGTGTTCGTGGGACACATCGCGAATTCTGTGCACCTGCGAAGCGCAGAAATCGCTCCGCGGGGTTTGGGCAACAAGCCCTGAAGCCGGGGGCTATTTCCTTACGCCCGCTACGCGGGCAGGTCTGCCGCCGTAGGCGGCTTCAGGTGATAGCCCCCGGCTTTCAGCCGGGGGTTGGTCCGTAATACCTGACGAGCCCGCGTAGCGGGCGACAGATACGGAAGTTTCTTAGAAGCGTGAGTCGAGGGACCCGGGCGGGTCGCCGCGCGCTGCACGTGCCTGCCGTCCCGCATGACGGCGACACAACACAGCAAACGGGTGCCGCAGCACCCCGAAGCACCCCAGCCGAGCAACGGGCAACGCGTACAGCGCCGACAACGAATACGCTCACCAGCGCGACCGCACCAGCAACCAGCAACCAGCAACCAGCAACCAACATCCAACGCCGTTATCATTCGCGCGCCATGAACCGCGCCCTCGCCGCCCTCCTGACCGCCCTCACCGCCGCCGCCTGCGCCACCGCGCCGCCGCCGCAGGTCTCCGTCGAGCCGCCGAAGCCTCTCGCGCTCCTCGGGTTGCACGGGATGGATCTGACGAACGTCGACCGTTCGGTCTCCCCCTGCGACGACTTCTATCAGTACTCCACCGGCGGCTGGCAGAAAGCCAATCCGCTGCCCGCGACCTACTCGCGCTTCGGCCGCTTCGAGGAAGTGGCGGACCGCAATCGCGAGCGCCTGCGGGCCATCCTCGAGACGGCCGCGAAGACCGAGAACGCGGAGCCGGGCAGCGCGACGCAGAAGCTCGGCGACTTCTGGACCACCTGCATGAACGAGACGGCGCTCGAGGCCCAGGGCGCCGCGCCGATCCAGCGCGATCTCGACCGCATCGCCGCGATCTCCAGCCGCACCGGCGTCGTGGCTGAGCTGCACCGCCAGCATCAACTCGGACTGGCGCCGCTGTTCCGCTTCTCCGCGCAGAACGACTTCAAGAGCAGCCGCAACGTCATCGCCGCCGTCTCGCAGGCGGGACTCGGGTTGCCGGACCGCGACTACTACCTGCGCGACGACGAAAAGTTCACCACCACCCGCCGCCAGTACGGCCAGCACCTCGCGAAGATGTTCGAGCTGGCCGGCGTCCCCGCGGCGAAAGCGCAGACCGACGCCGAGCGCGTGATCGCGCTCGAGACGCAGCTCGCCCGCGCCTCCATGGCCCGCGTCGACATGCGCAAGCCGGAGAACGTCTATCACCTGACCTCCGTCTCCGAATTGCAGTCGAACGCGCCGCAGTTCAACTGGTCCACCTACTTCTCCACGCTCGGCCTCAACGACCTGCGGTCGCTCAACGTCGCCCAGCCGGAGTACTTTCGCGAGGCCAGCCGCCTCCTCGACGAAGCGCCGCTCGAGTCGTGGAAGGCGTACCTCCGCTGGAACCTCCTCGACGCGGCCGCGCCGTATCTCTCCTCCGCCTTCGCCAACCAGGACTTTGCGTTCCGCGGCCAGACGCTGTCGGGGCAGAAGGAGATCCAGCCGCGCTGGCAGCGCTGCGTCCGCGCCGCCGACGCCAACCTCGGCGAGCTTCTCGGCCAGGAGTACGTGAAGACCGCCTTCACCCCCGAGGCCAAGGCGAAGATGAATTCGCTGATCGATAACCTGATCGCGGCGCTGCGCGACGACATCCCGCACCTCACGTGGATGGGGCCGGAGACGAAGACCGCCGCGCTGGCGAAGCTCAACGCGTTCCGCCGCCGCATCGGCTATCCCGACAAGTGGATCGACTACACCTCGCTGAACGTCGGCAGAACGTCGTACGTCGAGAACGTGGTCGCCGCGAACGCGTTCCGCGTGCGTCGCGCCGTGAGCCGCGTCGGCAACCCGGACGACCCGAACGAGTGGGGCTTCTTCACGCCCTCGACCGTCAACGCCGGCTACAGCCCGACGCGCAACGACATCACCTTTCCGGCGGGCATCCTCCAGCCGCCGTTCTACGATCCCTCCGCGGACGACGCGTACAACTACGGCGGCATCGGCACGGTCATCGGCCACGAGATGACGCACGGCTTCGACGACCAGGGCGCCAAGTTCGACGCCGAAGGGAACCTGCGCAACTGGTGGACCGACGCGGACCTGCAGAACTTCCAGGCCCGCGCGAAGTGCATCGCCGGGCAGTACGGCTCGTGGGTCGTCGAGGACGACCTCAAGCTGCAGGGCAACCTCGTCACCGGCGAAGCGATCGCCGACCTCGGCGGCGCAACGCTGGCCCTGCGCGCCTATCAGAAGTCGCTGCGGGGAAAAGACCGCGTCACCGTCGACGGCTTCACTCCCGAGCAGCGCTTCTTCCTCGGCTTCGCCCAGGTCTGGGGCCAGACCATGTCCACGGAGGAGGGGAGACGCCGCGCCCTCACCGACCCCCACGCCCCCGGCCCCGCGCGCGTGAACCTCACGGTCAGCAACATGCCCGAGTTCGCGGACGCGTGGAGCTGTCCGGTGGGACGGAAGATGACGCGCGCCGAGGCGGAGCGGTGCGGAATCTGGTAACGCGTTGCTCGTTGGACGTTGCTCGTCCGGGGTGACTCTCGGCGCAGCGGCACACCACCCCAGACGAGCAACGACGAACGTGGACCACGTGTCGCGGTGACTCTCCGTCTTGCGGCACACCACCCCGGACGAGCAACGAGAAACGTCTAACGAAAATGTACCCTCTCGAACCAGACGCACCACAGATGCGCGCGCTCGTCGACGCCGCGCTGGAACGCATCATCACGCACATCGAGTCGCTCCCGTCTCAGCCGGCGCAGAACGTCGAGGGTGCGACCGAGTTCGCGCGCACGCTCGTCGAGCCGTTGCCGCAGCGCGGTGAGTCGTACGAGCAGCTGCTCGACTTTCTGTTCGACGAGGCGATTCCGCGCTCGTTCACGTCCTCCGGCCCCGGCTACCTCGGCTACGTGCCGGGTGGCGGACTCTTTCACTCCGCGATCGCGGACCTGATCGCGAACGCGGTCAACCGCTACGTTGGCGTGTGCGCTGCGGCCCCGGCGCTGGTGCAGCTCGAGGCCAACGTGGTGCGCTGGTTCTGCGAGATCATTGGGCTCCCAAACGGTTCCGGAGGCGTCCTGACCAGCGGCGGCTCGCTGGCGAACTTCACCGGCATCGTCGCCGCGCGCAAGGCACTGCTGCCTGACGACTTTCTGCGCGGCACGCTCTACTGCTCCACGCACATCCATCACTCGTTTCAGAAAGCGGCGAACCTCGCCGGGTTTCCGTACGCGAACGTGCGTGAGTTGCCGGTCGACGCGCGGTTCCGCATCCGCATCGACGCGCTCGAAGAAGCCATCGAGCACGACCGCCGCGCCGGCATGACGCCGTTTCTCATCGCCGGCAGCGCGGGCACGACCGCGACCGGCGCCGTCGACGATCTCGAAGAGCTGGCCCGCGTCGCGCGCGAACAGAAGCTCTGGTTTCACGTCGACGGTGCGTACGGCGCGCTGTTCATGCTCACCGAGCGCGGACGCTCGATCCTCAAGGGCATCGAGCACGCCGACTCGGTGATCCTCGACCCGCACAAGACGCTCTTCCTCCCGTTCGGCACCGGCGCGGTGCTCGTGCGCGCCGCGCGCACGCTCCGCCGCGCGCACTCGCTGCACGCCGACTACCTGCCGGACATGCAGCAGGAGGACGAGCTGGTCGATTTCTGCGAGATCTCCCCGGAGCTCTCCCGCGACTTTCGTGGCCTGCGGGTCTGGCTGCCGCTGAAGGTGTTCGGCATCGAGCCGTTCCGCGAGCAGCTCGACGAGAAGCTGAACCTGATCGAGTACGCGATGAGCGAGCTGTCCCGGATCGAAGGCATCGAGATCGTCGCCGAGCCGCAACTGACGATCTGCGCCTTTCGCATCGCCGGCGACGACGCGCGCAACCGCGAGCTCCTCCACCGCATCAACGCCCGCAAACGGGTGATGCTCACCCCCGCCACCGTCCACGGCCGCTTCGTCATCCGCATCGCCATCGTCTCCCACCGCACGCACCGCGACCGGGTGGAGATGTTGATCGAGGACATTCGGGACGCGGTTGCGAGCCTCGAACGTTGACTGTCCTCACAGTCTCACAGGCGCATAGTCTCAGAGTCTCATAGGAGAGGCGCCGCCACCCGCCGCCTCTGCCACTATGAGCCTGTGAGCCTATGAGACTGTGAACCTATGACCCGCCGCCGCGCGATCCTCGCCCTGCTCACCCTCGCGCTGATCGCGGCGATCTACGTCCGCCCGCTCACCCTCGTCTTCCTCGCCCGCGACGCCTACCTCTTCGCCACCGGCATGCGCGGCCACTCCGTGCAGGTGGACGGGCATCGCATCCATTACTTCGTGGGCGGGAAGGGGCCGCCGCTGGTGATGGTGCACGGCGTTGCCTCGCGCGCGGCCGACGCGGCGCTGCTCTATCCCGAGCTGATGCGCCATCGCCGCGTCTACGCCCTCGACCTCCTCGGCTACGGCGACTCCGAAAAGCCGCGCGATGCGACGTACACCGTGGCCATGCAGGCCGAGGTCGTGCGCGGGTTCATGGACGCAATGCAGCTCCGTGACGCCGACATGCTCGGTGTCTCCCTCGGCGGCTGGGTCGCGCTCAAAGTCGCGGCGGAACATCCGCAGCGCGTGAAGAAGCTGGTGCTCGTCTCCAGTGCCGGACTGGCGTTCCCGACCACGCTCCGCGAGACCGCGTTCTCGCCGGCCGATCTCGACCAACTGCGCGCCAGCCTCGCATTGCAGACGGACCAGGCGCAGCGCATCCCGACCTTCGTGCTGCGCGACTTCCTCCGCCGCTCGAAACAGAAAGCGTGGATCGTGCGCCGCTCCATGCGCGCCGCGTTGCGGGCCGACGATCTCCTCGACCGCAAGCTCCAGCGCGTCACGATGCCGGTGCTCCTCGTCTGGGGCACGCGCGACCGCATCGTGCCGTTCAGCGTGGCCGCGTCGATGCAGCGCGAGATGCCGCACGCGCGGCTGGTCGCCCTCGACGGTTGCGGCCACCTGGCAGTCGTGGAATGCCGCGACAAAGCCCTGCCGGCCATCACCGATTTCTTGCTACATTAGCGGCATGCCCGCACTGAAAGAGAAGGTCAAGCACGTCGTGGTGCTGATGCTGGAGAACCGTTCGTTCGACCACATGCTCGGCGGTGTCGCGTTCACCAAACCGGTCGAGCAGGCCAGGACCACCCACTTCAATCTGGACGGCGCGAAGAAGAAGGTCAACGTCTCCTTCACCGCCACGCCCGGCATCGAGGTCGGCCCCGACCACGGTCATCTCGGCGTGATGATGCAGCTCACCGGCAAGAAGCCGCAGAACCCGAAGCCGCCGCGCTACAACCGCCCGTACAAGCCCGACGTCTCCGGCTACATCTCGAGCTTCGAGGCCACCGCGTCGTCGCACAAGCCGCCGCATCCAAAGTACGGCGTCAACATCATGAAGTGCCAGCCGGAAGCGAACGTGCCGGTGCTCTCCACGCTGGCCAGAGAGTTCGCCGTCTGCGACAAATGGTTCTGCTCCGTGCCCGGCCAGACCTGGCCGAACCGCAACTACGCGCACAGCGGCACGTCGGACGGCGAGACCGACATCAAGAAGCGCATCTTCACGAACCCCACGATCTTCGAACGGCTCGACAAAGCGAAGAAGCGCTGGCGCGTCTACCACGACGGCATCGCCCAGGTGTGGGTCTATCCGCGGCTGTGGGACGACAGGATTTTCCGCGGGCGCTTTCACAAGATCGAGCGGCTGGCCGAGGATGTGGCCAGCGGCAACATGCCGGACTACACGTTCATCGAGCCGCGTCACTTCGGCAAGAACGCCAACAGCCAGCATCCGGAGAATCCGGCCAACGAAGAGTCGTTCCACGCCGGCGAGCGGCTCATCAAGCACGTCTACGACACGCTGCGCAGCAATCCGAAGGTCTGGAATCAGACGCTGCTCGTCATCACGTACGACGAGCACGGCGGCTTCTACGATCACGTGCCGCCGCCGGAGAACGTGGTCCGTCCGGACAAGAAAGTGTCGCCCGACGGATTCCAGTTCGACATGTACGGCGTGCGCGTGCCGGCGGTGCTGGTCTCGCCGTGGATCGAGGCGGGCACGGTCGACTCGACGGAGTACGACCACTGCGCGATCCCGCGCTCGGTGCGCGAGCTGTTCGACATCGCCACGCCGCTCAGCGACCGCGAGGCACAATCGCCGACGTTCTGGGGAAACCTCAAACTGAACAAGGCCCGCGGCCCGAAGGATGTGCCCGAGGTCGAGGTCATGGCCAGCGGACTGGAGTCGCTGGAGGCGGTCCTGCCTGTCGCCGCCGACAAGCCGCTCAACGACAACGAAGAGAACTACGCCTGGCTCGCGTACAACATGGCCCGCTCGCTCGAGGAACAGCGCCGCACCGGCGCGCCGAAAGCGAATACGACCATGTTCTGGGAATCGACGCGCGGCCGCCTGGTGACCACGCCCGCGGGACTGGAGTCACTGGAAGCGGCGGGACCGGCGGCGCCACCCGCGATCGTCCTCACCAACGCCGACGAGCTCTCCGCCTTCGGCCAGCACGTCGCCGACCTGATGCACGAAACCGCCGACGAAGAACCGCCGATCACGAAGCCGGTGGTGAAGAGGAAGAAGCGGCGAACGTAGTTATGGAGTGCGGCGGCCCAGCCGCCGCTTTCCTATTCGGGTGCGACCTGCCAACCCGATGCGTCTCGGCAGTGCTGCTCGCGAATACGAAAGCGGCGGCCTTGCCGCCGCACTCCACATCAAACCAAGTGCGACGGCAATCGCGGCGACGACAGCAGCTCCGCGAACACTTCCCAGCGGCGCTCCGCGTCACCGTGTGCGCGTGACTCGACGTACTGACGCACCAGGTCCTGGCCGAAGTTGTAGTTGATGACGTAGCTGCGGTATTGCTCGATGAACTTCACGCGCTGGCGTGCACGTGCGGGCGACATCAGCGCGTACGTCGTCAGCCACTCCGCCGCGTCGTCCGCGGAGATTTCGCCGTTGAGATAGCGGCGCGCGGCCTCGTTGCCCGCGTAGCCGGTGCGCGCGATCAGTTCCTGCACGCGGTAATACTGCGTCGCGCGTGACGCGTCGAGGCCGGCGATGGGGAAGAGGCGCTCGCGCTCCATCTCCACCCGCTCCTCCGCCGGAAACGCGACGTCGATCCCGTAATTGGCACTCCCCTCGGCAATCAGCGACTGCGCGGAGAACAGCGCGTAGACCGTGAACTCCACCCAGCCCCGGTCGCGCACCAGCGTCTGCTCCAGCAGCGAGTTGTAGACGTGATGTCCCGGGTAGCCTTCGTGACAGGCCAGGTCGATCGGGCGGTCGATGAAGATCGGCAGGTCGGTATTCACCTGGATCAGCGACTCGAAGCCGCCCTTGTACCAGTTGTAGCCGCTCCACGACTTGTCGTTCACGTACTCGACCGTGAACGACTCGCCGATCGGCAGTCCGATGTGCTCCGCGGTGCGCTCGCGGCAGATCTCGATCGCCGTGCCGAACACCGCGTCCAGCTTCTCACGCGGGATGACGAACTGCGTGCGGAACGCTTCCACGCGTTCGGCGAGCGGGCCGCTGCCCGGCAGTTCGTCGTCGATGGCGGCATTGAGGCGCTGAAAGTAATCCTCGCCATGGGTTGGCGCGACCGTGTCGTAGAGCGCCTTCGACTCCTCGTCGAAGCGCATCCGCCGCCCCTCCAGCATTTCCGCGCGAGCGATCAGCGCGGCCGTCTGCTGGCGCAGGTAATCGAGCCGCAGCGACTCCATCGCGTCCGCCGGGGTGGCCATCGCCGCGAGGTCGCCGCGCAGCACGATGGCCGCGGCGCGCACGAAGGGGAGGGTCGGCCGGGTGGTGCGCACTTCCTCGCGCCACGCGGCCGGTCCGTAGTAAGCGTCGACGTAATCGGCGTCGTGCTCGCCCATGGCCAGCACGAGCTTCACGTAACGTTCAGCGGCGTCGTTCATGGCGCCGCATCGTATTACGGCCTGAAGACCTCGATGCGCTTGCCCTCGACACGCCGCCGCGGTGTGACTGCCGAAACGGCTCGGCACGCGTTTCGCCTGTGTCTGTCGTCGAATGAACTTCTGCTCGAAATGCGGCTTCGAAGTGCCGGCGGGCGCGGCTTTTTGCCCGCGCTGCGGAACGCCGGTAGCCGCCGCTCCGCCCGCCACCGCCGTTCCGCCTGCTCCGGTCGTTCCGCCCGCGCCGGCTGTGCCGCCCGCGCAGAGCGCTCCGCCTGCTCAGCCCGTTCCGCCAGCGCAGACCGCGGCTGCACCCGGTCGCGTGCCGATCAACACGCCCCCTCCCGCGCAGATCAAGCAGGGGGGAGGACGCTGGTGGATCGCGCCGGCCGTCGTGGTCGGCATCGTCCTGATCGCGTGGCTGGTCCTGGCGGGACTGCCGTTCGGCCGCGACGAGGAGCCGCCGCGCCCTGTCGACACGCCGCCGACGGAGACCATCGCCGAGGCTACCGGTCCGGGCGAGACCACGACGCTCGTCGAAGCGCCCCCCGGCTCGACCGACGACTCATTCGAGATCGTGACCACGACTACGCAGGCGCCGCCGATGACGGCGACGCAGCCCACCGCCACGCCACCCGGCACGGCGACGCAGCCGCCGGTGATCATCGAAGAGCCGGCGCAGCGTCCGCCCGTGCGGACGGCGCCACCGGTGCGTACGGCACCACCGGTACGCACGACGCCACCGGTACGCACGGTGCCGAAGCCCACGCCGCCGCCGGTGCGCGTCGCGCCGCCGCCGACGCGGGAGATCTCGCCGGGCGAGGCCACGGCCACGCTGCAGAACTACGTCGCGTCGA
The DNA here is from genome assembly GCA_036387915.1 of Thermoanaerobaculia bacterium. Classification (GTDB taxonomy): domain Bacteria; phylum Acidobacteriota; class Thermoanaerobaculia; order Gp7-AA8; family Gp7-AA8; genus QHVT01. Next base: position 12,617 of record DASVSV010000453.1, read on the forward strand.
CCGACTTCTATCGCGTCGGCCGCGAGTGCATGCGCGTGGAGAACCGCGGCTACCGCAACGTCGGCTACGACCTGGAGGTCTGGGACACCTGCGCCAACGGCGCCTCCCGCCGCCTCGGCCGCTGGCGCGTCGACTCCAAGACGCGCGAGATTTTCCGCCAGCGCGACGACGGCCGCTTTCTCCGTCCATGACGCCGTTCATGACGCAATAAGCGGCGCGCCTCACGCGTTCGAAGCGCCGTGGTTGACAGGACCGGACACGGTCCGTATCGTGACCACCTTCGCGAGCGGCGCCTCTCCGTCCCCATCGTCTAGAGGCCCAGGACATCGCCCTTTCACGGCGACGACACGGGTTCGAATCCCGTTGGGGACGCCAGTCGCTCCGCTCGCACGCTCGTTGACGTCCAGGGCCCGTAGCTCAGTGGTAGAGCAGTTGGCTTTTAACCAATTGGTCGTAGGTTCGATCCCTACCGGGCTCACCATGGACGATGGCGGCACCCCGCCGCCACCGCATGCGCGCAAGTCGCCGCACCGCCGGTTCGTACAATCGACCGCGATGATCGCCGCGCTCGCACTCCTCCTCGCCATCACCCCGCACGCGATCCGCGTGCACGTGCACTTTCTCGCGAGTGACGCGGTGGAGCAGCGTGAGGCCGGGACGCGGCCGTCGCTGTCTGAAAGAACGGAACAATGAAGCGTTCTCCTCGGACCGGTCGCGGCGGGAGCATCGGCACGCCGTCGCTTTTCCAGGTCGAGGATCGCCGCTCGCCCGCGCGCAAGCTGAAGCTGATGTCGATCGAGAGGCGCCCCGGCGACATCTTCTGGGTGCGGTGCAAAGTGCGCCGCGACGCTCGTTGACGGTTGCACTAACCTTGGTCGGATGCCGTTCGCTCACCTCTTTCTTTTCGCCGCAACGGAGTTGCTGCTCTCGCTCACGCCCGGGCCGGCGGTGCTGCTGGTGGTGTCGCAGGGGATGCGGCGCGGGGCGGCGGTTTCGCGGCGGGGGGCGGCGGGGATCCTGACGGGGAACGCGATTTACTTCGCGCTGTCGGCGGCTGGGCTGGGGGCGTTGCTGATCGCGTCGAAGCGGGTCTTCGACGTACTGCAGCTCGCGGGCGCGGCGTATCTGGTGTTGCTCGGTGTGAAGATGCTGCTCTGGCCCGGTCGCGAGGAGGTGAGCCTGGAGGTGAGCGAGGGCCGCGGGACGAAGGCGTTCATGCAGGGCCTGCTCACGCAGCTCGCCAATCCGAAGGCGATCGTGTTTTTCACCGCGCTGCTGCCGCAGTTCGTCGATCCCGCGAAGCCGGTGGCCATGCAGTTCGTCATCCTCGGCGTGATCTCGATCGTGGTCGAGCTGCCGGTGCTGCTGCTCTACGGTTACGCCGCGGACCACGGCCGCGCGATCTACGGCAAACACGCGCCGCTCGTGGAACGCCTCGCCGGCGCCTGCCTCGTCGCGGCCGGCGCGAAGCTCGCGGCGATGCGCGTGTAGAAGGACGACGAGGGGCCACCGGCCCGCCTATAGCTGTTCCTGCCGTTTCCCCGCTTCTCCCTCAGCCCCAAGAGAAATGTCCGAGGGGTGCCGATCAGGAGAAAAGGGTTCGTGCGGCGCGATACTAAGAAGAAGGATTCGTCCCGCTACGAATTTG
>DASVSV010000454.1:0-4927 GCA_036387915.1 Thermoanaerobaculia bacterium
ACAGGGCGTGCGTTCAGGCTAGGCCAAGCAGCGCTGCCGGTCGTACCGGCCCGCCGGAGGCCTCCCGTCGTCTCCCTTTATCCGACTGCGATGAAGAGAGCTCAACGCAGGGCGGCGGCGACTTCCTCGTCGCCCAGCCGCAACTCTTCCTGCGGATGGGCGAGGTAGTAGCCCTGGAGGAGATCGATGCCGAGGTCGCGGCAGGTCTCGTACTCGGCCACCGTCTCGATGCCCTCGGCGATCGTCTTGGCGTTGATCTTGTGCGCGAGGTCGACGAGCATCTTCACCAGGTCCTGCTTGATCGGCTCCTCGGCCAGCGTCGAGACCAGGCCTTTGGTGATCTTCAGGTAATCGGGGGAGAGCGCGGCGATGGCTTCGAGGGAGGCGTAGCCGGAGCCGGCGTCGTCGATGGCCATCTCGATGCCCTTGTCGCGGAACTCGCTCAGCAGCTCGCGGAACTGCGCGTAGTCCTCGATGGCCGCGCGCTCTGTGAGCTCGAAGACGAAGTGGCCGCGGTTCTCCGCAAAGTACGAGACCATCTCGTGCATGCGGAACTCGGCCTCGCCGAACATCTCCGCCTCGAGGTTGAGCAGGAACTTGCGATCGGAAAAGTTCAGTTGCCGCAGTCGCTTCATCGCTCCTTCCAGAGCGATGGCCTCGAGCGCCCAGGCCAGCTTCGCTTCGCGGGCGAACGTGAAGAGCATGTCCGAGTTGCGGAACGACGAGTTCGCGGGGCCGCGGGTCAGGATCTCGTAGCCGAAGACCGTTCCCTCTTTGGCCCAGACGATGGGCTGGAAGAGCGTCGTGACGCGCTTGCGGCGGATGATGTCGCGCAGCTCGCGGGTGAGCTGCTTCTTGCGCTGCTGCTCCGCGTCGCGCACCGCGTCGGCCGCGGTCTGCATGCCGGCGTACACCTGCCGCTCCAGACGGACCTGCGGGCGGTAGTCGATCCGCGCGCCGCCGACGAAGAAGCCGATGTGGTCCGTGTGCAGGTGCGGGAAGCGCTTGCGCGTGGTGTCGATCAGTTTCTGGCGCAGGTCGAGGGCGATGCGCTCGGAGGCGTTCTCCTCGACCAGGTCCTGCCCGCGCGTCTCGTGAAAGATGTAGAAGCTCGAGCCGCCGGTGCGATGGCACGTCACCAGCGAGTTCGTGAACCGTTCCTTGGCCTCGGACGACACGATCTGCCCGACGTTGCACAGCAGCTCGTCGAAAAAGGCCCAGCCGTACTCCGCCTCGATCGACTCGAACTGTTCGATGTCGATGAAGACGATGCCGATCTCTCCCTGCTCGATGAGCATCTCTTTGACGCGATCGAGCACGATCGGCAGCGTCGGGAGGGCGGTGGCGCGGTCGAGGAGCATGGCCTCGAGCGCGGTCCGTCCGGCCTGCACCGCTTCGTTGCGCGACTCGGGGGCGCGGGAGAGGACGGTGCGCACGCGCTTGAGCACTTCGGCACGGTCGAACGGTTTGACGAGGTAGTCGTCGGCGCCGACCTGCAATCCGGTCAGGCGGTCTTTGACGTCGCCGCGGCCGGTGACCAGGATGACGCCGATCTGCGAGGTGCGCTGCACGGCTTTGAGGGCCTGGCAGACTTCCCACCCGCTGCGCTTGGGCATCATGACGTCGAGCAGGACGACGGCCGGGAGGCGCGCCTGTGCGACCGCCAGAGCTTCTTCGCCGTCACGGGCCACGAGCACGTCGCACTCCAGCGGCTTGAGGTAGGTCCTCAGCAGCAGTGCAACTTCTTCGTCATCATCCGCAATGAGTACGACCGGCCGCGCCATAGGCTGCCGCGCATCATTGCGGAAAACACGCCAGCGGGCAATCCTCGCCCGAACGCGAGAGAACGACGAGGGGCCTCCGGCGGGCCGGTCGGTCCCCTGATCCAACGCGGCGCACGGAACGCATTGTGCTAACGTTCCGTCCCCGACTCCGCTCGGAGAGAAGAGCTCAATGATTAAATTCGGCACCTCCGGCTGGCGCGGCATCATCGGCGAAGACTTCACGTTCGAAAATGTCCGCGTCGCCTCCCACGGCATCGCCAGCTACCTGAAGAAAACGAAGCAGCAGGGCTCCGGCGTCATCGTCGCGTACGACACGAGATTCCTCTCGGAGAAGTTCGCGCTCGAGGCGGCGAAGATCCTGGCCTTCAACGACATCAAGGCCTTCCTCTGTACGCGCGACGTCCCCACGCCGTGCGTGGCCTTCGAGACCGTGCGCCGCAAGGCCATGGGCGCGATCAACTTCACCGCGTCGCACAACCCGCCCGAGTACAACGGCCTGAAATTCTCGACTTCCAACGGCGCGCCGGCGCTCCCCGAGATCACCAAGCAGATCGAGCGGGAGATCCACCTCGTCCAGCAGAAGAACGAGCGCATGGACGTGTACGAGAAGACGGAGCTGATCGAAGAGATCGACCCCAAAGACCGTTACCTCAACGAGCTGCGGCAGAAGGTCGACGTCGACGCGATCAACAAGTCCGGGCTGCGCATCGCCATCGACTCGCTCTACGGCACCTCGCGCGACTACCTCGACTACTTCCTCCTCGAGGCCGGCGTCGAGGTGAAGATCATCCACAACTACCGCGACCCCTACTTCGGCGGCTTCTCCCCCGAATGCAACGAGAAGAATCTCGCCGAGCTGCGCAAGATCGTCACCGACGAAAGCTACGACCTCGGCCTGGCCACCGACGGCGACGCGGATCGCTTCGGCATCATCGACGACCGCAACCGCTTCGTCTCGCCGAACACCATCATCGCCCTGCTGTCCGTCTACCTGAAGCGCTACCGCAACATCCCCGGCGGCCTGGCGCGCTCCGTCGCCACCACGCATCTCATCGACGCCATCGCCAAGAAGCTCGACGTGCCGCTCTACGAGACGCCGGTCGGCTTCAAGTACATCGGCGAGCTGATTCTCGACGACAAAATCGCCCTCGGCGGAGAAGAATCGGCCGGCATGTCGATGTACCGCCATCTCCCGGAGAAGGACGGCGTCCTGGCCTGCCTCCTCGTCGCCGAAATGGTGGCCCGCACCGGCAAGAAAATCGGCCAGCTCACCGAAGAGATGCACGCCGAGTTCGGCCACTATTACTCCAAGCGCGTCGACCTCAAGCTCACGCCTCAGCTCAAGGAATCACTGGCCGACAAGCTCTCCGACCCGCCGAAACAGATGGACGGCTACACCGTCCGCGACGTCAACACGACCGACGGCGTGAAGCTGATCTTCGACCAGAACACCTGGCTCCTCTTCCGCCTCTCCGGCACCGAGCCGGTCGCGCGTGTTTATGCCGAGGCTTGCAGCCCGAAGGATTTGAAACACGTGCTCGACATGGGGCGCAAGTTCGTTTCGTAGACAGGCATGAGGTATGAGGGATGAGGTACGAGTGGGCTTCGCCCGCGAGACGCCTCTGCCTCTACTCATCCCTCATCCCTCGTACCTCACATGAAATATCCGTTCGAGAAACTGTTCCTGATCTGCACGGGCAAACGCTGCAACGACGAGTCGCGCGGCGACGACCGTGGCGAGATGATTCGCGAAGAGCTGAAGGATCACAACAAGCTGATGGGGCGGAAGCCGACGGTGCGCATCTGCGCGGTGTCGTGTCTCGACCTCTGCGACTTCGGGCCGAACATGGTCACGCAGCCGGGCGGCGAGCTCTACTCGCATCTGAACCGTTCGTCCGCGCGGGCCGTATACGACACCGAGATGGGTGATGCGTAGCCTCGTCCTTGTACTGACGCTGTTCTCGATGACGGCTTCCGCGCAGACCTTCGACGACGTTCGTCTTTACGCGTCGGCCGGCAAGAGCGTCACCACGTGGCACGGGCAGGCCGACCTGCAGGCCGTGACCCTCGAGCTGGGGCGCTCGCTCTCGCCGCGCACCACGGTCGCCATCGCGGCCACGCCGATGACGCTCTGGCAGCCGCGGAGCTGGTTCGGCGACCAGTACGGCGACGGCAACGAGTCCGTGCGCGGCCTGCACGCGGCGCTGCTGATCCGCCGCACGTTCCGCACCGAGTCGCGTCTGCAGTTTTACGTCGAAGGCGCGACCGGACCGATGATCTCGGAGAAGCGCGTTCCCGCGTCGACGTCGCGCTTCAACTTCATCACGCACGGCGGCGCGGGCGTGGTGCTGAACGCGCGGGGACGCGTGCCGGTGTTCGCCGGCTACCGCTTCATGCACATCTCCAACGGCGGCTACTCGCCGCGCAACCCGGGCCTGAACGTCTCCGCGGCGGTCGTGGGCGTGCAGCTCAGAAGCGCCACGCGGCGCCGACGCTGACGAGCAGCGGGCTCACCGTCACCGTCTCCGGCAGCGGATACCGCGGATCGGCCGCGCGCAGAATCTGCGAGTCCGCTTCGAGCGGCAGATACGCGACGCCCAGTTCCAGGATGATCCGCTCGCGGACGCGATAGCGCAGCCCGCCCTCGCCGACAAACGTCAGCTCCGGATCGAACTCCACCTCGACGTCCGTGCCAAACTGGTCGTCGAGATTGCCGAGCACCACCAGCGCACCACCCGCGCCGGCGAACGCGGACAAACGCGCGCGTGGCGCAAAGTGATACCGCACGGTGGCGGAGTAGATGTCGAGGCCGAGCGTGCCGAGGTCGACGTCGCTCGGCGGCGGCTCCTCGGGGAAAAGAATCGCCGCCGGATTGAGGAACGTCGCCGCGACGCGCGCCGACAGCGCGTCGCTGAAGAAGACCTCCGCGTGCGCCGCGAACCCCCGCGAGACCTCGATGTCGAGCGTGCCGCGATCGCGGGGAATGGAGATGACGTGCGCCGCGCCGGCTTCGATCTGCGCGGCGCGGAGCGACGTGGCGCTTGCGAGTACGGCCAAGAGGACGATGACGCGCATGGCCGCGCATTCTAGCGTTATGGAGTGCGGCGGCCCGGCCGCCGCTTTCCAATTCGGGAGCGACTGGC
>DASVSV010000455.1:0-4744 GCA_036387915.1 Thermoanaerobaculia bacterium
CGAGCACCTGCACGGCCCACTCGGTAATGTCAGGCGTGAGCACGGAGGCGGGGTCGTCGCCGTTGCCGTGGCGGTGATGGTCGCGGATCTTCTTGCGGTTCTTCTGCGCCTGCCGCTTGACGTGGTCGAGCGCGGAGTTGACGGCGTCCTGCATCGACTCGTCGGAGGACTGCACGCTCTTGACGTCGTGGTCCTTGCCGGTGATGAGGATCTCGCAGATGTTGCGGTACTTCTCGACCTGCAGGACCACGCGCACGTCGATGACGTCGGCGAAGAGCTTGTCCTGAATTTTGGCGAGCTTGCTTTCCAGCATGGCCCGGATGTCGGAAGGAATGTCGTAGTTGCGGCCTGAAATCTCGGTTGCCATCATCACACCTCGAACTAAAAGATTTGTTTGCGGTCCGTCGACGAGGGGATGTTCAGCTCGTCGCGATACTTCGCCACGGTCCGCCGTGCGATGTTGATGCCTTCATCGTTGAGGATCTTCATGATCTTCGAATCGCTGAGAGGTTTGCGCGGATCCTCGTTCTCGATGTAGCTCTGGATCTTCTTCTTCACGGTCAGCGAGGAGATGTCCTCGCCGGTATCGGAGTCGATGCCGCTGTGGAAGAAGTACTTCATCAGGAAGAGGCCTCGCGGCGTGTGCATGTACTTGTTGGACACGACGCGGGAGACGGTGGATTCGTGCATCTGGATGTCGTCCGCGACGTCGCGGAGGACCAGGGGGCGGAGGAAGTCGATGCCGCGTTCGAGGAACTCGCGCTGGTGCTTGACGATCGACTCGGCCACTTTGTAGATCGTGCGCTGGCGCTGGTCGAGCGACTTGATCAGCCAGACCGCGGAGCGGATCTTGTCTTTGATGTAGTTGACGGTCTCGCCGTCGGACTTGGAGTCCATCGAGTTGAGCATGGAGCGGTAGCCGCTGTTGATGCGCAGCTTCGGCATGCCGTCCTCGTTCAGGACGATCACGTATTCGTCGCCGACCTTGTGCACGTAGACGTCGGGCTCGACGTAGATGGCCCGCTCGTTGGAGTACTTCCTCCCCGGCTTGGGATCGAGATGCTTGATCAGCTCGACGATGCCCTCGAGCGTCTTCATGTCGATGCCGAGGGTCTTGGCGAGCGTCACGAACTTCCGCTGCATGAACTCGTCCCAGTGGTCGCGGATGATGATCTCGACCAGAGGGGCATCGATCTCGAGGAAGCGGAGCTGGAGCAGGAGGCACTCGCGGAGGTCGCGCGCGCCGACGCCGATGGGGTCGAGCGACTGCACGGCCTTGACGGCGGTCTCGACTTCCTCGGCGCCGTAGCCGCCCGAGGTCATGATCTCGTCGACGTTGGCGCGGAGATAGCCGTCCTCGTCGATGTTGCCGATGATGAACGCGGCGATCTCCTTGGTCCGCGGCGAGGCGTCGGACATCGAGAGCTGCCACGTCAGGTGGTCGCTGAGGTTGGGCGGACGGGTGAGGGTGTTCTCGATGGGGAACTCTTCGTGCTCCTCCCCCATCCCGCGCGGGTTGTAGCCGTACTCGATGTAGTCCTGAAAGTAGGCGTCGTAGTCGATCTCGTCGAAGGAGTCTTTCTCCTGCTCCTTCGTCTCGACCGGCGCCGGCTCGGCGGCCTGTTCGTTCTCGCTCTTGGTTTCCTCGGCCTGGGTCTCCTCGGCTTTGACTTCTTCGGCCGATTCTTCGAGCAGAGGGTTCTCGAGCAGTTCCTGGTTGAGGACTTCCTGGAGCTCGAGTTTCGAGAGCTGCAGCAGCTTGATCGCCTGCTGCAGCGAGGGCGTCATGATCAGCTTCTGGCTGAGTTTTAAGTGAAGCTTCTGTTCAAGTGCCATGGATCGACTGCGGGCTGCCTTCCTCGTTCAGTTTAGATTGAATGTCTCGCCGAGGTAAATTCGCCGGACCTCGGCATCCGCGGAAAGGCTCTCCGGCACGCCCTGCCGGAAGATCTCCCCTTCCTTGATGATGTATGCCCGGTCGGTGATCTTCAGTGTTTCCCGCACGTTGTGGTCTGTGATGAGGATACCGATCCCCCGTGCGCGCAATTGCGAAACGATGCGTTGGATTTCGAAGACTGCGATTGGATCGATTCCTGCAAACGGCTCATCTAGCAAGATGAATGCCGGGTTGATGGCCAGGCTTCTCGCGATCTCCACCCGCCGCCGCTCCCCTCCCGACAACGTGAATGCCCTGCTGCGCGCGATGTGCGTGATGCCGAACTCTTCGAGCAGGGAGCGCGTCCGCCGCTCGCGCTCCGCACGCGGGAGATTCATCGTTTCGAAGACCGACAACAGATTTTCCTCGACCGTCAGCTTCCGGAACACCGAGGGCTCCTGCGGCAGGTAGCTGATCCCCCGTTGTGCGCGGAGATACATCGGCAGCTCGGTGATGTCGTCGCTGCCGAGGGAGACCGATCCGCCGTCCGGCCGCACCAGTCCCACGATCATGTAGAACGTGGTGGTCTTCCCCGCGCCGTTCGGCCCCAGCAAACCGATGATCTCCCCCTGCTTGATCTCGACGGAAACGTCGCGAACGACCTTCCGTCCCTTGTAGACCTTTTCGAGGTGTGTTGCCGTGAGGGTGAGCTGTGCGTCGGGCATCGGTTCGCGCGGCGGAGATTATCACCGCTGGCGCCGGCGCGACGTGGCGTTGGTGGGAACTCACCAGTAGGAGCGCACGCCGAGCGCGGTCATCCGATTCGTCAGCTTGCGATCGAACGTCGCGACCGCGTCATATCGGCTTTCCCGCGCCACCGCGACGATCGCGGCGTCTGCGATCGAGGGAAAGGCATCCGCCCACGAGTCGAGGACGTGTTTCCAGGGGCAGTCATCAACGACCAGGACACCAGGCAAGGCAATCGCGTCGCGGATCAGCGAAGCTGCAGCCGGTGCCGCGACGTCGTAGAGGTTGCGGAGGACGTGAGCGATCTCAAAAATCACGAACTGCGGGAGAACGGCGACGACCTCACCGTCCTCGGCGGCCAGGAGCAGTGCTTTCGCTGCGGCGCGCTGTTTCTCGTTGCGGTCGGTCAGCAGCGAGATGAATACGTTCGCGTCAACGATCACATGACGCAATCTCAGATCCGTCCTCTGCGCTTACGCGCGTCCGCAACATCTTTTACGACATCTCCTGGCCCGACTTTGATGAAGCCCTCCCACCGCCAGAACGCCGGACGTTCCGTGGTGACCGTAATCTTGCCACCTCTAATCTCCCACGACAGCTTGGCGCCAGGATCGAGGTCAAGCGCTTCGCGCACTTCTTTCGGTACGGTGGTCTGGCCTTTACTGGTCAGCGTCGAAGTCGGCATCTCGTTCTCCTTACACGAGTATAACTACGTAAGGACTCGTTCGATGCCCGCTGCGTTACCAGTCCCTGGCGGACCTTCCTCGGCTGGGCGGCATGGAACGTCGCGCTACTGCTCACCCGCGGCTGGCTGGCCGGTCACGCCGCGGTCACGTTGCCGATCGCCGTCAGCAGGTCGTCGAGCTCGTAGGGCTTCATCAGCGAGAGGATGCGTTTCTTGGCGCTGGCGAGGTTCAGCTCCACGTGGCCGGTCGAGAGGACGATCGGCAGATCCTCGTGCTCCGCGCGGAGCAGCGGAATCAGATCGACGCCGTTGCCGTCGGGGAGATTCACGTCGATGATCGCGACCTGCGGACGCATGCGGCGCGCGGCCTCGCAGGCCTCGCCGGCGGCGCGTACCCACGTCGTCTCGAAGCCTTCCAGGTTGAGCAGCGTTTCGAGGCCCGTCCCGACGGAGAAGTCGTCCTCGACGAGCAGGATGCGCTGCACGCCCGGCGTCGCGAACGCGGCCGGCGCGAGCGAAGAGGCCGGAGCTTCCGACTCCTGCACGAGCAGGTGAAATGCGGAGCCGCCGGTCGGACGATTCTCCGCGGTGAGTGAGCCGCCCTGCCCTTCCATGAGGCGGCGCGCGATGGCCAGTCCGAGTCCCGTGCCGTTGCGCTTGGTGGTGAAGAGCGGCTCGAAGATGCGGCCGAGGACGGACGGCGCGATGCCGGGGCCGTCGTCGAATACCGAGATGCGCACGTGCTTCGAATCCACCTCGGCGCACGCCACCGCGATGTGGATCGTGCCGCTGCCGTCGATCGCATCGCGCGCGTTGAAGACGAGGTTCGTGATCACCTGCTCGAGGTGCTCGCGGTCGCCGCGGAGGAAACGCACGCCCCGGTCCATGGAGCTGCTGAGCGCAATCGTCGCCGGCAGCGCGGCGACGAGCTGGCCGAGGAGCGTGGGGAGCCAGGTGCGGACGTCGACGGCGGAGAGTTGCGGCTCCTTCGGATTGGCGAAGCGGAGGATCTCCTGCGAAGCGCGCTTGCCGCGGCTGACCGCGCGCGTGATGTGCTCGAGCGCGTTGCCGACCGAGGGCGTCGCGGGTTGCTCGCGCGCGATGGTCTCGACGAACGGCTGGATGCCCATCAGCACGTTGTTGAACTCGTGCGCGAGCGACGCGGCGACCTGTCCGAGGCTGCTCATGCGCTTCGCTTCCTCGAGCTTGCGGGCGATGGTGCGGTGCTCGGTCACGTCGCGCGCCACGCCGATCGTGCCGGCCAGCACGCCGTCGACATAACGCGGCTGCGCCGACACTTCGACGATCACGACCATCCCCGATTTGGCCGGCAGCTCGTATTCACGGATCAGCCGGTTCTCGCCGGCCAGCGTCTGCGCGAAGGGCTCCACCGCCGCGGCGTTCGAGTGCGCCAGGAAAAGGTCCGTGAACGGGCG
>DASVSV010000456.1:0-26545 GCA_036387915.1 Thermoanaerobaculia bacterium
GTGCTGGCCGGCCTGCTGCGCTTCGTCCCGTACATCGGCGCCGTGCTCTCCGCAACCGCGCCGACGTTCCTCGCCTTCGCCGTCTTCCCGAACTGGTACTCCGCCCTCGCGGTCCTCGGACTGTTCGTCTTCAGCGATCAATTGATCGGCGGCTTCATCGAGCCGATCGTGGTCGGTCACCGCGTCGGCGTATCGCCCATCGCGCTGCTGCTGGCGGCCATCTTCTGGGGCTGGCTCTGGGGCCCGGTCGGCCTGCTGCTGGCGACGCCGATCACGGTCTGTCTCACCGTCGGCGGCGAGTTCATCCCCGCGCTGCGCATCTTCTCGATCATGTTCGGCAGCGAGGACCCGCTCGAGGGCTACCTCAGTTACTACAACCGCCTGCTGTTGCGCGACCGCACCGGCGCCATCGCCATCGCCGACCGCTACGCCGAGACGTCGACGATGGAGGAGATGTTCACGGAGCTCTTCATTCCGACGCTCACTTTTGCGCAGGAGGAGCTCGACCGCAAACGCATCACGCAGGCGCACGACCATTTCATCAAGGACGTGGTGCGCGAGCTGATCGTCCGCTTCGGCGACCGCAACGCCGGCACTCCCGATCCGACCAAGCACATCGTCGCCGTCTCCGTCGCCGGCGAGCGCCTCTCCCTCGGCACGCTGATGCTCACGCAGCTCCTCCGCAGCGAGGGCTACACCGCCGACTACTTCACCGACCTTCCCGAGCAGGAACTGGTCGCGTTCATCAACGAGGTGAAGCCGGAGGCCGTCTTCGTCTCCTGCACGAACTCCGACCACCTCGGCCAGGGCTACGCGATGCTGCAGCTGCTCTCTGCCAGCTTCCCCGACCTGGCCATCGTCGCCGGCGGCTCCGCCTTCTCCCGCGACCGCAGCAAGACGCTCAAAGCCGGCGCGACCTACGTCCCCCAGACCCTGAAGGAAGCCAAGGACGACTTCATCGCCCAACGCCGCGGCGCGCGCAAGAAGAGCGGACGGATGACGTTCTCCGGCACCCGCTTCCGCGTCCCGCCTCCCGCGTAGCCGCTGCGCGCGCGGGATTGAGGATGCAGGATTGAGGATTGAGGATTCGTCACAATCCTCAATCCTCAATCCTCAATCCGCCTCTCACCCCGGCGGCCAGTGCAGCGATCGTCCCCCGATCACGTGGACGTGGATGTGGAACACCGTTTGTCCGGCGGCTTCGCCGTTGTTCACCACGATGCGATAGCCGTCGTCGTGCAGGCGCAGCTCGCGGGCGATCTGTGCGGCGCGGACGATCGTCGTGCCGATCGTGGCGGCGTCGGCGTCGGTGAGATCGTCGAGCATGGCGATGTGTTTGCGCGGGATCACCAGCACGTGCGTCGGCGCCTGCGGGTTGATGTCGTGGAACGCGACCACGTCCGCGTCCTCGTGCACCTTCTTCGCGGGAATCTCTCCTGAAACGATGCGGCAGAAGAGGCACTTATCGTGGCTCGGCATCCGCCGATAATACGACGACGCGCGGAATGCCGGCGAGGTCGGGAAGGAACGCCGCCACGTCGTATCGCTTCGCGGCGGCGAGCGTGCGGATCTCCTCCTCCTGCCCGTATCCCACCTCCAGAATCACGAAGCCATCCGGCGCGAGCCGCGTGTGCGCCTCGTCGAGCAGGCGCTCGATGATCTCCGTGCCGCGCGGTCCCGGCGTGAGCGCCATCCGCGGCTCGTGAACCCGCACTTCGACGGCGAGCTGCTCGTACTCGCCGAGGGGGACGTAGGGCGGGTTCGAGACGATCACGTCGAACGTGCCGCGCACGGACGACAGCAGGTCCGAGGCCGCGAGTACGACGTGCGACTGATTGCGGATCCGGTTCGTGTTTGCGACCGCGAGTGCGGCGGGGGAGCGGTCGACGCTGAGCACGTGCAGGTCGGGGCGCTCGCGCTCGATCGAGATGGCCACGCAGCCGCTGCCTGTACCGATGTCGATCACCCGCCCGCCGCGCGGCGCGCGCTCGAGCGCGGCCTCGACGAGCAGCTCCGTCTCCGGACGCGGAATCAGCACGCGTTCGTCGACGACGAAATCGCGCGAGTAGAACTCCGTGTGCCCGCGGATGTACTGCAGCGGCTCGCCTGCGTAGCGGCGAGCCAGTCGCGCGTCGAGTTGCGCCGGGTCGACGAGGATTTCGCCGTGCGCGTAGAGGTAGGGCAGCGATTTGCCGAGGAGATCGGAGAGGAGGAGATCGACGTCGCGCGGGTTCAGGCCGCGTCGGAGCGCGTCTTCGCGGCGATGCGCGCGCAACTCGTCAAGACGTTTCATGGTACTCCTCGGGTTCCTCGGAGTTCCTCGGAGTTCCTCGGGGTTCCTCGGGTTCCTCGGAGTTCCTCGGGTTCCTCGGGGGTTCCTCAGTGTCGTTTGTCCGTCGCCCCGAGGAACTCCGAGGAACCCCGAGGAACTCCGAGGAACTCAACTCTCATACGTCAGCGCCAGGAACGCGTCCTCGAGCGCCGCATCCTTCTTCAGCTCCGCGGTCGTGCCGCTGGCCACGATCCGTCCGCGGTTGAGGATCGCGATCCGGTCGCACACCGCCTCCGCGACCGACAGCGTGTGCGTGGTCAGGAAGACCGTCTTCCCCTCGCCGGCCAGACGGCGGAACAGCACCTTGACCTGCTTCTGCGCCAGCGCGTCGAGGCCGACCATCGGCTCGTCGATCACCAGCACCGCCGGATCGTGCACCAGCGCCGAGACCAGCACGAGCTTCTGCTTCATCCCGTGCGAGAGGTTCTCCACGCGCGCGTCGATCCAGTCGTGGAGGTCGAGGTAGCGCAGCAGCTCCACCGCGCGCGGCTCGCACTCGCCCCAATCCTTGCGATATAGGTCGGCCACGAAATGCAGCAGCTCGCGGCCGGTCAGTTTCTCGTACAGATACGGCCGGTCGGGCACGTAACCCATGACCGCTTTCGCGCGCACCGGCTCCGCGATCACGTCCACGCCGCCCACGTGCACGGTGCCGCTGGTCGGGAGCGAGAGGCCGGCCACGATGCGGATGGTGGTCGTCTTGCCGGCCCCGTTCGGTCCGAGAAAGCCGAAGATCTCGCCGGGCGCGGCGGTGAGGGTCAGCCCGTCCACTGCCGTGAAATCGCCGTATCTCTTTGTGAGATCGTGGATTTCGATCATCGCGGCCTGAGGGTATCATCGCCTCAGGGCAACCTTCCGTCGTTGGACCCGTAAACTCGAATGGCAGAACGTGCTCAGCTCGACGACCGCACCCTGGTGGAGCGGATCCTCGGCGGCGAAAGAGATCTGTTCACCACGCTGGTGGGACGCTACGAGAAGCGGCTCGTCAACTACGTGTACCGGATCACGCACCGTTATGAAGAGGCGCACGATCTGGCGCAGGAAATTTTCGTGAAGGTCTACCTCGCACTCGATCGCTACGACCCGAAGTACCAGTTCTCGACCTGGCTGTTCCGGATCGCCCAGAACAGCGCCATCGACGCGCTGCGGAAGAAGCACATTTCCGAGGTGCCGCTGGTGCGGTCGACGGACGACGAGCCGACGGGGAAAGAGCGCGAGTTCGCGGACGACGGCATCTCCCCGTATCGCGCGCTGAAGAACAAGCAGCTCAGCGCCGCCATCGACCGGGCCGTCGCCGAGTTGCCTCCGGACTATCGCGAGCTCATTCAGCTCCGCCACTTCGCGGAGCTCTCCTACGAGGAGATCGCTTCGATGAAGAAGCTCCCCCTCGGCACCGTCAAGAACAAGCTGTTCCGAGCGCGGAACTTGCTCAAAGAAACACTCGGCTCATTCGTGGAACCGTTATGACTTGTGAGGAATACCTGCAGGATCCGGAGGCGAACGCGGCCCATCTCGAGTCGTGCGCGCTCTGCCGCTCGATCGAAGAGGATCTCGGTGACGAGATCGACATTCAGCCGCGTCCGCTGAACCTCGACGCGCTGCCGATGGCCACGTGGGAAGGTGCGTCGCACCGCACCTGGCCGCTCGTCCTGGCGGGACTGGTGGCGTCGCTCACGCTGGCGATCGTGCTCTCCGCCGCGGCCGGCATTTCGCCGGTGGACGTGGTGTCGACGTCGCTTCCTTCCATTCAGGCCTTGCTCACCTTCCTGCAGCTCACCGGACGCTCGATCGGCGGACCGCTGGTGGCCGTCCTGTTCGTGGCCATCAACACGATCCTCTTCCTGCTGCTGCGGCGGTCGCCGAGAGGAGCCGATGTTTAGGCGCCTCGTCGTTCCGCTGACGGCTCTCGCGGCGCTGGTCGCGCTGTTCGCCGTCGTCTCGCCGACCGGCGCCTCCGGCCAGTCGCGCGGCGGAGACGTGCAGTACGTCAACGAGTCCGCCATCCTGTCGGAGCCTGTGCTCGGCAGTGTGCAGGTGTACGGAGGCTCGCTCGTCGTGACAGCGGTGATCTCGGGCGACCTGCTCGCCATCGGCGGCAACGTTAGTTTCGAGGGGAACGGCCGCGTCAAAGGGAACCTCGTCTACGCAAACACGAAACTCACCGGCGCCGAGGGGCGCGTCGGCGGACGCATTTACCCGCTGGCGTCGCTGCAGGGCGCGGCGAGCGCGGTGACGAAGAACGCCATCATCGCCTCGCTGCTGCTGGTCTGGCTGATCGTGGCCGTCGTCGTGACGCTGATCAGCGGCCGCGAGATCCGCCACTCCTCGCAGGAGTTGCGCGTCAGCGCCCTGCACTGCTTCGTCCTCGGACTGGTCGCGCTGACCAGCTTCGTCCTCACCGCGATCGCGTTCAGCTACCTCGTGCCTTACGTGGTCGGCATCCCGCTGCTGGCCGCCCTGGGCGTCTTCGGCATCCTGACCAAGGTCTACGGCATGATCGCCATCTTCCACGCCATCGGCACCCTCGTCGCCGGCTCCAGAACCCGCGACCAGCTCGGTCGCCGCAAATGGCTCCGCGGCGACCTGGCCATGGTGGTCATCGGCGTGCTGCTCCTCGGCGCCCTGCGCCTGATCCCCGTCGCCGGCACCATCCTCTGGTCCCTCGCCAGCATCTTCGGCTTCGGCGTCGCCCTCGCCACGAAGTTCGGCCGCCGCGAACCGTGGTTCCTGGAGTTCCGCGCCGCTACCAACGCGTAAAGCCAGCCGCCAACGCGCAGCCGCACTCCGGACGCAACCCGTTACCTCCGTGCCGGCGTGGTTATACTCACGCCGATGCGCGACATCTCCGACGCGTTGCCCGGCGCTGACCTGATCCGCGACGGGCTGCGCGATCTCGCGAACGGCGTGGAGTCGGTGCCGGCGCTGCTGGTGCTCATCGGTGCGCCGCGTCTGCGCGACCTCGGCTACGACGTGCCGGAGACCTCCGGCCTTCCGGAGCATCGCCTCTACGACCAGTTGGCCGCCGTCCACGGCGACGACGCGCACTCCCAATACAACGCACTGATCCGCCGGCTCGTGAGCTTCGAGCGCGCCGCCGAATGCGTGAGCGACTAACGGAGGATCGTCGCCCGGATGCTCGCGAGCAGACTTGTCGATCGGGAACGACTGGGAGTTTTGTTCGCCGAGATCGAGCCGGAGCTGTACCGCTTTCCGGCGATCAATCCGGCGCGCTTCGCGGAACGCGTGCGAGTTATCCTTTCCGCATGAGCTCAATCCCGCGCACGGGCGATGTCTGCGAGTGGACCTGATGGTGTGGCCCGTCGCCCTCGTCGCGCTCGCGTATCTCATCGGCTCCATCCCCTTCAGCTGGCTCGTGGCCCGGTTCCTTTCGGGGAAAGACGTGCGCCGCGAGGGCAGTGGCAACGTCGGTGCGACGAACGTCGCCCGCACCGCCGGACGCGGCGCCGGCGTGCTGGCGTTGCTGCTCGACGTTGCCAAGGGCTACGCCGTCATCGCCATCGCGCGGTGGATCGTGATGCGGCCGGAGTGGCCGTTCGAGGCCGGCATCTCGGCGTGGCAGTCGCGTGAGTTCTGGGTCGCGCTGGCCGGGCTGATCGGCGTGCTCGCGCACATGTTTCCGCTCTGGCTGCGCTTCCACGGCGGCAAAGGTGTGGCCACGGCGGCGGGCGTGATCCTGGCGCTCGACCCGCGGGTATTCGCCGCGACGATCATCGTCTTCGCCATCGTGGTGCTCGTGTCGCGCATGGTGTCGCTCGGCTCGATCCTCTCCGCGGCGTCGATCCCGCTGCTGTTCCGTTTCGTCGCGCATGCCGCGCCGTTCTGGCAGATCGTGATGAGCATCGGCATCGCGCTGGCCGTGATCGTCAAGCATCACTCCAACATCGCCCGGCTCGTGCAGGGCAGCGAGCGAAAGCTCGGCCAGAAGAAGAGGGAAGAAGAGGAGGACGAAGAGTGAGAATCTCCGTCATCGGCGCGGGCGCCTTCGGCACGGCCATGGCCGTCGCCGCCGAGCGCGCCGGCAACGAAGTCCTCCTCTGGGCGCACGATCCCGAAGTGGCGCAGACGATCGCCGAAACGCACACCAATCCCGATTACCTGAAAGGCATCACCCTGGCCGGGAACATCCGCGCGACGAATGACCTGACCGAGGTGGCGCGGTTCTCGGACACGCTGTTCATGGTGGTGCCGAGCCATCACTTCCGCGAGGTGCTGACGAACATCCGCCCCCATTTGCGCGGCAACGCGCGCGTGATCTCGGGGACGAAGGGCATCGAGAACGAATCGCTCGACCGGATGTCGGAGATCTCCGCGGAAGTGCTGCGCGATCGGCTCGACGCGTTCGCGACGCTCTCCGGGCCGACGTTCGCCATCGAGACCGCGAAAGGCATTCCGTCCGCGGCGGTCATCGCGTCGCGCAACGTCGCGTTCGCGCAGGAAGTGCAGCACCTGATGTCGTCGCCGATGTTCCGTCTCTACCACTCCGACGACGTCGTCGGAGTCGAGCTCGCGGGCTCGCTGAAGAACGTCATCGCCATCGCCGCCGGCGTGCTGGAAGGGCTCGGTCTCGGCCACAACACCAACGCCGCGCTGATCACGCGCGGCCTTCGCGAGATCACGCGGCTCGGGAACGTCATGGGCGGCCGGCTCGAAACGTTCGCCGGGCTGGCGGGCATGGGCGATCTCGTGCTGACGTGCACCGGCGCGCTCTCCCGCAACCGCACCGTCGGCGTGCAACTCGGTCAGGGAAAGACACTCGAGGAGATCCTGCGCGACGCGAAGTTCGTCGCCGAAGGGATCAGGACCGCAAAGTCGGCGCAGGCGCTCGCGGAGCGGCACCAGATCGAGATGCCGATCACGCAGGAGATGCACCGCGTGCTCTACGAGGGGGAGTCGCCGCGCGCGGGCATCACCCGGCTCATGACGCGTGCATTGAAATCTGAGGTTGCGTAGAGGCGATCGTGTAGAGCCGCAGCCATGCCGCGCTCGCGAAGATCGCAATGAGCGAGATGACCATGCCCAGGACCATGCCCGCGGGGCGCTTGTTCGGCGGCGTCGGCATCGGCTCCGCGTTGGGCACTTCGTAGACGCCGACGGCGGGCGGCGGCGGACCGGCCACGCGCATCGCGCCGGCGACGTCGCCGCGGCTCAGCACCCAGCGCACGCCGAGACTGCCGAGGCGCTCGACTTCCTTCGGGGCCAGGATCGGGTTGAACGTGTGCAGCAGCGGATCGTAGCCGCGCGGCAGGAGCTGCTCGACGCGCCGCTTCGTGTTCAGCGCGTCGTACGACACCGCGTCGCGCACGCCGTACAACGTCGAGAGATTCGCGGGGAACACTTCGAAGTGCTCGGCCAGGAGGAACATCCGCGCCGGGTCGCGCAGGCGGATCTCGCGAATGACGTCGGGCTCGCGCGGGACGTTCTCCATGCGCACCGCCGGATTGAAGCCGACGCCGAATGCGAACAACTCCGCCGCGGCCGCAACCGTCAGCAGCCCGCCGCGGCGGCGCAGTGGCAGCGCCAGTGCCAGCCCGGCCAGCAGCCAGCACGCACCGGGCAATGCGAGACGGCGGAACGTCGTCAGCCCCGCCGCATTCATGTAGTACCCGAGCCGCTGCTCGTACACCTCGGCCGACTGACGCAGATGTCCGCGCGCGCGCAGTTGTTCGATGCCATTGCGGGCGGCGCTGGTGACGGTGCCCGGCGCCACGAGCGGGATCAGTCCGGCGAGCAGTGCGAGCAGGCCCACGGCGGCAACGGCCGGTCCGAGCTTGCGCCGGCGCCGCGTGGCGAGCATGAACAACGCCGGACCCGCGGCCATAGAGCCGAACAGCACGAACAACGCGACGCCGTATTCGAGCGTGAGCACGCGCAGCACCGGCACGTGACGCAGCACGGGCCAGAGTCCCGGCGGATACCACGATGCCGCGAGTGCGATGCCGCCGATGATCAGTCCGCGCCGTAAGGTCGGCGAGAGATTGCGCCACGCCAGCACGATGGCCATCAGCACGATCGCGCCGACGAAGCCTCCCGCGCGGAGGTTGAAGTTTTCGGCGAGCGGCACCGCGGTCAGATCGAGCTCGCCCCGCAGCGGACTCCCGAGCACTCCCGGGAGGATCTGCGAGACGACGCCCCAGATGCGGAACGGATGCACGATGCGCGGACGCAGCACTTCGGCATAACCGTCGCCGAGGAGCGCGAGAAAGGGTGCGAGCTGCACGGCCATGATCAGGAAGCCGAGGGCCGCGCCGACGGTCGACGGCACGATCGCGCTGAGCCCGAGGTCGCGACGTTTCTCCGCTTCCCAGATCAGAAAGATCCAGATGCCGAGGACGCCGAGGAAGAGCGTTTCGGGATGGCCGCCGGCGGTGCAGAGCGCGGCGAACACGATCACGAAGAACGCGTTGTGAATCGTGGGGAACTTCATCAGCCGCAACGCCGCCGCGGCCAGTCCGGCCAGGAGCGTGAAGACGTTCGTGATCGGGTAGAGCAGCCAGACGATCGTGTAGCCCGCGGTGGCGTAGACGAGGGCGGAGAACATCGCCTGCGGATGCGGCACGTCGAGCTCGCGCGCGAACCAGTACGCGCAGAACGCGGCTGCGAGGATCTTCATGATCCCCATCAGCGCCCAGCCATCGAGTCCGAAGAGAAGGCGCGGCCACGTGAACGGTGAGAAGAGCGCGGTCTGCGGATTGGCGAACAGCGGCCCGCCGTCGCCCGCCCAGCGATTCACCCACGGCCATTCGCCGCGCGCGGTCAGGCGGAGGATCTCGCGGTCCCACGGAACGAACTGCACGACCACGTCGGCCAGCAGCGAGTTCGAGACGCGCACGCGCTGGGTGGGATCGTGCTTCCACGCGTCGAAGTCGAGCGGGACGTCGAGCGGCGCGAAGGTGCGGCCGGGAAGCAGCCCCAGCCCGGCGTAGAGAAGCGCGATTCCAAGGAAGAGAACGAGCGTGCGGCGCATTGCTAAGTGATCTTACCTCAACGAGTTAAGGCTGGCTTTCGCATTGCAATATCAGAGAGTATTGGAGGACACACAATGCTGAACCTGATCAAACAGTTTCTGACGTTCCGCTTCGCGCAGACGTCGACGCGCGGCGCGGTCCGGATGCTCGGCTTCGGGAAGCTCGCGGCGGTCGTTGGCCTCGTCAGCGGCGCGCGCGCACTGTGGAAGTACCGCCAGACACAACGGCACGCGTAAGTAAATCCATGGGCGCGGGGCGCAGGGGGCGGGGCGCAGAAGACGCTGTTTCCTCTGCGCCCTGCCCCCTGCTCCCCGCGCCCTGTTAGCATGGCGCGCGAATGCACCGGCAGAACCTCGGCGAGATGCTCGTCGCCGCCAACCTGATCGACGAAGTGCAGATGCAGATTGCGCTCGCAGAGCAGAAGCAGACGGGGCAGCGCTTCGGCTCGACCCTGGTCGAGCTGAAATTCATCGACGAAAACGTCCTGGCCGCATTCCTCTCCAAGCAGATCGACGTGCCGTGCATCAGCCTCCTGCATGTCGACATCCCGAAGAAAGTCCTGCGCAGGCTCTCTCGCTCACTGGCCATCGAGTGCAAAGCCGTGCCGGTACGCATGGACGGCGATCGCCTCGAAGTGGCCATGGTCGACCCGACCGACCTCGACGTCATCACCAGGATCGAGAAAGCGGTGGAGATGCCGGTCACGCCGCTGATCGCGCCACAGAGCTCGATTCGCACGATGATCGACCGCTGCTACCCCGAGGAGCTCGATCACGACGAGACGCTGCGGGGGCGGCAGCGGCAGCCGCGGAACATCCCCAACGACCCGGTCTTCTGGGACATCGTGGCGGAGATGGAGAGCGGCGACCTCGACGAGCGGCTGACGCGCATCGAGACGAAGATGGAGCAGGTCTGGGTGCTGCTGGAGAAGATCCTTCGCACGATCGAGTCGCGGGAAGGAGTGCACCGTTCCTAGCGGGAGATCAGTCCTGCGGCGGCTTCGGCGCCTGGCCGGCGAATTGGTCGGCGTCGTCCTCTCCCCCGTCGTAGCCATCCTCGGCGGCGGCAGCGGCTTTCGCTTCCTTGCCGGCCTTCTCCGCGTCCGCCTTCTGCTTCTTCGCGGCTTCTTCGGCGAGCACCTTGTTGCGGGCGGCCTTCGCGGCGTCGGCCTGCATCTCGGGAGTGGGGCGCGGGGCCGGGAGGTTGGGCGGGAGCACGAGAGGACGCTGCGCGCTGGTGGTGGTGACGTGCGCGTTTGCGCCGGACTGCCTGAGGGTCTCGTTGGTGATGACGGTCGCCGCGGGCTTGCGTCCGAGGCGGTTGCCGCGCTTCGCGGCCGCGACGAGCGGCGAGTCGGGCTGCGCCTGCGGGGCAGGCTGCGTCCGCGGTGCGGCATCGGCCGGCTGCTGCTTCGTTTCCTCGGCCGCGAGGGGCAAAGCGAGGACCACGAAGAGGCAAAGTGCGCGTTTCATGACATCCCTAATGTGCGGCCGGACCGCCACAATTTCCAGGCCGCCCCGAATTTTGCAGCAGGCGAGGCTTGAATGTCGCCCGAATCCCTTCTGCAGGACTTCGGATATCTGGCCATCTTCGTGGGCTGCTTCCTCGAAGGGGAGGCCATTCTCATCGTCGCCGGCTTCTTCGCGTCGCGCCAGTACCTCGATCCGATGGCGGTGTTCGTGGTGGCGTTCGCGGGCGCGTATGTAGGACACATCTTCTGGTTCTGGCTCGGCCGCGTGCACGGCGTGCGGCTGCTGGACCGCTTCCCGCGCATGAAGCGCCACTTCGGCAAAGGCGTACGCGTGTTCGAGCGTTACGGCGCGGCGGCGATCATCCTCACGCAGTGGCTCTACGGGCTGCGCATCACCTGCGCGGTGATCATCGGCATGTCGCGCATCGGCCTGGTGAAGTTCTTCATCTACCAGGCGGTGAGCTGCGCGCTCTGGGCGGCCATCATCACCGCCGCCGGCTACTACTTCGGCCGCGCCATCGAGCGACTCCTCGGCCGAGTGGAGCACCTGGAAATCTACGTGATGATCGTCGTCGTGGCCATCGCGGTCGGCTTCTGGCTGTGGCACCGCTGGAAGGAAAAGCGCGAAGACGCGGGCGAAGTGGTTTAGCTCCGCAGAACCGCGCCGCCGTGACCCGCGGCCATGACCACGCACACGCACTGCGGCAGCCGCTGTAGGCGGCGACAGAACGTAGCGCCCGGCTTCAGCCGGGTGTGACTGCGATAAAGCAAGGTGAGCCCGCGAAGGCGGGCGACAGGGGGTCCGTCTGCCGCCCGCCTTCGCGGGCTCACCTTCGTACACGCTGGGTCACCCGGCTGAAGCCGGGTGCTATGTTCTGTCGCCGCCTTCGGCGGCTATCAAGCAACGAAAAAGGGATGCGCTGTTGTCCCCACGTCTCGACGACAAAGCGCCTCAGCCCTCGTACGCCTTCTGCTCCAGCTCCGCCTGCGCGGCCGCGAGGCGGGCGACGGGGACGCGGTACGGTGAGCACGAGACGTAGTTGAGGCCACAGGCGCGGAAGAAGCGGATCGACTCGGGGTCGCCGCCATGCTCGCCGCACACGCCGACCTTGAGCTTCGGGTTCGCGCCGCGTCCGTCGTCGGTGCCGCGCTTGACGAGCTGGCCGACACCTTCCTGGTCGATCGACTCGAACGGGTCCTTCGGCAGGATCTTCTTGTCGACGTAATCCGGGAGGAACGTGCCGGCGTCGTCGCGCGAGTAGCCGAACGTCATCTGGGTGAGGTCGTTCGTGCCGAACGAGAAGAACTGCGCCGTCTCGGCGAGCTTCTCCGCGATCAGCGCGGCGCGCGGGATCTCGATCATCGTGCCGACGAGGTAGTCGACCTGTACGCCGGTCTCCTCCATCACGGTCTTCGCGACGCGATGCGTCATCTCGGTGGTGATCTGCAGTTCCTTCGTCGCGCCGACCAGCGGGATCATGACCTCGGGGAACACGTCGACGCCCGACTTCTTCACAGCGCACGCGGCCTGGAAGATCGCCCGCACCTGCATCTCGTAGATCTCGGGAAAGGTGATGCCGAGGCGGCAGCCGCGGTGGCCGAGCATCGGATTGGTCTCGTGGAGCTGGTTCACTTTGTTGCGCAGCTCGACGAAGCCCCAGTTCATCTCGCGCGCGACGCTGGAGATCTGCGCCTCGGTCTGCGGCAGGAACTCGTGCAGCGGCGGGTCGAGCAGGCGCACGGTGACGGGCATGCCCGGCAGCTCGCGGAAGATCCCTTCAAAGTCCGCGGCCTGAAACGGCAGCAGCTCCGCGAGCGCGCGCCGTCGCCCTTTTTCGTCGCGCGCCAGGATCATCTCGCGCACGCGCAGGATGCGCTCTTCCGCGAAGAACATGTGCTCGGTGCGGCAGAGGCCGATGCCGTGCGCGCCGAAGAGCCGCGCCACGCGCGCGTCGTTCGGCGTGTCGGCGTTGGTGCGGATGCCGATCGTGCGAATCTCGTCGGCCCATTTCAGCAGGCGGTCGAAGTTGCGGAAGGTCTCCGACTCCTCCGGTTTCATCGATCCTTCGAGCAGCACCTGCACGACTTCCGAGGGCCGCGTGGCGAGCTTGCCGCCGATGATCTCGCCGGTGGTGCCGTCGATCGACACCCAGTCGCCTTCTTCGAGCGGCTCGTGCCCTTCGCTGCGCAGCTCGCCCTTCTGATAGTCGACCTTCAACGCGCCCGCGCCGACGATGCACGGGCGTCCCATGCCGCGCGCGACGACGGCGGCGTGCGAGGTGAGTCCGCCGCGCGTGGTGAGGATGCCGGCCGCGCTGTGCATGCCGGCGATGTCCTCGGGCGACGTCTCAATGCGCACGAGGATGACCGGACCGTCCTTGGCCATGCGCACGGCATTGTCGGCGTTGAACGCGATCTGTCCTGTCGCGGCGCCAGGTCCGGCGGGAAGTCCGCGTCCGAGGGAACGTCCGCCGCTCAGCGCTTTGTCCTTTTCCTTCGCGTCGAAGACCGGCGCGAGCATCTGCGTGATCTGTCCCGCCTCGACGCGCTCGACGGCCTCGGTGTTCGTGATCAACTGCTCGTCCACCATGTCGCAGGCGATCTTCACCGCGGCGAAGCCGGTGCGCTTGCCGGTGCGCGTCTGCAGCAGGTACAGCTTGCGCGACTGAATGGTGAACTCGATGTCCTGCATGTCGCGGTAGTGCGACTCGAGTTTCTTGTAGACGTCGACGAGCTGCTCGTAGACCTCGGGCAGCGATTCTTCGAGCGATTTCTCATCGCCCACGACCTGCGCCTTCGAGATCGGCAGCGGCGTGCGGATGCCGGCCACGACGTCTTCGCCCTGCGCGTTCGGGAGGTACTCGCCGAAGAACTTCTTCTCGCCGTTCGACGGGTTGCGCGTGAAGGCGACGCCGGTCGCGCAGTCGTCGCCCATGTTGCCGAAGACCATCGACTGCACGTTGACGGCGGTGCCCCAGTCGTCGGGGATCGCATTCAGTTTGCGATAGGTGATGGCGCGCTGGTTGTTCCAGGAGTTGAACACGGCGCCGATGGCGCCCCAGAGCTGATCGTGCACGTCCTGCGGGAAGTCGCGGTTGCCGCGCTCGCGGACGATGTTCTTGTACGTGGCCACGAGCTCGCGCAGCGAGGCCGCGGGGATCTCGGCGTCGGTCTTCACGCCGGCGCGCTCGCGCAGCGCGTGCAGCTCGTGCTCGAAGTGCTCGCGGTCGATCTCGAGGACGACGTCCGAATACATCTGGATGAAGCGGCGGTACGAGTCGAGCGCGAAGCGCTCGTCGCCGGACGACTGCGCCAGTCCTTCCACGGTCTCGTCGTTGAGGCCGAGGTTGAGGATCGTGTCCATCATGCCGGGCATCGACGCGCGGGCGCCGGAGCGCACCGAGACGAGCAGCGGCTTGCCACGATCGCCGAACTTGCGGCCGACGGACTCTTCGACGCGCGCCAGGTTCTCCGCGACGGCCTGCTGCAGCTCGGGCGGATACGTTTTGTCGTGGTCGTAAAAGTACGTGCAGACGGCGGTGGAGATGGTGAAGCCGGGAGGAACGGGGACGCCGATGTTCGTCATCTCGGCGAGGCCCGCGCCTTTGCCGCCGAGGACGTCCTTCATTTTGGCGTTGCCGTCCGCGTGGCCGTCACCGAAGTAGTAGACGTAAGTCGTCATTGCGCCGGGATTATATCGACGCGACTCGCGAGCACGCGCTGCAGTGCCGCACCCACCGGAGGCCCGTCCCACTGGTCCGCCGCGACTTCGAAGGTTGCGTTGGGAAAGTGGACGCGCAGCGCGTCAGCTTTCGCCTTCGCGTAAGCCTGGTTCTGCTGCGGCGTGTCGAAGCGGAACTCGCGCACGACGATGCGCCGCGGGTTCAGCGTTTTCATCGCGTCGAGCGCGGAGCGGGAGAGGTCCACGAGCAGGCGCCCGTTGGAGTCGTAAGCGAGCCCATACGCGGAGTAACGGCGCATGCGCTGGAGGAAGCCCTGTGGTGCCGGCATCCTGCCGGCCGGCTGGGAGCCGGCCCCGCTGCACTTCTCGCCGAACCATCCCTCGCCCACGTTGCGCGAGTCGATCTCCTCGTGGAACTTGAGGCCGGTGATCTGCTGCCCGTCCGGCGTGCGCGTGAGGGCGGCGTAGCCCCACATCGGGCCCTGCATCCACATCACCATGCCGACGCGGTTGTCCGTTCCTCCGTCGAGGTAAGTCGGTGGATCGGTGGCGATGACGCCGGTGATGCGCGCACCTTCCTGCGTCAGTTGCGCGGGGTTGCCGTTGATGGTCCAGCAGCCGCCGAACGACGGCGTCGACGGCGGCTCGAGCTCGCGGCCGATGGCGTGAATGCCGCGGAGGCGGATGTAGTACTTGTCGTCGAGCGGCTGCACGCGGATGTAGCGCGCAACCGTTTCCTTGATGCTCCAGAGCTGGCGCGTATCGCCCGCTTCCGGCTTGACGGTGGCGACCTCGGTCCAGCGCCAGCCGTCCATCGACGTGTCGAAGCGCACGCGCGCCGGCACGTCGACCTTGCCCGGCGTGACGCCGACCTGCGTCACCGCGGCCGGTGCGAGGAGCGAGTAGACGAGCGTCTCGCGCGGCGAGCCGGGGGAGCAGGCGAAGACCGAGCCGATGAATCCGTCGATGGCGTGCACGGCGGACGACTCGAGATTCAGCTCGCCGGTGCGCGACACGACCGAACCGCCGTACGCGAAGTTGAGGAGATTGTCCGCGTCGGTGTCGGGCTCCGGCGCGCGCTGAGCCGCGGCCTTCGGCGCGGCCGCCGGCGGAGGCGCCTCCTTCCTGCACGCGATCAGCGCGCAGAGAAGAAGAAGGAGGAGAGGGAGGCGGCGAGTCACGCTCGGTAGTCGCGGCGGTCGACGACGATCTTTGTCACATCGGCGATCTGCCGGACCGCGCCGCCGACCTTGCGGAGCAGCGACATGCGGTTGCGCCGCACCGCCTCGTCCTCCACGTTGACCATTACGTCCTTGAAGAACGTCTCCAACTCCGGCGCGAGCGACGCGAACGCGGCGAGCGCGCCCTGATAGTCGCGCGCCAGAATCGCATCGGTGACTTTCAGGACGACGAGCTCATCGAACAGCGACTTCTCCGCGTCGTGCTCGAACAGCGCCGCATTGGGCTCCGTCTCCGCATGCCCCTCGGTGATGTTGGCGATGCGCTTCGCCGAGTCGAGCACGGAGAGGAAGTTCGCCTCGTCGCGAATGGCCTTGACGGCGGTGATGCGATCGACGAGATCCGTCAGCGACGTCGCCCATCCCGCTTCCATGGCCGCGGCGATCTCGTCATATGCAAACTGCCAGACCTGCGAGGCCTCGAGGATCGTGCGCACGCGCTCGGCGAAGAAGGCCAGCAGGTCGTCCTTCACGTTCGCGTTCGTGTTGCCGGGATACGCCTCGATGCCGAGGTCGATCAGCTTGTCGATGCCGATCCGGATCTCGCGTTTGTCGCGGTTGAGCAGGATCTGCACGACGCCCTGCGCGGCGCGGCGCAGCCCGAACGGATCCTTCGAGCCGGTCGGTTTCGCGCCGACGGAGAAGAAGCCGACCAGCGTGTCGATGCGGTCGGCCAGCGAGACCGCGGCGCCGGCGAGACTGCGCGGCAGCGCGTCGTCAAGACTGACGGGCTGGTAGTGATCGTAGATGGCTTGCCAGACGTTCTCCGGCAGCCCTTCCTCGCGCGCGTAGATGCCGCCGACGCGTCCCTGCAGGTCGGTGAACTCCTTGACCATCTCGGTGACGAGGTCGGTCTTGCAGAGCCGCGCCGCGAGTGCGACGTCGGGATCGTCGACGATGCCCCTGGCGATGCGCTCGATGCGTCCGGTCTTGTCGAGATAGTTGCCGAGCTTCTCCTGGAACTGCAGATGGGAGAGTTGGTCGAGACGCTCCTCGAGCTTCCGGCGGCGATCGGTCTCGTAGAAGAACTGCGCGTCGGCGAAGCGGGCGTTGGTGACGAACGAGTTTCCGTACGCGGCGTTGCCGTCGGGATCGGCGTCGTTGTCGAGCACGGCCAGGAAGTAGTTCGTGAGGCGGTCGTCGCGGTCGCGGATCGGGAGCTGCTTCTGGTGCACGCGCATCACCGTGACCAGCACTTCTTCCGGCAGGGCCAGGTAGTCGCGGCGGAACTCCGCGCGCACCAGGCCCGGATACTCGGTGAGGTACTGCCACTGCGCCCAGATCGAGCCGTCGGCCGAGGGGGTGCCTTCGACTTCGATGGCCAGGGAGCGGGCGCGGTGCACCATCACTTCGCGGCGGCGCAGCGGGTCGACGATCACGCGCTGCAACTCGAGCTTCGTCACGTAGTCGTTGTACGAGGCGACGTTGAACGGCTTGCGCTGCGACAGCGTGCGGTGACCGATGGTCTGCACGCCGGACCGCGTCCCGAAGATCGCGATCGGGAGATGCTCTCCTTCGAGAATGGAGACGACGGAGTGGATGGGGCGGATGTACGAATGCTCCCCTTTGCCCCAGCGCATCATCTTCGGCCAGCGGATGCCTTCGATGAGCTCCGGGATCCGCTCCTGCAGCACGGCGGACGTCTCGCGGCCGGTGACCTTCCTGCGGATCATCACGTACGCGTCGCCGCTGTCGATGACGTCGTCGAGCGTGGCGTTCTGCTTTTTCAGGAAGCCGTGCAGGGCCTGGGTCGGCTGATTGCCGGCGTCGAAGGCGGCCTTCTTGGGCGGCCCTTTCACCTCCTGCTCGCGGTCCTCTTCGCGGAGGCGGAGGTTCTTGAGCAGGAAGACGATGCGGCGCGGCGTCGTGCTGACCGTCACTCCGTTCGCATCGCTGCCGAGCTCCGTGGCCAGTTTGCCGAGGCGGTCGCGGAGCGTGGCCATGGCCGCGTCGTGCATCCACGCCGGGATCTCTTCGGTGAGCAGCTCGAAAAAATAATCAGCCATTGCTTGCCTGCAGCAGCGGGAACCCGAGCTCGCGCCGCGCTTCGAGGTACTGCTCGGCGCAGCGCACGGCCAGGTCGCGCACGCGCTTGATGACGCCGACGCGCTCGGTGACGGAGACGGCACCGCGCGCGTCGAGCGTGTTGAAGACGTGCGAGCACTTGAGCGTCCATTCGTAGGCGGGGAGCACCAGTTTCGCGTCCAGACAGCGGCGCGACTCCCCCTCGTACATCTCGAAGAGCTTCCAGTGCATGTCGACGTCGGCCTGCTCGAAGTAGTACTTCGAGAACTCGTACTCGTCCTGCTTGCGCACGGAGCCGTACGGCACGCCCGGTGTCCAGTCGATGTCGTACACCGAGGCCTGGCGCGCCAGGAACATCGTCAGACGTTCGAGGCCGTAGGTGATCTCGGCCGACATCGGCGCGAGGTCGAGGCCGCCGGCCTGCTGAAAGTACGTGAACTGCGAGATCTCCATGCCGTCGAGGAGGATCTGCCAGCCGACGCCCCAGGCGCCGAGGGTGGGGGATTCCCAGTTGTCTTCCTCGAAGCGGATGTCGTGCCTGGTGAGGTCGAGCCCGAGGGCGCGGAGGGAGTCGAGATAGAGGTCCTGCACCTCGAGCGGCGAGGGCTTGAGGATGACCTGAAACTGATAGTGCTTGCCGAGGCGGAACGGGTTGTCGCCGTAGCGGCCGTCGGCGGGGCGGCGGGAGGGCTGGACGTAACCGACGTTCCAGGGCTCGGGGCCGAGCACGCGGAGGAACGTGGCGGGGTGCATCGTGCCGGCTCCGACTTCGAGGTCGAGCGGAGTCTCGATGATGCAGCCCCGCTCGGCCCAGAAGTTCTGGAGCTTGAGGATCAGGGACTGAAACGTCACGCGCGACATAGGCCGCGCATTCTAGCGTGACCTACTGTCCGCGCGTGTCCGTCGTCGTCGGAGGAGGCGGTTCTTCCGCTTCCTCCTCCTGTTCCTGGTCCGATTCCGCCTCCTGCTGCGGCGCGGTCTGCGTCGGCGGCGGAGCCGTGCTGGTCGGCGGCTGCGTCACGGCCGGATCGGCCGCGGGCGGCTGCTGCTGCGCAGGCGGCTGCTGAGCCGGCTCCTGCTGCACGGACCGCTGCTGCGGCTGCTGGTACGACGGCGACGGCTGCGTACGCGGCTGGGACGACGGCATGCGTGTGACCGGCTGCGCCTGCTGCGCCGGCGGCGTGTAGTTGACCGGCGGCCGCGTCGTCGACGAGGTCATCGGCGGCGGATACGACGGCATCGCACCGGCCAGCGTTCCCGGCGTCTGCTGCGGAGCCGGAGCCCCGGCCACAGCGTTCGGGTCGATGGAAAAAGCAGTGGTGGTGTCGGCGTTCGTACCGGTCAGCGGCGGTAGTGTTTCGCCGGGACCCTGGATGGTGGACGTGACGCCGGACGCGGAGCCTTCCTGCACGACTTCGTAGCCCTGCTGACTGCCGCGTCGCACTCCGTCGTCACCCCCGCACGCCACCCCGAAAACAACGAATATCAGCGGATAAATCAGCTTGTTTTTCATAGGCACCTTGCCTGTTCGTATCGCAAGCGGGGTGCCATTGCGACAGGCCCTGATCTTGCGAACGGGTAAACACTGGAGGACATCAACCGATGCCAAAAGATCAAACCAATACCGGCGGCCCCAGCCACAACCCGAAGGACGCGCCGAAGCCCGATCCCGCCACCCACCGCAAGGTCCAGAGCCGCGACGAGCTCAAGGAGCGCTCCGTGAGTGGCGCGCGCCCCGGCGACGGCCGGAGAAATGGGTCGGACAAGGCTCCGCGCGGCTGAAGAAGTAGTTGCTGGTTGCTGGTGACTGGTTGCTTGTGCCTCTAACCAGAACCAGGACGCACTAGTAACCAGCAACCAGTATCCATTCAGACCTTCTCCCCGGAAACATTCAGCATTCAGCATCGGTTGTGCATACCGTACCGATGTTGTACTGTTTCGCCGCCGTACACGAAAACAGATGCTGAAGATCTCCAGACTCACCGACTATGGCCTGCTCGCAGGCGTCTATCTGGCCCGTAACGCGGGGCAGGTGACTTCCGCCCGCGAGATCGCCGAGTTCTATCACCTGCCGGTTCCGGCGGTGACGAAGGTGCTGAAGATCCTGCATCACGCGGGGCTGCTCAATTCGCACCGCGGCGTGGCCGGCGGCTACGTCTTCGACGGTGACGCGGAGAGCGTCACCCTCGGCCATCTGATCGAGATGCTGGAAGGTCCGTGGGACCTGACCGAATGCGAGACGTACGACCACGACGGGAACGCGACCTGCGCGATCCGCGTGGCGTGCCCGTCGCGAAGGTTCATGTTCGGCATCAACCGCGCAATCAAAGGAGCTTTCGAACAGGTCACGCTGGGCGATCTCGTCCGCGGCGGCATGCCGATTCCTGTAATCGACAAGCAGCAACTGGCCCCCCGAGAGGCAGCATCATGAGCAACCTCGAGATTCAGGAAATCGCATCGCAGGAGTACAAGTACGGCTTCGTCACCGACATCGAGTCGGACACGGCCCCTCCCGGTCTCAGCGAAGACATCGTCCGCTTCATCTCGGCCAAGAAGAACGAGCCGGAGTGGATGCTGGACTGGCGTCTCCGCTCGTACCGCCACTGGCTGACGATGAAGGAGCCGACCTGGGCGAACGTGCATTACCCGCCCATCGACTACCAGGCCACGAGCTACTACTCCGCGCCGAAACAGAAGAAGACGCTCAACTCGCTGAACGAAGTCGACCCCGAGCTGCGGGCGACGTTCGAGAAGCTCGGCATCTCGCTCGAGGAGCAGAAGCGCCTGACCGGCGTGGCCGTCGACGCGGTGTTCGACTCCGTCTCCGTGGCCACGACGTTCCGCGGCGAGCTGGCCAAGCTGGGCATCATCTTCTGCTCGTTCTCCGAGGCGGTGAAGGAGCATCCGGAGCTCGTACGCAAGTACCTCGGTACGGTCGTACCGTACACGGACAACTACTTCGCCACGCTCAACAGCGCCGTCTTCAGCGACGGCTCGTTCTGCTACATCCCCAAGGGCGTCCGCTGCCCGATGGAGCTGTCGACGTACTTCCGCATCAACTCCGCGAACACGGGACAGTTCGAGCGTACGCTGATTGTGGCCGACGAGGGCTCGTACGTGAGCTACCTCGAAGGCTGCACGGCGCCGATGCGCGACGAGAATCAGCTCCACGCCGCGGTGGTCGAGCTGGTCGCGCTGGACGGCGCGACGATCAAGTACTCGACGGTCCAGAACTGGTATCCGGGTGACAAGAACGGCCTCGGCGGCATCTACAACTTCGTCACGAAACGCGGCAAGGCCATGAACCGCGCCAAGGTTTCGTGGACGCAGGTCGAGACCGGCTCCGCGATCACGTGGAAGTACCCGAGCTGCATCCTGCAGGGCGACGACTCGGTCGGCGAGTTCTATTCGGTGGCGCTGACGAACAACTATCAGCAGGCCGACACCGGCACGAAGATGATCCACATCGGCAAAAACACGAGCTCCACGATCGTGTCGAAGGGGATCTCCGCCGGCCACGGCCAGCAGACGTATCGCGGTGAAGTGAAGATCATGAAGGGCGCCGAGAACGCCCGCAATTACTCGCAATGCGACTCGCTCCTCCTCGGCGACAAGTGCGGCGCGCACACGTTCCCCTACATCGAGGTGCGCAACGCCTCCGCGACGATGGAGCACGAGGCCTCGACGTCGAAGATCGGCGAGGACCAGCTCTTCTACGCGCAGCAGCGCGGCCTCAGCGCCGAGGACGCGGTGTCGATGATCGTCAACGGCTTCTGCCGCGAAGTCTTCCGCGAGCTGCCGATGGAGTTCGCCGTCGAAGCGCAGAAGCTGCTGGGAGTGTCGTTGGAAGGATCGGTGGGGTAGGCAGGTCAAAAATCCTGAGCGCAGCGAAGGATCAACGGAGCCCCCTCGAAGAACATGAATGAATGCAGTGCGGAGCGGTACTGGAGCGCGGCACATCCCTCGAGAGGGCGCCGTTGACTCTTCGCTCCGCTCAGAGTTGGGATACGAAACGAATGCTCGAAATCAAGAATCTCCACGCCGGAATCGAAGGGAAGGACATCCTCCGCGGTCTCGATCTGACGATCAATCCAGGTGAAGTGCACGCGATCATGGGGCCGAACGGCTCCGGCAAGTCGACGCTGGCCAACGTGCTGGCGGGACGTCCGCGTTACGAGGTGACGAAGGGCGAGGTGCTGTTCGAGGGGAAGAACCTGCTCGAGCTGCCGGCCGAGGAGCGGGCCCGTGAGGGTGTGTTCCTGGCGATGCAGTATCCGGTCGAGATCCCCGGCGTGAACAACATCTACTTCCTCAAGGCCGCGCTGAACGCGGTGCGCAAGCATCGCGGCGAAGAGGAGCTCGACGCGATCGAGTTCCTGCAGCTCGCGCGCGAGAAGATGAAGGTCGTCGAGCTCGACGAGTCCTTCATGAACCGCGGCGTGAACGAAGGCTTTTCGGGCGGCGAGAAGAAGCGCAACGAGATCTTCCAGATGGCCGTGCTCGACCCGAAGCTGGCCATCCTCGACGAGACCGATTCCGGCCTGGACATCGACGCGCTGCGCATCGTGGCCGAGGGCGTGAACACGCTGCGGACCGAAGCGCACGCGGTGCTGGTCATCACGCATTACCAGCGCCTGCTGCGCTACCTCGTTCCTGACTTCGTGCACGTGCTGGCCAACGGCCGCATCGTGAAATCGGGCGGCAAAGAGCTGGCCGAGGAGCTGGAGCAGAAGGGGTACGACTGGATCGAGGAAGTGGCGTGAGCGTCTTGACGACTGTCCGCGAAGAAGCGGCCGAGCGGTTCCGCCAGCTCGGCTGGCCGACGCCGCGCATCGAGGAGTGGCGCTACACGAACCTGGCGCCGGTGCAGAAGATCGCGTGGCGCACCGATGACGCGCCGCAGCACATCGAGTCGCCGGCGTCGCTGGACGGCGACGCGCTGTTCGAGCTCGTATTCGTCAACGGAAAGCTCGTCTCCGGCGAGAACATCTATCCGCTGCAGTCGGACGTCACGGTTGCCGACTGGGAGCGCAATGCCATGGTCGCGCTCAACACGGCCAACATGCAGGACGCCGCGCGGATCAGCATCCCCGGCGGCACCGTCGTCGAAGGCTTCATTCACCTGCTCTTCATCGGACGCGGCGATGGTCCCTCGACTTCGCTCGGGACAGGTTACTGGTCGCATCCGCGCAACACCATCGTCGTCGGCAACAACGCGCAGGTGACGATCGTCGAGACGTACGTCGGCTCGGGCAGCTACTTCACCAACGCCGTGACGGAGATCGTCGCCGGCGAGGGTGCGGTCGTCGATCACTACCGCCTCGAGTGCGAGTCGCTCGACGCGTATCACGTCAGCAGCGTGTTCATTCAGCAGGAGCGCGCGGCCAACGTGACCTCGCGCAACATCGCCATCGGCGGCGCGATCGCGCGCACCGAGACGCACGTCGCCCTCGCCGGCGAAGGCGCGTCGGTGACGCTGGACGGACTCTTCACCGGCAGCGGCCGGCAGCATCTCGACAGCCGCACGGTCATCGACCACGTCAAGCCGCACTGCGAGAGCCTCGAGCTCTACAAGGGCGTGCTCGATCAGCAGGCCCGCGGCATTTTCGACGGACGGATCATCGTCCGCCCCGACGCGCAGAAGACCGTCTCGCGCCAGTACAACCGCAACCTGCTGCTCAGCGAGACCGCGATCGTCGATTCCAAGCCGACGCTCGAGATCCACAACGACGACGTGAAGTGCAACCACGGCTCGACCATCGGCCAGATCGAACAGGAGCCGCTCTTCTACCTCCGCTCGCGCGGCATCGGGGAGGAAGAGGCGCGCAGCCTGCTGGTCTATGCATTCGCCAGCGAGATCGTGGACCGGATGAAAATCGAGCCGGTTCGCGAACAGATCCGCCGCGCGCTGTTCCGGGCCATGCCCGAGCGCCTGCCGGAACGGAGAGGAGAAGCGCGATGAGCACAGCTTTAGCGCATCACATCGAGTACGACGTCGACCGCATCCGCCGCGACTTTCCGATCCTCTCGCGCAACGCGCGCGGGAAGCGGCTGGTGTATCTCGACAACGCCGCCACGACGCAGAAGCCGCAGGCGGTCATCGACCGCATCGTGCGCTACTACGCGCAGGAAAACTCGAACGTCCATCGCGGCGTGCACTATCTCTCCGAGATCTCCACGATCGAGTTCGAGAACGCGCGCGGCACGGTGCAGCGCTTCATCAACACGCGCGACATCAAGGAAGTGGTGTTCACCCGCGGGACGACCGAGGCCATCAACCTCGTGGCGCAGACGTGGGGACGCACGAACATCGCGGCCGGGGACGAGATCCTCATCAGCGCGATCGAGCATCACTCGAACATCGTGCCGTGGCAGATGCTCTGCGCGGAGAAGAACGCCACGCTGCGCATCATCCCGGTCAACGATCTCGGCGAAGTCGACCTCGAAGAGTACGAGCGGATGCTCAATCCGCGCGTGAAGCTCGTGGCCTGCAATCACGCCTCGAACGCGCTCGGCACGATCAACCCGGTGCGCCGCATCATCGCCGCGGCGCACGCGAACGGCTCCGTCGTCCTGATCGACGGCGCGCAGGGCGTGCCGCATCTGCACGTCGACGTGCAGGAGCTCGACTGCGACTTCTACGCGTTCTCGTCGCACAAGGTCTACGGACCGACCGGCGTCGGCGTGCTGTACGGCAAGCAGGCGCTGCTCGAGGCCATGCCGCCGTGGCAGGGCGGCGGCGACATGATCCTCTCCGTGTCGTACGAGAAGACCACGTACAACGCGCTGCCGTACAAGTTCGAGGCAGGCACGCCGAACATCGAAGGGGTGATCGGCCTGGCCGCGGCGCTGGACTACGTCTCCGGCATCGGCCTCGACGCGATCGCCGCGCACGAGCACGATCTGCTGACGTACGCGACGGCGCGCCTGCTCGAGATCGAGGGGCTGCGCATCATCGGCCGCGCGGCGGAGAAGGCGGCGGTCATTTCGTTTGTTCTGGAAGGCGTGCACCCGCACGACATCGGCACCATCCTCGACCAGGAAGGCGTCGCCGTCCGCACGGGTCACCATTGCGCGCAGCCGCTGATGATGCGCTTCAACGTGCCGGCCACCGGCCGCGCGTCGTTCGGTCTCTACAACACGCGCGAAGAGGCCGACGCACTCGTCGACGCGCTGCACAAGGTCATCGAGGTGTTCCGGTAAAGCAGTTCCTCGGGTTCCTCGGGTTCCTCGGAGTTCCTCGGCGTATGGACGCGCCGAGCTCTCCGGGGAACTCCCGAGGAACCCCGAGGAACTCCGAGGAACTGAAAACAAATGTCCGATTTAAGAGAGCTCTACCAGCAGGTCATCCTCGACCACAACAAGAACCCCCGGAACTTCCGCGAGATGGAAGACGCCACCGCACGCATCGACGGGTACAACCCGCTGTGCGGCGATCACTACACGGTCTTCCTGAAGACCGAAGGCGAGACCATCCGCGAGGTGAGCTTCACCGGCAGCGGCTGCGCCATCTCCAAGGCGTCGGCGTCGGTGATGAGCTCGACGGTGAAGGGGAAATCGAAAGAGGAAGCGGAGCGCCTCTTCGAAACGTTTCATAAGCTGGTCACCGGCGACGCCAGCGGACTCAGCGCCTCCGACCTCGGCCGTCTGGCCGCGTTTTCGGGAGTGAGCGAGTTTCCGGCCCGCGTGAAGTGCGCGACGTTGGCGTGGCATACGCTACGGAGTGCCCTCGAGGGCAAAGCAGACGAGAAGGTGAGCACGGAGTGAGGACGAGATGAGAGAAGAGATCACCTTCAGCCGCAACGCCGAGGCCATCATGATCCCCAGCGGGGAGAAGGTCCTCGTACCGAAGGGTGCGCAGGCCACCATCACGCAGTCCCTCGGCGGCACGTACACGCTGATCACCGACCGCGGCCTGATGGTCCGCATCTCCGGCGACGAAGTCGAGGCCATCGGCAAGGCGCCGAACGCGGCCACCGACGTCAAGGCGGAAGAGCTGACGCCGGAGAAGCTGGAAGAGCTCGTGTGGGAGCAGCTCAAGACCTGCTTCGATCCCGAGATCCCGGTCAACATCGTCGACCTCGGCCTGGTCTATCTCTGCGAGCTCGAGGAAGCGGAAGAGGGCGGCAAGAACGTCAAGATCAAGATGACGCTGACCGCCCCCGGCTGCGGCATGGGCCCGGTCCTGGCCGGCGACGTGAAGATGAAAGTCGAGAACCTGCCCGGCGTGAAGAACGCGGAGGTCGAGGTCGTGTTCGACCCGGTCTGGGACCGCAGCATGATGTCCGAGGCAGCGCGGCTGCAGCTCGGGATGATGTGGTAGCGCGCGCTACTGCCTGACGCAGCGGCAGGACGCGGAGCCCGGCAGCGCGTTGCAGCACGCGTAGTAGCCGGTCGTGCAACTGATCGAGCAGCTATTGCTGCCGTAGCTCGCGCTGCATTGCGTGGCGCCGTCTCCGCCGGAAGCGCACGAGCCGCCCGCGCCGCCCGTGCCCGGATCGGGATTCAGCACGTCGCATCCCTCACACGTAGTCCCGATGCGAACCGCGCGAGCCTCATTGGAGATGCGCAGGTTCGTGCTCTCCGCCGTGTTGCGGGAGAGTCCGATGCCGACCACCCGCGTGGTGAGTGTGCCGTCCGCCGGCGCCTTGCGCGCGTCGTTCGAGAGCACGAGCTCGAAGCGATGCTCCGGGGAGGAGATGCGCAACGTGTCGTCGGAGTGAACGAGCAGCGCGCCCTGCAGGTGTGCGGAGATTGGAGCCATCACCGGCTCGGCCGTCTCGAGGATGAACCACTGGTCGACCAGGCCGT